>JAVBPI010000216.1:0-23425 GCA_031549705.1 Thermoguttaceae bacterium
GACATTCCGGGCAACGTCGACCTCGCCGTTCTCATTGTTCCCGCCAAGGCGGTCCCCGGACTCGTCGACGAAGCCAAGGCGAAAGGGGTCAAGGGAATGGTCATCATTTCCGCCGGATTCAAGGAACCCGGTCACGAAGGCGCCGAACGTGAAAAAGAACTCACAGCCCAGGTCCGAGCAGCGGGAATCCCGTTGATCGGACCCAACTGGTTAGGGGTCATCAACGCCGATCCGAAGTTCAAAATGAACGCGACGTTCGCCGCCAAAATTTGCGGGCACGGCAACCTCGGTTTCATCAGCCAGAGCGGCGCCCTCTGTACCTCGGTGCTCGATTATGCCGAAGCCCGCCAAATCGGTTTCTCGAAGTTCGTCAGCTTCGGCAACAAGGCGGACATCAAGGAAACCGACCTCCTCGAATACATGGCGAACGACCCGGACACGAAGGTCATCGCGATGTACCTCGAAGACATCGGCAACGCCAAGGATTTCATTGAATCCGCCGCGAAAACGTTCTGGGAAAAAGGAAAACCGATTCTCTGCCTGAAGTCCGGCCGGTCGGCTGAAGGGGCCAAGGCGGTCAGTTCGCACACCGGTTCTCTCGCCGGTTCCGACGCCGTTTACGACGCGATTTTCAAGCAAAGCGGTATTCAACGGGTCAACACGATTGCGGAACTCTTCGACAACGCCGCTCTTTACACGACGCAACCGCTTCCGAAGGGAAATCGGCTGGCGATCATCACGAACGCCGGGGGCCCCGGTATCATGGCGACCGACGCCGCGATTGCCGCCGGACTCAAATTGGCGACGCTCGAACAGTCGACGAAAGACAAACTGAAGCCGCCGGTCCTTCCGGAAGCCGCCGCGCTGAACAATCCGGTCGACGTGATCGGCGATGCGCACAGCGACCGTTATGAAGCCGCCGTCGACGCCGTTCTGGCTGATCCGAACGTCGATATGGGAGTGATCGTCCTGACGCCGCAGTCGATGACCGATACCGACAAGATCGGCGAAGTGCTCCCGGCAATCGTCAAGAAGCACGGCAAGCCGGTCGTCGGTGCGTTCATGGGAGTCGACGAAGTCGCCGAAGGGGTCAACAACCTCGTCAAGGGGGGCGTTCCGAACTACGCGTTCCCGGAAGACGCCGTGAAAGCGCTTGCCGCGTCGACCAAGTTGGTCGAACTCCAAAAGCTCGGACAGCGGGAATTCGTTGCGTATTCCGACTGCGACGTTGCGAAGGCCCAAAAGGTGATCGCCGACTTCCTCGGCAGCGACACCGAAAAGTACATGACGCAAGCCGACTGCCGGGCGCTCTTCGAATGCTACAAACTGCCGTTGCTCAAGAGCGGCGTTGCTCATTCGGCGGACGAAGCGGCGAAGATCGTTTCCGGAATCGGTTCGAAGGTCGTGATGAAAGTGATGTCGACCGACGTGAAACACAAATTCGACGCCGGCGGTGTTCTTCTCAACATCGAAGGGGCCGACGGGGCGAAGAAGGGATACGATCAGATTTACGCCAACATCGCCAAAAATGTTCCCGGTGCGAAAATCGACGCGATCCTGATCGAACAGATGGCCGACAAGGGGGTCGAAGTGATTCTCGGCTGCAACCGCGACGGCTTGGGCCCGCTCATGATGTTCGGTCTCGGCGGTACGCTGGTCGAACTGTTGAAGGACGTTTCGTTCCGTCTGGCTCCGCTTTGGAAGGTCTCCGCCGAACGGATGATCCGCGAAATCAAGGCGTTCCAAGTGCTCGACGGTTATCGCGGCACACCGAAATGCGATATCGCCAAACTGACCGACACGCTGCTGCGGATGTCCGCGATGGTCTGCAACCATCCGGAAATCGTGGAATGCGACATCAATCCGTTGATCGTCCACGCCGAAGGAAAGGGCTGCTCCGTCGCCGACAGCCGCGTGATGCTCCGCAAACCGGGCTGCGAACCGAAACCCTGCTGCGGACATTAAAAATAAAAGCCGGAATGAAGCGAAGCGTAATGACGGTATCAAACGCTTAACCGTCATTACGCCGACCGGAAAATTAAACACGGCGGCTCCATTCCGGCTGTTGTTTTGGAGCCGGGAGTTATTGCTCCCGACTGACCCATCATCGTTTTACTTTATTAGGAGCGAATCATGCAACTTTTCGGTGACATGGATCCGGAGCAAGTCGGTTTTATGATCGGTTTCGCTATTGGAATCATTTTGGTCAGTGTTGTGCCGGCCGTGATCATTTTGACACTCGGCATTTCGAAGCAAAAGACCGGCTTGGGAATCGGCGGTTTTTTTGCCTGCCTGTTCGGCGGATTCCTTCTCGGTATTCTTTTGAGCGGGCCGTTGTTCGGCTTGTTCCTGTGGCTTATTTTGAAAAAGCCGCAGCCGCAGGTTCCTCATGACGGCGGGTATCCACCACCGAATCAGTATCCGCCGCAGAACCAGTATCCACCGCAGAACAACCAGTTTCCGCCGCCGCAAAACGATTTGCCGCCGTACCACAACGGTGATTCCCGATGAATTTCCGAACCGTTTTATCGCGGTTCAACGCACCACACCAACGAGCCGGGAGCTGTGCTCCCGGTTTTTTTGTCGACTTTCTTTTTTTCGTTCATGATTCGCAGTATTTTCATCGTTTTGGCGTTGCCGATTCTTTACGGCAGTCCGGCGTTTTTCGTCCACGCTCAAACGCCGACGGAAACCCCGCAAAATTCCTCGCCCGACAATCCGACCGTTGCCGAGACGCCGGCACCCCACCATGAAACCTCGGCGAGTCTCGAAGAACTCGAAGAGCTGCAGGAGTTCTTCGTTCAATACGAGAACATTCGCAATCCGAAGGAGCTGTTCCGTTTCTATATGCGAATTTGCGTCCAGAAACGGAACTTCAAGACCGCGAAGTTCTGCATGGCGTTCAGCCCCCAAGCCCACATCACCGAAGCGACGCAGCGGGACTATTTGTACAAATGGTCCTATATCATCGAGCGACTCCAGGATGTCGATTCCCGCGACTTTCCCTCGGACAAGACTTTGGCGACCTATCCGTTCACGACAGCCAAGGGGTTGACGGTCGAGCTGGAATTCGTTAAGAACGTCCACGGATTTTGGCAACTCGCCCCTTCGGCGACACAGCAAACGAACACGCTTTTCAAGGACGTTCTCGGCGATCCGCCGGTTCGCAACCGATTTCTGACGAGTCGGGTCCCCCCTTGGATGTTCCATCTTTGGGGCGAAATGTCGTACCTGCAATGGACCATGCTTGTCGGCGGATTCATCGTCGGAATCCTTGTTTACATGATCGTCCTTTGGACGTTGTATCTGGTGACGCTTGCCTACACACGGATGATGCACCGGAACGTGTCCCGGCATGCGACGATCGTCTTGCGGCAGATGGCGTCGATCGCGATGGTGATTGCCTGGTATCGGCTTTACATCATGAATGTTCGCGAGCCGGAATGGACGACGTGGGCGTTTTACGGTTGCATGATCTTCGTGGTCGCCATGTCGGTGCTGATTCTGCTGAAACTCGTCGATCTTGTCTCCGAGATCATCCACAGTCGGCTCAAGGCGGCGCATTCGCTGTTCGACGACCTTGTCGTTCCCCTGTTCTCGCGGACGATGAAGGGAACGATTCTCGCCATCGGAGCGGTTTCGTTGGCGTCGGCGTTCGATTTGCCGGTCATCGGACTGATCAGCGGCATGGGGATCGGCGGCGTCACGATCGCGCTGGCCGCCAAGGAAACGGTCGCGAATCTGTTCGGCTCGTTTGCCGTGTTGATAGACGCCCCGTTCACGATCGGCGATTGGATTGTCACCGACGGAATCGAGGGAACCGTCGAAGCGGTCGGAATGCGCAGCACGCGGATTCGGACCTTTTACAATTCGATCGTGACGATTCCGAACACTAAATTGACGACCGCCGTGATCGACAACATGGGAAAGCGGATTTATCGGCGTTACAGGACATTCCTGAATCTGTACCATGACACCGATCCGGATCGGATCGCCGCATTTTGCGAGGGAATCCGCGAAATCGTCCGTCGAAATCCGGCGATACGGCAGGACCACATTTCCGTACACTTGAACGAAATCAAGCCGTCGGCGATCGAGATCATCATCACGATTTTTTTCATCTGCCCGGATACCGAAACGGAAAGGCGTGAACGGGCCGACATTCTGAGCAACATTCTTCGCTTGGCGAAGACGATGGACGTTCGTTTCGCGCATCCGACGCAGACGCTGCATCTCCATACGGGTGAGAGTTTCGACAACGCCGCGCTCCCCGTCGGCGATCCGTTTGAAGCGGGCCGAACCGCCGCCGACCGCGTGTTACCCACCGGGGATTCCGTGAAACCGACCGCGTGAAATGATTTCTCGCACAACGAGCCGGGAGCTGTGTTCCCGTTTTTTGATGAAAACAAGGAAATCGTTGTTGACAAGGGAAAGCATTTGATGTATTTTGAAAGCAAAGGAGAAGCACATGCCGAAACCGATGAAAATACCGCCGTCCGAATGGGAGATCATGGAAATTCTCTGGACCGAGTCGCCGCTGAGCGCCGCCGAAATTTTCGAACGGATGCCGCCCGACACGCCGTGGAGCGTCAAGACGGTCCGTGCGTTTCTCGATCGACTGTTACAAAAAGAAGCCGTTTCCCGTCGCAAAATCCATGGAATGCTCGTCTTCGAACCCGTCGTTCCACGCACCGATTGCCTGCGGCTGGAAAGCAAGTCGTTTCTCGATCGCTTTTTTCACGGCAATCCGATTTCGATGATCGCCCATTTTCTTGAAGAAGAGCAACTTAGTCCGGAAGACGTCAGGCGGTTACGAAAACTTTTGGAGACGCCCAAGCACCGTGAAAAGTCCAATATGCCGTCCCCTCTCCCCCCGGGAGAGGGTTAGGGTGAGGGGCTCTGTGCTTGAAATCAAGGAAAAAGTCCAAGAAAATCAACGTCACACTTTTCTGTTTTGCTTATTCGTTTCAGTTGAACTACGCCGAACGCCCCTCACCCTGGCCCTCTCCCCAAGGAGAGGGGAGGAATATATGAGCCTGCCCGATTTGTCCGTTTATTTCACGGAACTCCTGATTTGCGTGCTGTTGATCCTCGCGGTCCGGACACTCGGTGGTCGTTTACTTGGTCCCGGTGCGCGGCGGTTGCTCTGGACGCTCTTGATTGTCAAAGCCCTCGTTCCGTTCACGCTGCCGACGGCGTACCATCCGATACGGATGTTGACGTATTATGAGAATGTAGTAACACATAATCGTCATTTCGACCGAAGCGAAGCACAGGGAGAAATCTCACCCCTTCTGGAAAACGCTTTCTCGAAAAACTTAAGCGTTGAACCGCAAACAACAGGTGAGATTTCTCGCACCGCTCGAAATGACGGTACGCTTTATATGCTACTGTTCACCGTTTGGCTTGTCGGTTTCCTCATGCTGATCGCCGTCGCCGTTTGGCGGAATCGGACACTCATCGGCCGCGCAACGAAAAATCCGGTCGCCGTTCCCGATTGGGTGCAAACCATTTTTCTCGATTGCCGTGAATCGCTTCAGCTCGCAGCCTGGCCGGTGTTGATCGTGTCGCCGTACGTTCCGACGCCGTGCCTCGTCGGAGCGGTGCGACCACGCATCCTGATTCCGGAGTCGCTCATCGAACAACGCTCCGAGGAAAGCGAAAAACGGATCCGATTCCTGTTACTGCATGAACTCGTTCACCTGAAACAGGGGGACATCTGGCTGGCGTGGCTCTGGACGTTGACACTCGCCGTTCATTGGTTCAACCCGCTGTTCTGGATTCTCGGACGTTTTCTCAAATTCGATTGCGAAACCGCCTGCGACGACCGCGTGCTGACGATTCTCGAACAAAAAGAACGTCGGGACTATGGACGTTCGTTGGTTGATATGATGATCGAGTTGCATCCTTGTAGAACGAATCCGGGAGTTACGCGAGTACGCTCCACCCCCGGCTCTTTATGTGTCGTCGAAACCCGTTCCAACCTTGAAAGGAGATTGACCATGATGAAATTCCACCGGACGCCGACGTTGCTGCGCAGCCTTACAGCTTGCATTGTTTTCCTCGTACTCGGAGCGTTCTGCCTGACGAGTTACGCGGAGCCGAAGCCGCCGATTTCCGCCGACAAAGCGAAATGGATGGGGTACGTCGAAGATTTTTTCATGAACAATTATCGTGACATCACGATGCGGAAATCCCTGGCATGGGGGGATCCGAAAACCGACGAGAAGGGAAACGTCTCGATTACGTACAAATACGACGCCCTGATCTGGGGAAAGGAAAACGTCGTCATCGAAGACCAATTCACGTTCGACAAAACCGGCAAGTTCGTCGACGTCAAAAAACTCTCGAAGGAAGTTGTTGCAAAGAAAGAGGAAGCCGTTCCGAAAAACATGACGCAACCGGTTTTGAAAAGTTGGGTCGAACGATTCTTCAGTGAAAACTTTCGGGACATCACCTCCCGCAAAACGCTGAAGTGGGGGGACATGAAAACGAACGACGATGGAACATTTTCGATTGATTACCAATACGAAGCGACGATCTGGAACAAAGACAAAAAAGTAATCGAACAACGATTTACGTTCGATAAAACGGGAAAGTACGTCGGTCACGAAACCTTGGAATCCGGAGCGTCGGCGACGGAAGAGAAACCGAAGACGGGAAAAACCGATGCGGCGGCGACGGATTCCTTGCCCGACAACCTCATGGCGCTTGCGGCTTACGATAAACCGTTGGATCGTGTTCCGGAATGGTTTTTGGAGCGAGACAAGGACAAAGACGGTCGGCTGTCGTTGGAAGATTATGCCAACGGCAAACCGGTTACAGAAAAGATCAAGGAAGAATTTCAAACACTCGACATCAACAAAGACGGCGTCGTTACCGCAGAAGAAGTCAAATCATTCCTCAAAGAACTCGCTAAAAAATCCGACGCGGCGGCGTCACGAAAAAAGGCGCAGGAAGGTTGGCAATGCTTCTTGCAGGGGAATTCCCAGGACGGCGAACCGCTCTTTGTTGCGGCGACGGAACTCGATCCGAAGAATGCGAACGCCTGGCAGGGACTCGGTTGGACGCAGTGGGCTCGAGGAAAAGGAGCTGAAGCGAAGAAAGCGTTCGAAACCTGCCTGACATTGGACAAGCGGAACGTCGCGGCGATCAATGGACTCGGTCAAATCGCGCACTCGGAAGGAGAGACCGACAAAGCGATCGAATATTGGACCGAAGGAACGAAAGTCGATCCCCGTGCAAGCGGTCCGATGGCGGCGCTCGCCTCCGTGTACGACGGCAAGGACGATTATCCAAACGCGATCAAATACTACGAAATGTGGTTGCGTGTGGAACCGAACAACGACGACGCCAAGGCCGCTCTCAAGAAAGTCAAGGAAAAGGCCGCGAAGAAATAGTCTCCCCATTGAGCCGATACTCGCGCATTTTCAGACGCCGCGTTTCTCTCGATTGCCGTCTTGCCGTCGGGTGCTATAATGCTGAGAGACGAACCGAGCCCCGAACCCGGAGGACCGAGCCATGGAAAAGCAACAGCCGAAATTCGACTTGGAACGAGACGTTCAAGCCGGTGAGACGAAACTGAAATGTCCCGTTTGCGGATATTCCTTTACCGCCCTGACCGGTGTCGACGCCAAGCCGTTGATCTCCGACATCGACCACCAATCCTACTGTCGGTTGAGCTTCCTCTGCGAAAAAGGGCACGTTTTTGAGTATTTTCTGAATTTTCGACGCGGTGAAACTTTGGTCGAACTCCAGTATTAGTTGTCCCGATTCGGACGGAATTCATTCTTGACCTGTTTCGCGAAAAATCGTATCATGCGGCGCAAGGAATGCTCTCTTGAAACGATTTTTCAGTGCAATCTGGTTCTGCGTCCGCTGGGGACTCTTCATCGGCGTCGTTTTGACGGCGATCGGCGTCGTCTGCGCATTGCAGCAGCTCAACACGCAGATCAAATTGCATGTTCTCCGCGAGTTCCAAAAGCGATTTCCCGAGCTCTGCGTCGAAATCAGCTCTGTGGAACTGGCCGAATCGAAGGGAATTACCATCCGACAGCTCGAATTGTCGCTCCCTTCCTCTCCCGGCCTCCCGGAGCGACCGATTCTCATCGCCGAGGAGCTTTTCATCGAATGTCCTGTCACGCTGCAAGCGTTTTTCAACAAAACATTCGCATGTCGCCGCCTCATCATCAAGAATCCGATCATCAAGTTGACGCGGAATGAAAACGGGCAATTTGAGGAGCTTCGGTATTTTAAGCAAAAAAAAGAGAGTGAATCCCCTTGTCCGGTCAACATTCAGAACGGGACGCTTCTCTATGACGACTTGACCGATCATGTTTTCGAACCGGTCAAAATCAGCGGGCTCGACATCACGCTGACGCCGCCCCGTCCGATGGACGCCAACTCGGTGATCGACCTGAACAATCCGACGCCGACCCATTGGACGATGACGGCGAAGGGAAAAAGCGATTTTCTCCGCCAGCTCACCGCTTCGGGCAATTTTGATCCGGAGACGGGTAATTGGGGAGTTTCGGGAAAAATCGTCAGCCTTGACTGTCCGGGAAATCTTTTGGCGTTCGTCCCGCAGAACCAAACATTGCGGCTCGATGAACGGAAACGGAAAACGATCAATTCGTTCCAGGGGCGGTTTGACCTGAATTTTTCCGCCGTCAAGGACGCTCAAGCGCCGTTCGGTTGCCGATTCGCCGTTGATGGAACCCTCGCCCAAGGTCGCGCCGACATCGACGACCTCGACCGCACGCTTTCCGAGATGAGCGGAAAATTCCGGCTGACGGACGATGAATTCGTCCTCGAAAAGTTGACCGGCATCGCGGAGGCGGCCCGATTCGTTCTTTCCCTGCGGCAAGAGGGGCTCAAACAGCGTCGTTCGACGAATCTTTCGATCAACATCACGGGTCTGGCGTTCGACGACGCTTTCGTTCACGCGATCTATCCGCTGCTCAACGAACGGACGCAAATACTGTTGAACCGTTTTTCGAACGCCGGTGTCACGGATCTGGACGCGGAAATCGCGCTGGTCGACGGTCAATGGAAACCGAAGCATCTCAATCTCCGATTTGCGGATCTTGCGTTCACGTTTCATGAATTTCCGTACGCCGTCGAACGCCTGATCGGCGACTTGAATATCGACGCGGCGGGAAAGATTCGTTTCAATCTCGTCACACGGCACGGCGAACCGACGGTCGTCAAGGTGCTCGGCGAATATGAGAATGTTTTCGTCGATCCTGCCGGGCAGGTACAAATTTGGGGGGAAGACGTTCCCATCGACGAGAAACTGATGAAAACGATTCCGGCGCAACATCGGAACATCGTTCAATCGTTGCATCCGGCGGGGAAGATCGCGGCGTATCTTCAATTGGTGCTGCCGCCGGGAGATATTCCGCTACAAAAACATTTTTCGATCGCCCTGAAAAAAGTCGCGGTCCAGTACGAAAAATTTCCGTACGCGCTGCGGGAAATCGACGGCTGGTTGCAACTGGACGGCGATTCGTGGACGTTCCGGAATCTTGTCGGAACGAACGAATCCGCGGCGGTCAAATGCAACGGACATCTCAAACCGCTGACGCTGCCGAATGGAAGCCGCGATTACGAATTTCTCATGGGAATCGAAGCACGCGGTCTGCCGATCGACGGACAGCTTAACGATGCGATTCTCGATCCGAACCATCGGGAAATCCTGGCGGGAATCCAAGCGAAAGGGAAAGTCGATCTCGACGCCCAAGTTCGATTTCGGACGCGGGAAAGCAAGCTGAACCTTCAATTCCGCGCAATCCCGTGCCCGGGATTGCAGATCACGCCGAAGCATTTTCCGTACCGAATCGACAACGTCCAGGGGACGGTCTATTACAACGACGGATTCCTCTATGCGGAGAATTTCGGCGGCAACAATCAGGACACGCGGTTCAACTCGAATTTCCGTTGCCGATTTTCCCCCGACGGAAGTTGGACCATCCAGATTAACCCGCTCATGATCGACCAGCTTCCGGCGAATCGGGAGTTGCGCGATGCGCTGCCGGCGAGTTTGCAGACGATCTTCGAGAATCTGCAGCTCCGCAAACCGGTCAATATTCACGGAACGGCCGAATTTTCGAAAACGAATTCTCTCGCCCCGCTTCGGACATCCTGGAATTTCGGGGTGCGAATGCACCAAAACAGCATGGATTTCGGGACGCCGGTCAAAAACGTCTTTGGAACCGTCCAATTGTCGGGAATCTCGGTCGAAAACGACATGCTCCTCGCCGGTGAACTGAAACTTGATTCCGTAACGATGTTCGACTGCCAGGCGACCGACGTCGTCGGCCCGTTCTTTTACGACGGACGACAGAAGCAAATTTACATCGGCCAACCGGCGTTGAAAACGCTTCCGCAACCGGCGGCGGTTTCCAATCCGGAGACGCAAACGATCCTGAACGCCTTCCGTCATTCGCCGTGGTTCGTCGGCGCCCCGGCGGCCCGCCCGATCACCGGCCATGTTTTCGACGGGGCGTTCATCTCCGAAGGTCTCGCTTTGCTCGGCAATGGAATATCGTACAGCATCAGTTCCGACCTGATCGGCGTCAGTTTGGCGCAACTCGTTCGGGAACTGGAGCCGAACGCCCGCAACGTCGAGGGAACGCTCAACGCAAGAATCAACCTGAACGGCGAAGGGCGGAAAATGGAAACGCTCGGCGGCGGCGGCCGGATTCAATTGCGCAACGCCAATGTCTACGAACTTCCCAACATGATGAAACTGCTCCGCGAATTGAGCATTCGGGAAGTCGATCAGAAGTCGGGGGCGTTCAGTTCGGCGGACGTCGATTTCCGGATTCAAGGAAACAACGTCGTTCTCGATCCGTTGATTTTCGACGGCAGCGCGTTCAACCTGAAAGGAAACGGAACCATGCGGTTGGATACGCGGACCGTCGATTTGATCATGAAAACGCGGCTCGGCAGTCGGCGGGCGCAGATTCCCATCGTGAGCGAAGTGCTCGGGATCGCCGGAGACCAGATCATCCAGTTGAGCGTCCAGGGACCGATCTCGGACCTGACGTTTACGCGGATCATGGTGCCGGAATTCCGGAACGCGATCCAACAGAATCAAGGGGAAGAGCCCGTCGAGGAGCCCGAATACATTCCCAAACCGAAGTCGGGGCCGTCCAAGCTGTTTCCGTGGCGATAAAAGAAATTATCGTTTCACCAACCATTTTTTGACGACGGCGACGAGTTGCGGAGCGTCGATCGGTTTGCTGCAATAGGCGTCCATTCCGGCGTCGAGGCAGAGTTCCTGGTCCCCCTTCGTTGCGTTGGCGGTCAGCGCGATGATGGGGATTCGTCCTTGATGCGCGACCGCTTTCGGTTCAAGATGCTCTTCCATGCGTCGAATGAGCCGGGTCGCCTGGAAGCCGTCCATTTCCGGCATCTGGCAGTCCATCAGGATCAAATCGTACGATTTTTCAGCGACGGCGTCGACCGCTTTGCGACCGTTGCCGGCCAAGGCGAAACGGAAGCCCGCCTGTTTCAGGATTTCGCCGACCACGATCTGGTTGACGCGATTGTCTTCGGCGACCAGGATGAACGGGGCATTTTTCGTTTCAGGAACGGAGTCGTCGACTTTTCCGGCGGCGGCGAACTGTCCGAGCGCCTTGTTCAACGATTGCTCGTCATTCCATTCATTGCGGCGACGCGCTCGTTTTTCTTCTTCGGATTCACTGTCGACGATTTCGGCTCCGGTCGCCACGGCGATGATCGTGTTGAACAGCGACACGCCGAACATCGGCTTGCCGACGTGTTTGGCGACGTTGCCGTCTTCACGGCTCGACAGGAGGCTGCCGTCTTTGCTCAACGAAATCAAACGGATGATCGACGCTTGCGCCCACTCCGGATTCGCTTTGATCGCGGCAATGATTTCCATTCCGTCCTTGTCATCGGTCGTTTCATCGACGATTGCGAAACGATAATGGGGGGTCGATTTCAAACCGTCCAGCGCCGCCGTCCTGGTCGCAAAGGGAACGACTTCCATTCCCCAGACGCCGAGTTGATCGGCCAAGGCGCTTCGCAATAAATCGTTTCCTTCGACGATGATCGCGGATTGATGAGCCAACTCGTTCCCGGCGTTTCGGAATACCCCACCTTCCCACTTGTTTTCGCTGCAGGAAAACGGAATCGTGAACCAGAATGTCGACCCTTTTCCTTCGACGCTTGCGACACCGATTTCCCCTCCCATGAGATGGATCAATTCCTTCGAGATCGCCAAGCCGAGTCCCGTGCCGCCGAATTTTCGTGCCAATGACGAGTCGACCTGCGAGAACGAGCCGAACAGCCGATTCATTCGTTCACTCGGAATGCCGATGCCGGTGTCCGTCACTTCAAACCGGATCGTACACATCGACGGGTTTTCCTCTTCCGACCAATCGTCGACCGACACGGCGAGTTTGACGCCGCCGCGTTCCGTGAATTTGACCGCGTTGCCGAGCATGTTGACCAACACTTGCCGGATCCGTCCGGAGTCGCCGTACACTTTGCGCGGAACGTCGGTCAGGAAGAGTCCGCAAAGTTCCAGGTCGCTGTTGTGGGCTCGCGCCGCCAGGATTCCGAGCACCGACTCGATCAGTTCGGGGAGATCGAATTCGTGAATTTCGATTTCGAGTTTTCCCGCCTCGATCTTCGAGAAGTCAAGGATGTCGTTGATCAACGACAACAGATACCGTCCGGAAGCGCGGGCAAGTTCGGCGTACTCACGTTGTTTCGGATTCAGGGCCGTGCCAAGGAGCAGGTCGGACATTCCGATCACGCCGTTGAGCGGCGTCCGAATTTCGTGACTCATATGGGCGAGGAACTTGCTCTTCGCCAGGGACGCCTGTTCCGCTTCGATGCGTCGTGTCTGCTCCGACATGTCGTGAACGCAGGACGCAATGAATTCCATGCCGTTCTGCTCCAAGAGGTCGACGACGATGAGCGACGGGAAAACCCGGCCGTCGATGGCGCGTAAAACCGTTTCGAACCGCAAATTTCCTTGTTCACGGAGATTCGCCATGAAGCCGTCCCATTGATCGGAGGGGAGGTTCATGTCGAACTCCCAGACGGCGTGTCCTACCGGCGAATCCGGCGGCTCAAAGCCCAACTGATGCACCGCCGACTGGTTGGCGTAAATAATGTAACCGTCCGTCGACAACCGAACAACCGGATCGGACAGGTGGTCGAGCGTCGTCTGCATCACCCGGAGCGATTTTTCCGATTCGACTTGAACCGTTTCGTCGTTCAACAGCAGACCGACCTGATTCTCTCTCGTCCGAAATATGATCACCACCTGGTACGGCGTGTTTCCCAGTTGCGGTACGAAAGCATGATAAATGCCGGCGTTTCCCGTGTTTGCAACCTGTTCGATGCCGCTCCACCAACGATCGCCGAAATCATGGGAAAGAACCTTGACGCCGTCGAACATCTTAACGACCGAGGTTTGCATCAATTGTTCTTTCGGAACGCCAAGCGCCGCTTCGAATGCCGGGTTCATTTCGGCGATTCGGAAGTCGACGACGTTTCCCGCATCGTCACGGCGTACGTCGAGCAGCACGAAGCCGCTGATCATCGACTCGAAGAGCATGCGATATTGCTCTTCGCTCTGCCGGATTCTTTCCTGGGCGGTCCACGATTCGGTGATGTCGCCGCATCGCCATATTCGTGTGACGTTTTTTGGGTCGGCGCCGGTGAAGACCGCCGAACCACGAATCCGGAACACTTGGCCGTCCCGCGAAAAGACGACGCAATCGCACGGCTGATTGTCCCGGTGGAACTGCCCTGCCATGCGGATGAACATTTCCTTGTTGACAATTTGACGAACCAGTGACATATTGAGCGCGTCGGCGGTCCACGTCGTCGGATCGTCGCCGTCGAAATGCCAGAGCGAGATCATGTTGCGGGCCAACGCATTAACGTGACTGACAAGTCCGCCGTCCGGCACGGCAATGATCGCGTCCTCCGACGTTTCGAGAATCGCATTGAGGAGCGACTCCCGTTGCCGGAGCGCCTCTTCGGCGCGACGTTCCTCGGTGATGTCGTGGTAGTTCCAAATGCGTGTGATCCCGTGGGGCCCGAGGCCGGTTTCAACGGCGATGCTGCTGTAACGATAAATCCGCCCGTCGCGCAATCGCACTTCGCCTTCCTGCGGCCGGCGAGTCGCTCGCAAGTCCTTGATCGCTTGCAGGGAATCGTCGGCGTTCAAGGTGATTTGCTCGTAGAACTCGCGGATCCGTTCCAGTGACGGCGAGTAGAACATCTCTTCGAGCCCGTCGAACATTTCCATGAGGCGGGGATTGAGATGTTTCGAATCGTTCGAATCGGAGTTCGCGAAAATCCCGTCATGGGAAGAGTCGAGGACGGCGCGGAACAGTTTTTCACGTTGTTCCAGCGCAATCTCCCGCGTTTTTTGTTCGGTCATATTGCGGACGAATTCGAGCACCCGGACGAT
This sequence comes from Thermoguttaceae bacterium, assembly GCA_031549705.1. Taxonomy (GTDB): domain Bacteria; phylum Planctomycetota; class Planctomycetia; order Pirellulales; family Thermoguttaceae; genus WRKP01. The sequence goes on from JAVBPI010000216.1 coordinate 14,465, forward strand.
CTTGCCGGAGATGGGATCCCGGATCGGATAACTCGAAATGTCGTACCACTCGCCGAGTTCCGGGTTGAAATGCGTGTTTTCGTGACGTTTTCCGTCTTGCAGCGTTTGGAGGCAAGGGCAGTGCCCGCACGGCTTTCCCTGCCCGGCAACCGCCTCGAAACAGGTCGTTTCACCGACCTTGATGTTCGGGGCCTCGCGCATCATCGTCTTGTTCGCCCGCTGGACGACGAGGTTTTCGTCCATGATGAGCAGGCCGTCGTGCATGTTGTCGAAAATGTCCGACAACAGCTGTTCGTGGCGGCGGGCTTCGTGCTCGATCGTGATGTCGCGGGACGAAAGAATCAGGTGCGGCGTGCCGCCGATCGACGTCGGACTAAGTTTTCGTTCGATAAAACGGACCTGCCCGTCGATGAGATGTTCGGTTTCGAAATGCTGTGGCGTTCCCTCGGCGGCGTCGTGAGCGATTCGGAGAAAACGATCCGGGAGCAGGGCGTTTTTCGAGGCGTCCGTCATCGATTCGAACCGTTCGAGAAGATCGAACAGCGGCAGGCCGAACACGGCGTCGTGTTTGTAACGGAAAAGCTCCGACGCCGCCTTGTTGACGATGACGACGAAACCGTTGCGGATAATCGCCATCGCTTCGGTCGTGCCTTCGAAGAGTTCGCGGAACCGTTTTTCGCTCTCTTCGAGTTCCATCTGCGTCAGTTCCTGCGTCGTGAAGTCGTCGATGAGCGAAATCGCCCCGTTGGGCGACCCGTCGGCGTTTTTGATCGGGAACAGGCGGTTTCTCAAATAACGTCCGTTATACCAGGAGGAAATCTCGGCGAGTTCGCCGTTCAAGGCTTTGCGGTAGGCGTCGGCGGTGGGACCGATCTCGCCGACAAAATCGAAAGCACTGCATCCGACTCCTTTTCCCGGCAAACGGCTGACGGCGTCGAGTCCGCCGCCGCCGCTGTAGGTAATCACGCCGCTCGAATCGTAAACGAGAACGATTGATTCGGGGAGCGCCGCCAATCCTTGCACAAGCTGAAGGGCGGCGTCCGGCGTGATCGACGGTGAAGCGGGCGGTTGAAGCATAACGTTATTTTACGAGCCGTGACCTGTGGTCACGACAGTTTCTCTTTCCGCAGGCGGAACGACCCAAGCAGATAAACTGTTTCGACAACAATAAAGGCGAGGGCGAAGTAAATTGCGTACGGTTCCCTTCGTTCATTTTATATTGGGCGTCTCCCCGAGCGTCGCAGATGTAGGCGTTACTTTGTCAACCTTCGGGAACGCCATCCGAATTCCACTCCCCACCAGCATTGCAATCGTACTGGAAAGCCAGAGCCAATAGCCGATATGGCGATGGATGATCGGTCCATAATGCCCCGCTTCGTCAGTGATGATTTCCGAAAACAGCAGAAAAGAGCCACTGGCAACGACGGCGAAAAAACTGAACAGGAGGGAAATCTTTGGCTCCCTGTAAAAGGTCAGCCACGACACCACCAGAAAAGGGTTGGCAAGCCAAGTAAGCCCTGCGCCCCCTACCAAAACGCCCAACCACCCGATAAGGAGGAGCAACGAGCCCGGAGTGTGTTGACATGCTCCGTTATTTTTATTGCCCACGCAAAAGGTATCCCCCGTGAGGGAAGACAAAAACAGTCCAAAGCTGGCAATGAAGAAAAACCACGCAACGCCTCTCATTATTGCCTCTCTCTATTACTTCTTTTCCCCTTTGATTTGAACCGCCAACTCGTCGAGTTGCTTTTGGGCGACGGGACTCGGGGCGCCGGTCATCAGGTCGGCGGCTTTCGCCGTTTTCGGGAACGCAATGCAGTCACGAATATTGTCCAAACCGCCGAACAGCATCACCAAACGGTCCAAGCCGAGCGCGATTCCGGCGTGCGGCGGGGCACCGAATTGCAACGCCTCCAGCAAAAAGCCAAATTGCTGCTTCGCCGTTTCCAACGACATGCCGAGCAAATCGAACACCTTCGACTGGGTTTCCGAATCGTGAATTCGGACCGTGCCGCCGCCGACTTCGAAACCGTTGAGCACCAAATCGTATGCTTGGGCTCGAATCGCCCCGGGGTCGGAGCCCGGAGTACCGGCTAAATGATGGAGGTCTTCCGGGAGCGGGGCGGTGAAAGGATGATGCATTGCGATCCAACGCCCCTCCCCAGCAACACCGCCTTCGGCGTCCCAATCGAACATCGGAAACTTCACGATCCAGCAGAAATTCATCTCGTTCGGATCGATCAATTGGAGTTCCGCCGCGAGCCGACGCCGCAGGCCGTTGAGCACCTTGCACGTTACGGAAAACGTGTCCGCCGAGAAAAGAAGGAAGTCGTTCTTCTCCGCGCCGAGTTTTTGTGCGATTTTTTCGAGCTGTTCCTCCGTGAAATTCTTCGCGATCGGTCCGGCGAGTTTACCGTCGGCGTCGACTTTCAACCACGCAACCCCTTTTGCTCCGAACTGCTCGATCACCCAATTGTTCAAACCGTCGATGTCCTTGCGGGAATATTTTTCCGCCGCTCCCTTGGCGTTGATCGCCCGAACCCGACCGCCGGAATCGGCGACGCCCCGGAAAACGCGGAATTCGACTTCCTTCGCAATGTCCGTCAGGTCGATCAGCTCCATACCGAAACGGAGATCCGGCGCGTCGTGTCCGAACCGCTCCATCGCCTCGTCGTAACACATTCTTGGGATCGGAAGCTTTACATCTCGCTCCAAAACGTCTTTCATCAAACGAACGACCAAACCGCTGATCATTCCGATGATGTCCTCGGCGTCAACGAACGACATTTCGAGGTCGAGCTGCGTGAACTCCGGCTGTCGATCGGCACGAAGGTCTTCGTCCCGAAAGCAGCGGGCGATCTGAAAATACCGGTCGTATCCGGCGATCATCAGGATTTGCTTATAAAGTTGCGGCGACTGCGGCAAGGCGTAAAACTGCCCTTGGGCGACGCGACTGGGAACCAGATAATCCCGGGCTCCTTCCGGCGTGCTCTTGCCGAGCATCGGCGTTTCGACTTCCACGAAACCGTTTTCGTCGAAATAATCCCGGGCAACCTTGCAGATTCGGTGCCGCAGCGTCAGCGTTTTCTGCATCGCGGGACGGCGGAGGTCCAAATATCGGTATTTCAGTCGTGTTTCCTCGGCGGGAACTTCCGGGGCGGACGGTTGGAACGGAACGACCGCCGTTCGGTTTAAAATGGTGAGCTTTTCCGCTTTGACATCGATTTCGCCCGTTGGAATCTTCTTGTTGACGATCCCCTCGGGTCGAAGCTGGACGGTTCCCTCGACTTGGACGACGTCTTCGGGGTGCAGAGACCGAACGGTGTCGGCTAGATTTTGCGAAAAAACGACCTGCGTCAGACCGTAACGGTCCCGCAAGTTGATGAATAAAATTCCGCTATGATCGCGGACGGAATCGACCCATCCGGCGAGAATCGCGGTTTGGCCTTGGTGGGAAGAACGCAATTCGCCGCAAGTCGTTGAACGCAACAAGATTAGAGCTCCTATGAACGGGGACCGAGAGAACAGACGGCGCCGAAACCGTGCCGCTCTTCCATTTTAAGGGGAAAGCGAGCCGTGTCAATGCGAAGGGGACAAGCCGTCCAGGCAATAGGCTTCGGCCCCGTCGTCGCCCCGACGTTGGGGGATCGTTCCAAGTCCTTTGCACAACATCAAGCCGACGCGGTGCAACGGAATGGTAAATCTACCGTCCGGGTCTCCGTCTGCGTGGGGATGGCGAACTCTATTTCATGAACTTGGTACTTGTCGTTTCCCCTGGCGCAGCACGGACATCTTCGGTGTTCCGGCTAAACGGGCACTCACAAAATTGGCGTTGACGGCGTACTACTTCTGAACGACGGCCGGAACATCGTCGTTCCAAGCAATTTCGACGTGAGAAAGGCTCCACGACCGACCACGATCGGGGTTGCCTTGGTAAAAGAGATAAGTTTTGCCGTCGTCGTCGACAAAAACGCCGGGATGGCCCGATTCGGAGGAATTCCATGACCCTGCAGGGCCGTTCGGAAGGAACGGGACCGTCCACAATCGGGTCCAGTGAACGCCGTCCGTGCTCCTGGCGACGCCGATCTGCTGCGGATCGTTGTTGTATCCTCCGGCGTAAAACATGATCAGGGCGTTTCCCCGTTGGCAGACGGTCGCCGCTTCAATGCACTTCGTTTCCCATGCGAGTTGCGGCTCGAGAATGGAAGCGTCCACCGGTTGCGTCCAGCATTTCGGACCAAGATCCGATTCGGGATCGGCGACGGCGACCACCAATTTCTGGATTTTCATGTCGGGATCACGAGTTGCGGCGTAGAGGAAAAGTTTACCATTGAAAGCGATCACGTCGGCGTCGATGGCACGACCGCAGGTCCAATCACCGGACGGTCGGAAGATCGGATTCTCCGGATGCGGCTTGAAATCGACACCATTTTCCGACGAAGCGTAACAGATGGCGTCGCTTTTGCCGTTTCCATAAGTTTGATAAAACAAGTGAACTTTGCCGCCCCAGACTTTGGCGCACGGGGCACAGAGTCCCTTGGCATCGCATTGTTGCATCGGGGGGAGCGCCGCGATCCGTTTCCAATGGACGAGGTCCGAACTTTCAGCGATTCCGATGATCCAGCCGTACGACGTTTTCTCCCGATCGGACGGTGGAAGCGAAAAGTAGATCAGATATCGGTCTTTGAACCGAACAACGGACGGATCTTTTGAATACGGGATCGGCGTTCCGTCTTTGGCAAATTTCCGCGAGTCGTCCCCCCATTTCATCGCCGGAGTCGCCATCGGGCCGATGGTCGGATCGGTGATCCAACGAACGTCCGGCGCCGTCGGATGCAGCACGGGGACCTGGGGTTCCGCAGACCGAGCGGACATCGGAACGGCGATCAGGAATAGAAACAATGCGACAAAAAGTCGGAAATTGGCTCCGTAATTCACGACAAGATTCCTGGTGTATTTGAAACAAGATGAGACAAACCGTCACGGCTTTGTCGGCAGCCCAAACGACCGCCGACTTGTTCATTACTACGATTTCAGTTGTCATTGTGTTTGGAAAAATTCCCACACATACCCAGACCAACGAGTTCATTGTAGAGTTTTTGATTGAAAAAAACAACCAAGTGAATAGTCCAACGTTAAGGAAATAATGTCCGTCATCCCCGCGCAGGCGGGGACCCAGAGATTCATCGTTCATGGGCTCTTGCATCCGTTGTTCACGGATGCAAACGGATGTTGGCCTTTTCGTCCGGGTCCCCGCCTGCGCGGGGATGACGGTGTTTTATCCTTGTTCTCGAATGCTTTTTCGTTGACGTTGTACCAGGTTCACCGGAGCTTGGTAGATCGGCATGGAATCGCGAAAACAACGTGTCGTGCTCATGAAAACCATCTGATCGAACCGGACTGCTCATCGTCTCGTTTTCAAGGAACGAATCATTTCTTTGACGATCGTCGCTTGAATCTTCGCACGGCTTGCCGACTATAATTCACCAAAGGATCGAAGTCGGAAATCTCAAGCAGGAGCCGGAACCGGTGGTCTTGGTTCTCCTCATCCGACAAACAATCGAACAAGGAGATGGTCATGAAACGGGCAAAACTGTTTTACGCCGTAGCCGCGGCGATCGTTTTCACATTTTCAACCGGCGGCCCCATCCTCGCCGGCGGCTTTCATGGCGGCGGTTTCGGCGGCGGCTTTCATGGTGGTGGCTTCGGCGGCGGCTTTCATGGTGGTGGCTTCGGCGGCGGTTTCCATGGTGGTGGCTTCGGCGGCGGTTTTCATCCTTCGATGGGCGGTTATAGTGGCGGTTTCCATCCTTCGATGGGAGGTTTTCATGTACCGTCCAGCGGAATTCATCCCGGCAATCTACCGTTCGGCAGTGGTTCTGTGATACATCGCGACTTCAATCCGCCGGCGGGATTTCAGCGACCGAGCATTCCGGCGAATCTGCCGCGATCGTTGCCGAACTTCGCCGGTCGTCCCGGCGGACTGCGACCCGGTGGTGAAGGAATCGGCCAACGAATCGGTCCACAACATTCCACCGGTCCCGACTGGGCGCATTGGAAAAACATCAATCCGTCGGGAATTCACGGTTCGGTAGCCCATCGACCTGACATCAGTTCGTATACCGCTGCTCGTGTGCGCAACAATTTCAACGAACATCACGGCGGTCCGGATTTCATGTCGAAGAACTGGTTCGACCATCATCCCGGCGCTTGGAGTCCGGGCGGAGGAGGCCAAGGACCTCATCCCGGTGACGGACTTGGACCACATCCGGGTGGCGGTGGTGGCGACCATCCGGGACCGGGCCCAGGACCGGGACCGCATCCTGGGCCGCCGGGTCCTCCCGGCCCGGGACCGCATCCTGGACCGCCGGGTCCTCCCGGACCGGGTCCACATCCGGGGCCGCCGGGTCCTCCCGGACCGGGACCACATCCGGGGCCGCCGGGTCCTCCCGGACCGGGTCCGGGACCTTGGGGACCTCCCCCACCGGGTTGGTGGGGCGGTTGTCCGAGTTGGGGATACTGTTGGGGATGGTTCGGAGCCGGATTCTTCGGCGGTATGTTGGCCGATGATATTCTCGCCCCGTATCCATACGATTATGGTAGCAACATCGTTTACGAAGGGGACACCGTTTACGTCAACGACGTGCCGTACTGTGGAGCGGATGAATACTACCAACAGGCTCAGGATATCGCGAACGCCGGTTCGGAAGATACCGTCGATCGGACCGTTGTTTCACTTCCGGAAGGGGTGACAGCGGCGACGCCGCCGATGCCATCAAAAACGGACGAAAAGTCCGCTCCGACGGCGGAGGATGGATGGTTGCCCATGGGAACCTTCGCGGTTATCGCCGACAACAGCCAGAAGGAGAGTCAACGCACCCTGCAACTTGCGACGAACAAGCAGGGGTTGATTCGCGGCAACCTGATCAATCAAGAGACCGACAAGGCGACGGAACTGTACGGCAGCGTGGATCCGAAAACGCAACGGGTGGCATTCAAGGTTCGCGGTTATGACGATATCGTCGCGGAGTGCGGCCTGTGGAACCTGACGCAGGACAAGGTTCCGATGTTGATTCATTACGGCAAGAACCGAACCGAAGAACGGACATTGATCCGCGTGGACAACCCCAAGCCTCAAGAACCGGCGACGCCGAAAACGGACGCCGCCAAACCGATAATGTAAGGTTTGGCGATCCGTCTGCGTATTAGCCCCAAGCGTCAGCGCGGGGCTTGTATGAATTAAACGCACAAAAACGCCAGATACACGCCGTAGCAGGTCAAAAGAAAGATCCCCTCTCCCCGGGAAACCCGGCGGCCCGTGATGCAAATCACGATACAGAAGACCGACATGAGAATCATCACCGGAAAGTCGAGCTGAAGCGCTTTCGGGGCGACTTTCAATCCGTTGGGCGAAATCGCCGCCGCGACGCCAAGCACTCCTGTCGTGTTGAAAATGTTGCTCCCGATCACGTTTCCGACCGCGATGTCCGACTTCCCCTTCAGCGCCGCCAAGACGCTGACGACCAATTCCGGAAGCGACGTCCCGACCGCCAACACGGTCAATCCGATGATCAATTCGCTGATGTCGAAAATCCGGGCCGCTCGAACGCCCCCTTTGACCAGCATATCCGAACCGATGATGAGGAGCCCGACCCCGATCACGATCAAACAGATGTTCGTGATGGCGTTGCCGATCCCCACGGATTTTTCCACCGAGCCGCAAACGTCGACACCCTCTTCGACCTCTTTGATCAACTCGGTGTTTTTGTCCCGATTTTTCCGGACTTCCCGGACGGTCCACGCCATGTAACCGACCAATCCGAGCAGAAAAACAATCCCCTCCCAACGGGCGATGGAGCCGACATACTCGCCGTTGAAGAGCGACGGAAAATATCCGGACCCGCCGGTCAACGCAAAATAGTACGACACGCCGGCGAGGAGAATCATCAACGGAATTTCGCGTCGGATCAGCGTCGCCGACACCGCGATCGGTGACAGCACGGCGGAGATGCCGAGAATCAGGCAGATGTTACAAATATTGCTCCCGACGACGTTGCCGACGGCGATGTCGCCGTTTCCCCGGAACGCCGCCATGGCGGAGACCGCCAATTCCGGAGCGCTGGTGCACGCCGCAACGATCGTCAGGCCGACGATCAACGGCGAAATCCGTAGCGCAATCGCCAGTCGCGCCGCTCCACGCACCAAAACCTCGCCGCCGCAGATCAGCACCACGATGCCGATGGCGATCAGCGCCGACGGGCCCCAGAGTCCGAATGTCAAGAGTGTGTCGTACATGGGAAAGATATAAACATGAGCCGGGATTATCCCAACACACCGGGACCGCAGGTCCCGGCTCGTAAGCTGTCGGTTTTATTCTGATTTTCGCTCCGAAAGGTGCAGCCCGTGACAGTTGGCGCAATCGTTTCCCGGTTCCGGCTTCACCGCTTCGTGCTTGGCGGCAACCTTGGCGTGTTCATGGCAGACGAAGCAGGACTCGTTCCGAACCGCTCCGACGGTCAATCCGTGTCCTTGCCGGACGACGTCGGTTTTGCCGTCGATGATTTCGTGACACTCCACGCAACGGGTCGGATCGTCGGTTCCTTCGTGAATGTTGAAGCGTTTCCATTCCCTGCGACGGTTTGACGATCGCTCCACATCCGATTTCGGCTTGCCGACGCCAACCTCGAATTCCTTGTCGAGCGTTCGGATCCGATGAACGCCGTCCGTGAGCTTGAGCTTGGCGAACCAGACATTGGAGCCGAATCGAACGGTCCATGGAATCGGCAGTTCGTCAACCCAAAGATGCGGCGACACCGGCGGCTCGCCGATTCCCACGTCCGGCTTCCGCCAATGGCAGAGGACCGCCACGGTATTTTGGTCGAGCAGCATTCGGTCCGTCGGCGAAATGATCCGAAATTGTTCGTTCATTTCGTCGGCGGTAAAAATCTTTTTGGTGGCGAC
>JAVBPI010000149.1:0-2682 GCA_031549705.1 Thermoguttaceae bacterium
TGTTATTCCGGATACTCCCACGAAGGAGCGGCGTGGTTGACCGTTGCGCTCGGCGTCAGCACGGTGATCCTCTCGGCGATCTTCCGGGGCGATATGCTTCGAGACCCGCGAATCGCAGCCTTACAGCGGTTGGCGTGGTGCTGGTCGTTCCTCAATATCGTGCTCGCCGTCGCCGTGTTTAATCGGCTGTACATTTACATTGGATTTAACGGAATGACGCGGATGCGTGTCGTCGGATTGCTCGGCATGACTGCGGTCTTGATCGGCTTCATCTTTGTCGTTCGAAAAATCGCCGAACGGAAGGGGTTCGATTGGCTTCTCAGCCGATTCGCCTGGACCGTGCTCGCAATGCTGTTCCTTGATTGCGTGCTCCCGATCGATTGGCTCGTGCATCGATATAACGTGTCGAGAATCATGCGCGGCGACCTCGCGCCCGCCGTTCAGATCAGCGTGCATCCATGCGCCAACGAAGGGTTCCTGACTTTCCTGCCGCTCCTGAATTGCAAGGATGAGCTGATCCGTGAAGGAATCAAAGCTCATCTCGCCGACAAACTCCGTGAATTGCGACAAAGACCCGTCGTTCAACTCTTTTCCGGATCTGAAATCAAGACGAAAAAACCTTACGACTGGACACGGTTTCAACTCGTCGACATTTTATTGAAACAACAACTCGAAGACCACCGCGAATTACTGGACGAATACGTCGCCGACCACAAGAAAGCGGGCGACGCTTTCAAACGGTTCGCCGATTATGCGTACAGATGGTATTGAACACTCGAAAACACTTCCTCAAAAATCCGAATGATTCCACGATGCTTTTTATCGACGATTGTCGTCCTCCTTTTATTCTCAATGTTCTCGGTTTATGCCGCAGAATCGAAACCGAACATTGTCTTCATCCTGACGGACGATCTGGGATACGGCGACTTGAGCTGTTATGGACAGCAAAAGTTCACGACGCCGTCGATCGACCGCTTGGCGGCGGAGGGGATGAAGTTCACGCAATTCTACGCCGGAGCGACGGTTTGCGCTCCATCCCGATGTAGTTTGATGACCGGTTTTCACGGAGGACACGCCGTGATTCGCGGCAACAAAGACGACAAGGTTCTCGGCAATTTTCCGTTGCCGAAAGAACAGATTACCGTTGCGGAAGTTCTCAAGAAAGCGGGATACGCAACCGGTTGTTTCGGAAAATGGGGACTCGGTGCTCCCCACAACGAGGGATCGCCGATGAAGCACGGCTTCGACGAGTTCTTCGGATATTACAGTCAGCGCGACGCCCACAATTACTATCCGCCGTATCTGCACAAAAACGATGAAAAGGTCGAACTGGACGGCAAGACATATTCGCACGATTTGATCGAAAAGGAAGCGCTCGATTTCATCCGAAAGAACAAGGACAAACCGTTCTTCTGTTTCATGCCGGTTACGATTCCGCACGCCGCGATGCAAGTTCCCGAAAAATACGTCGAACCGTTCCGAAAAACGTTCTCCGAATTCGAAGACGTGATCGGTAAATATTCGTTTCAAACTGAGGTTCGAAATCCTGTCGCCGCATTCGCCGGAATGATGAGTCGACTCGACGAAACCGTTGCGAGAGTCCTTGCGTTGCTGAAGGAATCCGGAATCGACGAAAACACGATCGTCTGCTTTACGAGCGACAACGGCCCCCATCACGAAGGAGGACACCGGAGCGATTGGTTCGAATCGTTCGGAGCAGTCCGAGGATACAAACGCGATCTCTATGACGGCGGAATTCGTGTTCCGTTTATTGTCCGCTGGCCCCGGAAAGTCAAGCCGGGGACCGTTTCACAGCACCTCGGCGCGTTCTGGGACGTCTTGCCGACCTTCGCCGACGTTGCCGGAGTTCCCGAAGCGGATCGTCCGAAAAACATCGACGGATTGAGTTTCCTGCCGACGCTGCTCGGCGACGATAAATCACAAAAGCAACACCCGTATCTTTATTGGGAATTTTACGAACAAAAAGGTAAAGTCGCCGCACGTTACGGAAAATGGAAGGGAGTCCGACTGAACGTCGCCAATGAGCCGAACGGCCCGATCGAAATTTACGATCTGGAAAGCGATGTCAAAGAAACGACGAACGTCGCGGAAAAACATCCGGAGATCGTCGCCGAGTTCGAAAGGATTTTCCGTGAAGCCCATGTTCCGTCGGTAGAGTTTATTTTTCGTCCCAATAAGAAATAAATCGGGACCGCAGGTCCCGGCTCGTTAAGCATTGTAACATTTACCTTGAAAATTCATGAGATCAACCATTCTTTTTCTGTTTGTATTTCTGACGATTCTCGGATCGGCGACGTACGCCCAGTATCCGTACAACGAAACGATTTCGCCTTATCCGAAACAAGTCAAGGAGCGAACATTACGCCAGCGGTTCGTCTGCGACGCCAAGAACACCCCGAATTGGAAGGCGCTGCACGAAACGCTGTTGACGCCGCTGGACAATTCGCTGAAAGTCGAGTCGAACGGATCGGATCCCTACATCCTGTTGCCGAAAATCGAGAAACCGCGAACGGGAACGTTCGAGTTTCGAATCCGGATGAAGAACAAGATGTCGCCGGGCGCCGAGATATTTTGGATAACGGCGAAACAAGGAACCTGCGCCGAAAACGCGGCCCGATTTCAATTCGTTCCCGACGGCGAATGGTATACGTACACGAAAGA
>JAVBPI010000165.1:0-4194 GCA_031549705.1 Thermoguttaceae bacterium
CCGCCGATCCACGAAATGTCGCAATTCCGAATGATGATGTTGCTCACGCCGGAGCCTTGAATTCCATGTCCGCCGGTGTATCCGATATCCAAACCGTCGAGAACGATGTATTTTTCACCGGAAAGCGAAACGATCGGCGAACCCATCAACGTTGCTTCGAGTTTCGTGTAAGCCATTGCGGGGTTCTTCTTTGAGAACATCAGGATCCGCGACTCTTTTTCGTCGAGATAATAATCCCCTTGTTCCCGGCAAAGTTCGGAAGTCGCCTTGCGAACGCCGTATCCGGCGTTGTAGATCAAATTCCCGACGCCGTATTCCAACCCGACCGAGTTGGTTTCCAGTTCGACGAAACCGGTCGGCAGAAATTGAAAGTCGCAACTCTTCGGAATCACTCCCCCGAGACAAAGCGCGAGTTTGGCCTTGGGAGCCGTTTTTTCGTTTTTGAACAGAATTGCATATTCGTTCCAATCGGTCTTGATTTCGACGTCGGTTTTTTCTCCGTGACAAAATACGTCGTACGGTTCTCCCTGTTGGTAGAACCGCATGCATTTCGGTTTCAGCGTGAACGGAATCGACGCTTTCGCTTTGAAACGGAACACATACTGCTTGCCCGCTTCAATGGAGATCGGCGTGAAAGCGTATTCCCGGGTCCAAAAATCGGAGCCGGGCGACTCGCAGAGCAATCGGATTCCTTTCTTTCCGTCCAGAACAAAATTTTCCCAGCGTCCCTTGGCGTCTTTCATTTGGACGACTTTCCATACCCCTTGTTCGGCAAAGCGAGTCGATTTCGGTTATCTGAAGACGATCGGTTTAGTTTTTAATAAAATCTATACATCGGAGCCCCAGAACGTCGCCTTGTTTAGCGGAACCGAGCGGCGGAACGACGGCTTGGCCCCTTTGCCGTAGGAACCGTACAGAATCGGCTTGCCCGATTCGCCGGATTTCGGTTCCAACGAACCGTACCAAACGCCGTCGGCTTTGAACAGCACGCTGTCTCCCGGCTGGAGCTTGGCGTCGTTGACCTTGTCGAGTGATCTCCACGCCGTGCGGGCGTTCGTTCCGGGACGATTATCGTCTCCCGATTTGGAATCGACGTAAAACTCCGTCCCCGAGACGATTCCCAACGACAGCACAACGAAAATTGCGGTCAAAATGTGTTTCATCATTTTAGCCGCCGAACGGAGTTCGGCGTGTTCAGGGTGGGTTTACTTTTTCAAAATCTCGTTCGCATGCCGACTGAAATATCCTCGCAAATCCTTCGAATATTCTTCGAGGATTTTCTTGCCGAGTCCGTCGACGTCGCCGAGCCGATACAGGGCGCGGGCGTATCCGATTTCGATGAGCGAATCGCGGCGACTTTTCTCCGCCGTTCCCCCTTTCGGATCGGCTTTGTCCCATTTTCGTGCGGTTTCGAGATCGAGATGTGCATACCCGGCAACGCCCGGCTTTTTCAGCACTTCGGCAATCGCCGGAGCCGCCGACTTGTCGCCGATCCATTCCAGAGCGAGCGCACAGGCGCGGTGATGCGAGAAGTCGTCCTTCGCTTCGAGCAATTTGACTTTCTCGGCGATCACGGCGGCTCCGCGTTTGTCTTTGGTTCGGCCGAGCATCATGATATACCGGTCAAGAACGCTGGACGCCCAACCGAATTGTCCCATCGCCATGAAATTCCAGCCCTTGTCCCATTTGTCAAACGATTGAATTTCAGCGAGAATCGTTTCGGCGCCGGTCGCGTCTCCCATGGCGGCGAGGACCATCGCACAGGGGAGTTTGACTTTTTTGTCGTCGGTTTTTTCGTACGCTTCGCGGAGCAACGGTGCCGCTTCCTTCGGATGCCAGAGCAGCATCGCGGTTCCCTTATATTCGTCCGGAATCGTTTTTACGGCGGCGGGCAATTGGGAAATCAACGTCTCGTAATTGTCCGTGTCGGTGAGCACCGATTCTTCGAGGTTGCCGATTTCGACCAGATGTTTCTGGACCGGTTTGAGATCGACTTTCCGTAACGCAACGCCGTCCTTCGCCGCTTTCGCCGCGATGCAGCCCAGAGCATATCCCTGATTTTGCAGGTCCGGCTGCATGCGAATGATCGGAACCGCGTCTCGTTCGCAGCTCGTCGCCAAGCCGCCGACGAGAAGTCCGTCGATATTCTTCGGCAGACAACAGCGGTACGGCATGTCGCAAAAATGCGGCGCATGATGCAGGTGTTCCAATTCGAAGAACGGATTCGTCGTGTATCCGTGCGTATCGAAATTGCTGCGGGTCCGGCAAATCGTGTCCGGATAGGTCCGTTTGTTGACCTGGTCCAACGCCGTCAGCACGAACTCGCCGACGATCCGCCGCCGTTCCCTCGTGTCGAGAATCTTGGCGAAGTCGAACGCTTTCGGAAATTTTTCCTTTCCGTACACTAAAACGTGCGTTGCGTCAACGGGATCGTTTTCGTCGACGTACATATAATCGGTGTTGGTGTACGACGCCCCGAGATTACGCGGCGGCAGCCCGGCTCCCTGTACGGCGATTTCCTTGTCGTCGACGAGCGGTTGCATCTCGACTCCCGCGATTTGCGCAATGTCGGCGTTGCCGGTCGCGTCGATGATCGCTTTCGCCAAAATGATTCGCGGACCGTTCGGCGTCGCGATTTGAATCCCCTTGAGGACGTTTCCTTCAACAACGGCCCCGGTTCCGAGCACACCGTACCAAACATCGGCTCCGGCTTCGAGGAGTTTCGATCTCCACCAGAAAATCCGCTGTTCGATGTTCCAAGCGGCTTTCCCCCCTTCGACTTCCTGACAGAATCCGACACGATTTCCGAACCAATAAACGGAAATCGCTCCCGCCGTGCCGACGCCGCCTAAATCGTGCAAATATTCCCAGACGAGCGTTTTCGCTCCCTGCCGTGCGGCGGCGATTCCCGCCGGGGCGCCGGTCGTTCCGCCGCCGACCACGACGACATCGTATTCGGCGATCACGGGAATTTTGTCGTCCGTTTCCTTCACGAAGCCGAGCGGATTCTGGAACGGCCGGATATTCGAGAGCGATTCCTTGACGTCGCCGCCGACCGATTCTCCTTGAACGGTTCCGCCCATTGCGACGCTCAATTGGTCCGGGGCGACCGGAGCGACACGCTTCGCCGCATCCGCCGCGCGTTTGCCGAGTTTCTGTCCGGCGTCGATTCGATCCGTTACGGATAATCGGATGCTCGACGACGTCGTCAACACGATCTGGTCCGCCGTGAATTGCTGGTCGGGATCGAACGTTACGAGGCGAATCTGATTCTCCAGCGTGTTGATTCCCTGCAATGATTTGTCGTCGTACGTTTTTTTGTCGATTTCGAAACGATATCGGATCAACGGAAACTCGCCGCTCTTCGTTCCCGCCCGATTCGGCCAAGATCCGTAGAACGGTTCGCCGACGATTTCGTGCGTCGCCGATTTCAGGAGCGAATATTTTTCCGGCAAAACGCTCTTCGGCTCGCCGCCGATCACGACATATTCCGCGTAATACTTCTCGTCGTTCGAATCGGATGATTGGGCGTAAGGGCCGATTTGGCTGATGATCACGTTCTTGGCGACAATCGCCTGTTTTCCGCCGCGATTGTTGATGATCACGCCTCGAACGGTTCCGTCGTTATCCCGCAACATTCCGATTGCGTAGGTTCCGTACAGAAACTCGACGCCGTTTTTGAGGAGTTCCTGATCAAGAGCCGTTTTGACATGCATTGGTCGCGGCGTCGGAATTCCGTCAATTTTTGTCGTGATGCGTTCCGGGATCAGATTTATATCCGCCAACACGACGATTTCGCCAAGAAGAATACGACTCGATTTTGCCGCTTTTTTGACGTGCAGCTTCAAATATCGTGCGTTAACAGGCGTGACGAGCGCGAATTGAATCAGGTCCGGTGTCTCGTTTCCCCGGGCGATACCCTGCATCGGTTTCGCGGAACCGAGTTCTTTCCAATTCGTTTCGTCGTCGCTCGCCGAAACGGTCATCGCGTCGAATTTGTATCCTTCCTCTCCTTCCCGATGGAAACCGTACAGGCCGACGACGCCGACCGTTTGCGATTTCTTCAGGTCGAGAATAATCGTTGCGTCGCTGTTGATTTGCAGGCTCCCGTGAACCGGATCGTTCGCGCTGCCGTCGGTGAGCCGATTCTTTCGATCCGTTTCCGGATGCGCTTTGTTGATCGGCTGTTCAATG
>JAVBPI010000074.1:0-20852 GCA_031549705.1 Thermoguttaceae bacterium
TTTTTTCCTGCGGGGTGAGCGTGTTCGGAGCCGTTTGAGCGAACGCCGGAACACAAAGAAAGAACGCCGACACGAAGCAGAATAAGTGTTTCATTTTTCGATCCGGGACCTGTGGTCCCGGAGTAGAAGGGGTGAACTGCAAGGTCCGGGACCACAGGTCCCGACTTTGAGTAAAGATCGCCGCTTGATTATACTCGAACTACCGTTCGGCGACAACAAGAAGAGCGGACGCCTGTCCTTGCGGATTGACGGCGATTTTCACGAACGCATCGCCGCTCGGTTCGTCCGCTTCGGCAACACGGATCGGACAGTCGTGGTCCGGCGTTGCGTGGTTCGGCGTCGGATAGAGTTTGCCGTTGCGAAGGGCGAGGATTCCGGCGGCCAATTCGACGGCTCCGGCTCCGGCGCCGAGGTTGCCGAAAAATCCCTTGACGGCGCAAACAGGAATTCGATTGCCGAAAATATCAGCGATCGCTTGTGCTTCGGCAGCGTCCGCCGCCCGCCCGCCGAGGCCGTGAGCGTTGACGTGTCCAATTTGGTCCGGCGTTCGATTCCCCCGTTTCAGCACGTGACGGAGAACCTGTCCGATCACCTCACGGCGTTGGTCGACGCCGTTGCGACGGGGTCTGGCCCGATAGGAAGCGGCAACGACTTCCGCATAAATCGTCGCTCCCCGGTGGATCGCGTGTTCCCGTTCTTCGAGCACGAACGCCCCGGAGCCTTCCCCGAGAACGGTTCCGTCCCGATCCTTGTCGAACGGCCGACACGCTTCCGCGGCGAGTTCCTCCTGCCGCACGGCGTGGATCAACTTGATCGGATGCAACCGGCTGCCGGTCGTTCCGACGAGCATCAGGTCGGTTCGGCCCGAGGCAATGGTCGCGACCGATTCGCCGACGACCGCCCCGATCGACGCGTCCCGGAGTGTCATCGAGTTGCTTGGACCGTGAAATCCGTTGAGAATCGCAATATGACTCGCCGGCATGTTCGGCAAATACTTGAGTTGCCAGAGCGGTGACATTTTCGTCATTCCATCGGACGCCCAGCGGGAGTCGTCGAACGAAAGTCGTGATTCGTGAACAACGGAACATGCCTTGATGCCGTCAAGGCACTCGTCCGGGGTGGTCAGGATGTAATCGGAGCCGAACGAGACGCCGACTTTCGAGGCGGGAAACTGTCCGAAACAGATTCCGGCGTTTGCAATCGCGCGGGCGCTGGCGGCGAGTCCCATTTGAATTTCGCGGGACATGACCTTGAGACTTTTCTTGACCGCTTTCTTTTGGCTCGGATCGACGGCTTCGAAATCGTCAATCTCGCCGCGAAAAAGAGCGGGAGCCGCAACAGAAACCGGGCACCCCTCCCAACCGTCGCATGGGAACGGTCGGACAGCGTCCTCGCCGACACGGAGGGCGGCGTCGAGCTGTTCCAACATCGGCGGGAGCGGACTGACGTGTCCGATACCCGTAATGACCACGCGGCGTTCGTTCATGGGGGAAGGAGACAGGAGACTATTTCGTTTGCCCGAGAACCAAGGTCCCGGTGCCGGGGCGAACTCTCGAAAACGATCCGCCCGAATTATACTTTCCAAATCGGCAACGTCGAGGGACAATGTTTACGCGGAATCGGGAAATCGACGAACCGTCAATCGACCTTGCCGGAACTGCGGAAGATTCGGGTTGTACGGCCGTTTCGCCGCCCCTTGTGAAAAACGATTCAGCGGGTAAACTACCGGGTTCGGAAGGGGTTCGAGTACCTCCCCTCTCCCGGTGGGAAAGGGGACGGCGGATTGAGCCGTATTCAGGAAAATCAAGCCGAATAGGAATTCCATGCGACACGTCATCTCAGCGCTCGTTCAAAACGTTCCCGGCGTCCTGTCCCACATCGCCGGAATGCTTGCCTCACGGGGATATAATATCGACAGTTTGGCCGTCGGAGAGACCGAAGACAGCAAACTGTCCCGGATGACGTTCGTCGTCGTCGGCGATGAAAAGGTTCACGAGCAGGTTTTGAAGCAGCTCCAGAAAATCGTGACCGTTGTTCGAGCCGATGATATCAGTTCGGAAGAGCACGTCGAACGGGACCTGATGCTGATCAAAGTCGAAGCGCTTCCCGGTGCGCGAAGCAAAAGTCTCGAAATGGTCAATGTGTTCCGGGCGCAAGTCGTTCACGTCGGCTCGACCACGATGATGATCGAAGTCTCCGGTAAAGAGTCGAAAATCGAAGCGTTCATCGACGTGATGCGGCCGTTCGGGATCGTCGAATTGGTCCGCAGCGGCATCATCGCCATGCAACGAGGATAATGCTAAGATCTGGAAAGGTAGGCAGCCGACCGCCGGGCGGCTGCGTGTGCCGTATTTCAGGAATACCGGCCACACTGAAATCAGATTCGAGTCCGGAGTACCGGACGTTGCCGCCCGGCGGTCGGCAACCTACCTATTTCGATTATCATCTCCCATGCCGACCTTTGAAACCCGACTGATGCGACCGGACGACTGGAACGAAGTCGCCCGACTGATTCACGCCTCGCTGAACGTGTGGTACGAAAAGAATCGCGGTTTCAAACTCGTCGTCGGCGGCTGGGAGACGATGCTGATGTTCCCACGGGTCTACGAAGCACTCGATCCGAACTGCTGCGTGTTGGTTGAGGAAACGGAGTCGAAACTGATCGCGGGATCCTGCTTTTTTCATCCGCGGTCGACGCATGTCGCTCTCGGAATCATGAACACGCATCCCGACTTTTTCGGTCACGGCGTCGCTTCGCGGATGCTCCGGTCGATAGTCGGTGAAGCTGAAAAACGAAAATTGCCGGTCCGACTCGTTTCCGGGGCGACGAACGTCGATTCGTTTTCGCTGTACAATCGAGCCGGATTCGTGCCAACCCGGTTTTTTCAAGACATGACGGTCAAGGTTCCCGAAACCGGATTCGACGTCGCCGCCCCGCCGGGCTGCGTGCTCCGGGAGGCGTTGGAGGCGGACGTTCCGCGAATTGTTGAACTCGAACGGGAGCTTGCCTCCATCGAACGGGAAAAAGATTACCGCTTCTTTTTACGCAACGACGATGGAATTTGGCACGGAACCGTCCTGATCGGGCCGGAGGGAAAACTCGACGGTTTCCTTTTTTCCGTCAACGATCCGGGGAGCAACATGCTCGGGCCCGGTTTGGCTCGAAACGAAAGCGTTGCGGCGGCTCTGGTTCGACAGGAATTGAACGCCCATCGAGGCCGCTCGCCGGTTTGGCTCGTTCCGTCGACCGCCCGGTCGCTGGTCGACGCCATGTACGCCCTCGGAGCAAAGAATTGCGAGCTGCACATCTCGCAGGTTCTCGGCGATTATGTTCCGGAAACGGGAATCGTTTTTCCGACGTTCATGCCGGAAACGGCGTGAATTTCAGTTCCACGGCAGCGAATCGCGGATCTCTCGCATCCGATCTTTCGGCGATTTCGGGGCGGCGTCGAAATGGCGACGAACGGCGTGAAGAACGCCGGAAAGTTCCCGAATTCCAGTGAAAACGACCGTCGCGCCCCCTTCGAGTAACGAAAAAGTGATCGTTTCGGTTTCCGTGACGGATTTCTCCGCAAGCTCCGGGCAGAAGACGCCGAACCGCACGGCAGGGAACTCCCGTTGGATTTCGTTCAACTCCCGCAACGCCGTTTCGATCTCCGAACAGCTCAGCTCCAAAAGCAGGAACGAAAAGGGTTGCCGTATCAATTTTTGCCGGACGTTTTTCAGCGACCGGAGTTGAACGGTCTCCCGGAATCGGCAATGTTCATCAGCGTTCAAAAATCGACCGAGCCGACTGTTCGGCGCAACGACGATCAGGGCCGCTTCGGTTTCGGGGAGCATTCTATTGCGGTGGGAGATAATAATTCGGCGCCGGTTGCATGGGTGCCGAATAGTTCGGCGGCATGTATTCCGACGGTGAAGTCGGCAATGTCGGCGGCTGGGTCAGTTGCGGCTGCGGCGCCTGGATCGGTTGTTGGTAGATCGTCGCTCCCTGACTCGGCGGAAGCTGCGGCGTGATCGAACCGCTCTGCCGATTCGGATCGTTGATGATCGGCGTGTTCGTCGTCTTCAGTGCGCCGTTGATGTGAGCGTGCTGTCGAAGTTCTTCGGCGCGGCCGACCAATTCATGGGGCGGAACCATCAGCATCGGCTGCATGTCGAATTCGTAGTATTTGCGGTCCGTCAACTTTCCGGGGAGCAGGACTTCGGAAAAAAGGTCGATTCCGACCCATTGATACCACGGCGCCCGCACCGGAAGGATCACTGTTTTCGTTTCGTAACCGTCTTTAACGCAACGGAATTCACGGTTTCCGTAGTAATCAAAATTCGTCGAGAACGGCGTCCGACCGATCTCCTTGCCGTCCAGGTAAACGGTCGCGCCCGGCGGATTCGAACTGACGGTCATCCGACGGCGCACGCAACCGCCGCAGAGCATCGCAATCGCCAAGCCGAGCACCAAAATGGTCGTAAATCGTAATCGCATGGAGAGTCTCCGACGTGAAAATTCGCCGAAGCATACGAAATCCGACGGGGCGTGTCCAGAGCGATTTTTTGGTTGATTGGGTAGATCGACGACCCACCAATTCGCTGCTAAAGCATATCGATCGGGTCGACATCGATCATCCATTGCACGCCGTCCGGCGGCTTGATCGACAGCGCGACCGACTGGACGGCCCGCCGCATCGATTCGCCGTCCACCGAAAAAAGATGGAGATGGAACCGATAATACGTTTTCAACTTCGCAATCGCCGCCGGAGCCGGACCGAGAATTTTCATCGTCGAACCCGTCAACCGTTTCTGGAGTTCCGCCCCAATCGTCTTGGCGAACTCTTCCGTTTTCGAGGAATTTTCGCCCCGAATGACGATGCGGATCAACTTCGAGTACGGCGGATTGCCAAGCAGTTTGCGGACCGGAAG
The DNA here is from genome assembly GCA_031549705.1 of Thermoguttaceae bacterium. GTDB lineage: Bacteria > Planctomycetota > Planctomycetia > Pirellulales > Thermoguttaceae > WRKP01. The sequence goes on from JAVBPI010000074.1 coordinate 4,918, forward strand.
CTCCCCCTCCACGAACCGGCGGTAATCGTGTTGCGCCGCCGCGAGAATCGCCGGATGGTCCGGATTGAATGTCTGTACGATCACACGCCCTCCTTTGTCGCCGCGTCCCGTTCGGCCGGCGACCTGCGTGATCAAATGGAACGTCCGTTCGTGAGCCCGAAAGTCGGGCAAATGGAGCGCGGTGTCCGCGTTGATCACACCGACCAGCGTAACATTCGGAAAGTCGAGTCCCTTGGCGATCATCTGCGTGCCGAGCAGGATCCGGAACTTTCCCTCCCGAAACGCCGTCAGCGCCCGTTCGTGGGCGCCGTGTCCCTGCATCGTGTCGGCGTCCATTCGGAGCACCGGCGTGTCTGGAAACCGGGCCTTGATCTCCGTTTCGAGTTTCTGCGTGCCGAATCCGCTGTACCGAATCCCGACGTATCCGCAGGTCGGGCAACGGTTCGGAGCGGGAGTCTGGTAATCGCAATAATGGCAAAGGGCGATTTCTTCCGTTCGGTGATGCGTCAACGAAACGTCGCAGTTCGGACATTTGAGCACCTCGCCGCAAGCATGACATTGGATGTGCGTCGAGAATCCCCGCCGATTCAGCAGCAAAATGACTTGGCCGCCGACGTCGAGCTCCGTTTTGATCGCGTTGTGCAGTTGCCGGTGAATCGCTCCACGGGTCGAACCGGTTTTAACCTCCTCGCGGAGATCGACGATGTCGACTTGCGGGAGCGGCAATGATTTCACACGGCGCGGCATCGAGAGGTACGTTTCAGCCGGACGCGCTGAAGCGGCTAAAACGCAAGCGTCGTACCACGATTCCAGCGACGGGGTTGCGGAGCCGAGGATCAGCGGGATGCTTTCCTCTTCGGCGCGGCGGCGTCCGACGTCCCGGGCGTGATATCGGGGGGCGGTGTCCTGTTTGAACGTGTTCTCGTGTTCTTCGTCGATCACGATCAATCCCAATCGGGGCAATGGAGCGAAGATCGCGCTGCGGGCGCCGACGACGACTTGAATCCGACCTTCGGCGATCTCCGACCATTGCCGATGCCGTTCCGCGTCCGTCAAATGGGAGTGGAGCACCGCGACGTCCGGAAACCGGCTCTTGAAACGGCCGACCGTCTGCGGCGTCAAGCTGATTTCCGGAACGAGAACGATCGCCTGCCGCCGACGCCGGACGACTTCGTGAATCGCCTGGATGTAAACCTCGGTTTTGCCGCTTCCGGTGACGCCGTGGAGGAGAAAGGTTTCGTGCCGATGTTCTTGAATCGCAGCGACGATTTTCGACAGCACGAACTTTTGGTCCGGATTCAATTGGTGCGGATCGAGTTCCAGCGCCGGACGAACGGCAACGTCTTCCTCGGGCTTTTGCCGCCGGATCGTTTTCGACCGAATCACGCCGAGCCGCTTCAGCGTGTTGATCGGAACCGCCGAACATTTCGCGGCCCGTTCCAATTCCTGGATCGTGAGCGGCTCGCCGCTCCGTTTCAGGGCGTCGAGAACGTGAAGCTGTTTCGGCGTGAGGACGATCCCTTTTTTCCTGGCGTCGGAATTCTTGAGCAGTTCGATCCGTTTCTCGGCGTCGTCGGCGACGTAAAGGACCGTCGTGAGCCGTGTTCCCGCGCTGCTCCGAACCCCGGCGGGGAGCATCGCTTCCAAAACCTGCCCGAGCGAACAGAGATAGTGCTCCGCGATCCATCGGGTCAACTGGAGCATCTTGTCCGAGAGAAGACGCCGTTCGTCGACGAGGGAGAGAATCGCCTTCAAAGAGCCGGGGGTGTAGCGCAGCGCAACCCCCGGAAGATTCGAACTTTTCGACGTCGCGCATCCGGGGGTTGCGGCGAGTACGCCTTCACCCCCGGCTCTTGTGATGTCGAGACAATACCCCAAGACGGGACGATTTCCCTTGCCGAGGGGGACCATGACGCGCATGCCGGGTTCGAGCGTTCCGGCGAGTTCTCCTGGAACGAGGTAATCGAGTACGGCGTCGTAACCGCTGGGAAAGACGACTTTCGCGATCTTTCGGTTTGCCAGATCGTCGAGTTCCCACGGCGGCAGCGGTTTGCCGATCGGCTCCGGGAGCGGTTCGTCGTCGAAAAAAGTCGGTTGAAGCGGCATGGAGTTTTTTGGCAGCCGGAAGCGAAGGGTACTCCCGCAGCGCCCGGTTTGATTGAGTCAACCGGTGAAAAAACCGGGCGCTCTCGCCGCCGTATTAATTTTGCGGCCGGCTTCGCTTCCGGCTGCCATGCGGATGTTGCGTTCCCGAAAGCGCCCCATTATAATATCGGGAGCCGTTTTTACAATCAATCGAGGAGAAATACGATGTCAGTCGACGCAGCGGCGTTAGCCGAACGCTTTATCAAGAAAAAGAAAGAATACGAAATCGATAAATTGTTCCGTGCCTTGGTCAAATTACAGGGGAGTGACTTGCACTTGAAAGTCGACCGTCCGCCGATCGTCCGGATGAAAGGGGAACTCCGCAATCTGGAACGTGGACCGATCGACGACGAGGAAATGACGCGGATCATTCTTGCGATCATGGACGAGCGAAACCGCAAAATCCTGAACGACACCGGCGGGGCGGACTTTTCGCACCAATGCGACGTCGACGGCGTTCCGTGGCGTTTCCGTGTCAACGTGCTCCAGCAGATGGGGCACCTCGGGATGGTTGCCCGCCGTATCAACAACTTCATTCCGGACCTCGAAAAGCTGCACCTTCCACCATCGTTGTATAAGGAATGCACCCACTCACAAGGGATGGTCCTTCTGGCCGGCGTCACCGGCTCCGGAAAAAGTACGACGATCGCCTCGATGCTCAATTACGTCAACCGGAATTATCGCAAGCACATCCTGACGCTGGAAGACCCGATCGAATTCCTCTTCACGGAGGATAAATGCCTGATCAACCAGCGGGAAATCGGACAGGACGTCGTCGACTTCGGCATCGGCATGAAACACGCCGTCCGGGAAGACCCGGATGTGATGCTCGTCGGTGAAATGCGTGACCGTGAAACATTCGAAACGGCGATTCACGCCGCGGAAACCGGGCACCTTGTGTTCGGAACGATTCACGCCTCGTCGGCACCAAGCACGATCGGTCGTATTCTCGACCTTTTTCCGTCGTCGATGCACAAAGCGATCCGCAGCGCGTTGGCGTTTAACATGAAATGTATCGTCGCCCAAAAACTGCTTCCGTCCTGCATGGAAGGGGTCTCCCGGGTTCCGACGGTCGAAATCATGTTGTTCAACGCAACGGTTCGAAAGTTGATTCTCGAAGAAAAGGACGAAAAGCTTCCCGATGCGATCCGCATCGGCATCACCGAAGGGATGCAGGATTTTACGATGAGTCTCCGAAGCCTCGTGCAGATGAAAAAGATCGATCGGGCGACCGCCTTCGAAGTCGCGCCGAACGTCGAGTCGCTCAAGATGGCGCTCAAGGGAATCGAAGTCAAAGAACCGGGAATTCTATAAAATCGTTGTTCAACGAGCCGGGACCTGCGGTCCTGGAGAGAAGGGGCGAGCATCACACTCCGGGACCGCAGGTCCCGGCTCTTCAAAATTAACATGATGAAACATTTTATTCTGTTGACGATTGCGTTTTTCTTTTCCGTTGTGGTTATTCAAGCGGCGGACGCTCCACCGGTCAAATATGTGTTCCTCTTCATCGGCGACGGGATGTCGATTCCGCAACGGATGATGGCGGAAGAATATCTCCAAAAAACGGAAAAACGCGGCCTTCGGATCAACGCGATGAAACATCAGGCGTTGACGACGACGAGTTCCGCCAACTCGTTCATTACGGACTCCGCGGCCGGTGGAACGGCGATTGCCTGCGGTGAAAAGACGAAGAACGGTTCGCTCGGCGTCGACCCGAACGGCAAGCGGCTCGAATCGGTCGCCGAAGTCGCCAAAAAGAACGGCCGCAAAGTCGGGATCATCACCTCGGTGACGTTGAATCACGCGACTCCGGCGGCGTTTTACGCCCACAATGACAGCCGCAGTGCCGCTTACGACATCGGGCTCGATTTGGTCGCGTCCGGTTTCGATTATTTCGGCGGCGGCGGCATCGAGAAGTTCGACGACAAGAAAGCGACGTCGTATCAAGGGAGTATTTACGAACTCGCCGCGAAAGCCGGATACATCGTCAGCCGCACGCCGGAAGAGTTCCAGAAAATCAAACCGGGGATCGGCAAGGTGATTGCTGCCAACTCCGCCGACAAAGCGATGCCGCTTGCGATTGATGCGAAACAAGGATCGTTGCGGCTTTCCGACTACACGCGGCAGGGGATCGAAATGCTCCAGGATGCGCCGACCGGCTTTTTCATGATGGTCGAAGGGGGCGAGATCGATTGGGCGTGTCACGCCAACGATGGCGCGGCGGCGCTTCGGGAAACCCTTGAATTCGACGATGCCGTCGGCGTCGCCCAGGAATTCGCCGCGAAACATCCGGACGAAACGCTGATCGTCGTGACCGCCGACCACGAAACCGGCGGATTGTCGCTCGGCTCCAGTGATACCGGATACACGTCGTTCATCGAGCTGCTCGGCAACCAAAAAGGCTCCGCCGGTGAGATGGGAAAGGTGATCAAGAAATTCGGCAAGGAGAACGACGTTACGGAGTTCGACCAGATCAAGCCGCTGATCACGGAACTGAGCGGTCTGGTTTTCACGGCGGATAAAAAATGGACGAACGGCAACATGATCCTGACCGAAGCGGACGAAAAAGAACTTGAAGCGACGTTCCAAAAATCGATCGAGAAAGGGAAACTCGCTCACGGTTCGTATCTGGGGAAGGCTCTTTCCCGTTGCGTGAACACCAAGGCGGGAATCGGTTGGACGAGCAGCGCTCACACCGCGCTGCCGGTCAGCACGACCGCCGAGGGGGTCTGCTCCGAACTGTTCACCGATTCGATCGATAACACCGACATCGCCAAACGGCTCAAGACGTTGTTGTAGGGGAGTGTTTGTCTATTGTGGGCGACGTTGCAGTTGAAAACGTGTCGATTCCCTCACCCTCTCCCGGGAGGAGAGGGGACGGCAATCTCAACCTTTCTCAAAAACAGCAAACGTTCTGTTGTAATCGACGTCAGAAATCGTACCACATGCCCAAGCCGAGTTTGTTCTCGCGCTTGGTGTACATGTATTCGAACTGCTCGCTGATTCCGGTGAAGTATTGCAAGCCGAGCCGGAAAATCTGGTTGCGCGAACCTCTCCACATCCAGCCGCACTGGATGTTCAGGTTGCCGTCGTAATTCCGCTCCTCCATCAGCCGGGTGTGGATCGCGAAGAACGGTCTGCCGTGCCATCCGCCGGCATCGGGATAAATCGGACAATATTCCGCGCCGAACTGGAAGTGCCATTGGTTCGTCCCTTCCCCCTTCCAGAACGCCAGGTCCGCTTCGGCGTACAGCCGGATGTCCTGGTGCGGACGGAACGCAACGCCGAAAATCCACGCCTCCCGGACATAGTTCGTTCGGCCGTAAGGGGCGTCGTATCCTAATTCTTTCAGGCGGAGCATCCGTTCGTCGCCGAGGTGGGAGCTGACGTGATAGTACCCCGTTTTGAATTGCCACATTTTCGTGCCGTAACTGATCGGCAGCCCGAAATGGTAGTCGCCGGCGTCCATGTCCCGTTCGTGTTCGATATCGAGCCGAAGGTGAACCGAACCTTCGATGTCGAATTGAAATCCTTCCGGAAGAATTTTGTCCGTGTTGCCGTACCGGAGAAGCGGTGCCTGTCCGCCGAGCGTGATATCCCAAATCCAACCGCGATCGTCGTCCTTGTTCCAAACGCACCCCAAACGGGACTCGTTGACCCCTGCAAGGTACGCCGGAAAAATGTGCCCGTCCGGAAATATTTGAAGCTGCCACGGTTTCGCATGCTGTTGCTGTTGGAGCATCAACGGCGGGTATCCGTCCGATTCGACCGCTTTCGACGCGCACGTCAACGAAGCCGATTCCGGGGGGACCGTTTGACCGAGAAACGATGGTTGCGGCCAAAACGTTTCTTTCCCGCAAGCCGTTTCGAGGCCGCAGACGAGAAAAACGCTGAGCGACAGGAAAAACAGGGGAACGGGTATTCGACACATTGTATTTTCGCGGAAATTCGGGATAATATTAATAGTTCGACAGCGAACTATAACAAACCCGTCAAGTCGGTCAAGATCAATTTCGTATGCTCCGGAACCTTCGGTTCGCGGGCTCAACATGTTCTCACATGCCGTCGATTTTAGCGAGCGATTACCTTTGGGACGTCAAGAAACACGAAATTCCGTCGTTTTGCGTCGTTTACGGCGACGACGAATTCCTGAAATATCATGCGATTCGGGCGATTCGGGACCATGTTTTGACGCAGGACGACGCCGAATTTTCACTTTCCCGTTTTGAGGGGAAGAACGTGAAGCTCGAAACGGTCCTGAGCGAACTGGCGATGCAATCGATGTTCGGCGGACGGCGGCTCATTTGGATCGAAGACGCGGACCCGTTCATCACGAAGCACCGCCCTGCGCTGGAGGAATACGCCGAGAAACCGAATCCGAAAAGCGTCCTGCTTCTCGAACCGTCGGCCTTTCTGGCGACGACGCGATTGTTCAAGAAACTGGCCGATACCGGGTTTCTCGTCAACGCCGTCAAGCCGAAGGAAAAAGAGCTCGCCAAATGGGAGAAAACGCTCCCGAAATGGGTCGCCCGTTGGGCGAAACAGCGACACAAAACCGCTTTCGACGCCGACGCCGCTTCGTTGCTCGTCGATTTCGTCGGCCCCGAATTGGGATTGCTCGATCAGGAAATCGCGAAACTGGCGCTTCTCGTTCCGCCCAATGGCTCCGTGTCGTCGGCGATTGTTGCCGCGAACGTCGGTTCCTGGCGTACCCGGAAAGTGTTCGACATCGCCAACGCCGCGTTTGCCGGTAAATCGGCCGAGGCGATTCGCCAACTGGACAACTTACTCCTTGCCGGTGTGAAACCCCAGGGAATCCTCCCCCAAATCGCGTTTCTCTTCCGGCAATTCGGGGCGGCGACGCAAGTTATTCTGGACGCGGAGAAAAAAGGACGGAAAATTCCCGTCTCCGTCGCCTTGGAAAGCGTGGGGATCAACAAGTATTTCCTGGAGCAATCGGAGAAGCAACTGAAAATGCTCGGTCGCCGTCGAGGGGCCAAAATTCTCCAATGGCTGCTCCAGGCGGAGCTTGACATGAAAGGGGAGAGCCGCATGAATCCCCGCACCATTCTGGAAACGCTGCTGATCCGCGTCAGCGATCCCAAATTCAAATAGCCCAGCGCGGCTGGGCCGTCATTCGAGCTTCCGCTCGGCGAGTCAACCCGCAGGATGGTCGCTCCGCTCCCGATCCTGCTGATACGTATCGTGAAAATAATTCACGATCTTGGACATTAGTAATACAGGGCTCCGACGTTTCGACCGAAGGGGAACTGAAAATGGGGGCGTTCACAAAATCGGCGGCGGTGGAGCGGTTCCGCGTCGGACCGATTCGTAGGCGATCCAGAGCCAGCCGAGTCCCATGATTCCCCGCAGCAGCATCACGGGGACGAAGAAAATCAATGCATGGAGCGCCGCCAGACCGGTGTTGACGTCAAGAACGGCGTGGGCGATGAACATCGCGATGCCGACGAACGCCGCGAAATAGATCCAAACGAAAATTTCGTCCGCGCTCAGGTACCACGTCAGCGTTTCGAAAAGGATCCAAAGCACGGCGTAGGAACCGGCGCAAATCGCCGCTTTTTGGTAGAGTTCCTGACCGGACAGCACGAAAAGTTCTTCACGGTCCCGCATCACATAATAACCGAATAGCGAGAGCGGAAACGCGATCAGCAGCAGGCCGACGATTCCGAGGAGATCTTTGGTTCCGAGCGACAGCTCCATTCTTCCGAGCACGGCGGCGAGGAGAAACACGACTGCGACACCGCCGACGGCGAGGGCGGCTTGTCTCGGACGGAAGTCCATGTCGATCCGTTCGATCGGTTTGAGGATCAGTTTTCCCTGCGTTGTTTTCCCCCCCCCCGCAAAGTCTTCCGGCGCGTGAATTTTGACTTCCGCCTTCGGAATATTGATGACCGTGTTGCAGTTCGGACACGGTCCTTTCAGACCGGCGAAGCGATCACCGACTTGAAAGCGTTTCAAGCAACCGGGACAAACGACATTGATCGGCATGGGAGCGAATGGAAGGGAAGAGCGTTCAGGAAAGCAACCGGTCCCATTCTACCGTCCCGATTGTCGAATTACAAGCGGCAATCGATTGCGAACCTTGCGTTACTCATCCGCAAGAGGGAGCGTTCGTCGATGGGGGCGGCGTTGATGCTTGAGAAGGCGTTGATATCCCTCCCCTTTCCCTCGGGAGAGGGCCGGTACAAAGTTAAAGAAATAATGTTCGTCATCCCCGCGCAGGCGGGGACCCAGAGATTCACTTTCCATGGGCTCTTGCATCCGTTGTTCACGACTGCAAACGGATGTTGGCCTTTTCGTCTGGGTCCCCGTCTGTGCGGGGATGACGATGTTTTATCCTTGTTCTTGAATCCTTTTTCGTTAACGTTGTACTAGGGTGAGGGGAGGGAATAATCGGCGTTGCCTCGCTTCAAATTCGCCCCTTTTCGAAAACGCTCCCTCTGCAAGACCGTGAATGTTGCCATGACCGGCGCCGGCAGGTTGGGACGGAGCGACCATCGTACGGATTTGCGCGACGAGCGGAAGCTCGGTTGACGGCCCCGCTTTGCCGGGCAGGACGATGGCAAAGTGTAGGTAGATAAAATAGAGGGCGTCATTTCGACCGAAGGGAGAAATCTCACCCAACCGGAAAGGCTGAAAATTCAAGCTCAACCGATTCGGTGAGGTTTCTCGCGGAGCCTGTCCCGAGAGATTGAGGGGCTCGAAATGACAGCCTGTTTTGAACGTGGCAATCGTCCTGCTTGCCGGGTTTCGCTCCTTGAATTACTTCGACGGGGTGATATAATGGAATCTTCGCCGTTTGTGCTTTCGTTTTGTCCATTCCTTTCCTGTTCGTCCCATGTTCATCGTCAACACCGAATTCGTTCCCGGAAAGAAAATCGTCGCCGTCAAAGGGCTCGTTCAAGGCAGCACGGTCCGCGCCAAGCACATCGGCCGGGACATCGCCGCAAGCTTTAAAAACTTGGTCGGCGGTGAAATCAAGGGATACACCGAACTGCTCAACGAGAGCCGCAACGAGGCGATGCACCGGATGATCCAACAAGCGGAACAGCTCGGCGCCAACGGAATTTTGAATGTTCGGTTCGCGACCAGTTCGATCACCGCCGGGGCCTCCGAGCTTTTTTGCTACGGAACCGCCGTGACGCTCGCCGACGCTTGAGACACGCTTCGCGGCTCAAACGCAAGCGATATTCCGACCGAGCCCACTTTTTGTCGTCGAACGATGGAACAGCTCATTTTTTCGTTAATCCTTTTTGTCGTGGTCGTGTTGCCGTTCCTGTTTTTCGCGGTCTGCTGCGTCGTCGGCACGATGACGGAAAACGCGCATTTCAAACAGCTGGCGGTCGATGAGCAGGAGCTGTCCGACATCGCGATTTCCGACATGAAAACGCTCCCGCCGAACTGGAAGGCGACCAAGCCGATGTTCCTGTGCGAGAACGTCGTGATTGCAAACGACTCCCTGAAGACGTTTCTCTGGCAGTACCGCAAACTCGTCGGCGGCCGTTGCGGCGGTTACGAAAAACTGCTCGAACGCGCCCGACGGGAGGCGACCGTCCGATTGCTGAAGCGCGCTCGGGAACAAGGAGTCAACGTCGTCTGGAACGTCCGCTTCGAAACCGTCACGCTGCAAATCGGCTACTCCGACGGTAACGGTAACCAATATCCCGCCGGCGTCGAATGTCTCGCCTATGGGACCGGCTTTTTTGTGGAGAGTTGATAGTGAATTGTGGAGAGTGAAGACGCAAGCGACGGTCTCGTTCTCCATTTTCCGCCTTCTCTTCTCACTACCCACTATTCACTATCAACTCTCCACTCTTTCATGGTTTCAAGCGTTGTTTTAGTCGGTGTCGGCGGACAAGGAATTCTTTTGGCGAGTGAAATCGTTGCGCAAGCGGCGGTTGCGGCTGGTTTCGACGTGAAAACGAACGAAGTCCACGGCATGGCGCAGCGCGGCGGCTCCGTGATCGCGCAAATTCGTTACGGCAACAAGGTTTACAGCCCGCTCGTCCCGCGGAAAACGGCGAAGGTGCTCGGCTCCCTCGAACGGATGGAGTGCCTCCGGTATCTCGATTACCTCGCCGAAGACGGCATGGCCGTCGTGTCGAGCCAGAAAATCGTTCCCGTAACGGTATCCAGCGGTGGAACGGTGTATCCGGAGCTCGGCGAAAAGGAATTGAAACCGTTCTTTCCCCGACTGGTTTACGTCGACGCCGTGGAACGTGCCGCGGATCTCGGCAATGCCAAGGCGGCCAACACGATCCTGCTCGGCGCCATGTCGACGCAACTCGAACTTCCCCTTGAAGCCTGGAAAACCGCGATCCGTAACGCCGTCAAAGAGAAATTCGTCGACATCAATTTGAAAGCGTTCGCCATCGGTCGAAATCTCGTCGGGTAATTGATCAATCGCAGACCCGACCGTGAGGGAGGGTTAAGCCCTCCCTATCGGTCGGGTCAAGGAACTTTAAGAATGTCGAATCCCCCCTCTCTCCAGCGCGGCCAACTCGTCGGTAACGATTATTTGCTGCAAAAATCTTTGTCCGAGGGTCCGCTCGGAGCCGTTTGGCGGGTTCTCGATCAGCGGCGCGGGGTGATGGCGTGTGTCCGCTTTCTTCCGGAGGCGTTCCGTTCCCGTCCGGAGGCGATGCAGCGTTTCAAGCAGCATTTTCCCGGCGTCCAGTCGTTTCGGCATCCGCACGTCGTCACGCCGGATCGATTCGTCGAAGATCCCGTTATCGGTCCGTTCTGGGTTTCCCGTTGCGTCGAAGGGCTCCAACTCGACGACTACGCCTTGCAATGGTCGCAGGCGGAAGGGAAGTTTCCGTTCCCATTAGTCTTCGACGTCTTGCGTCCTGTTGCGGCGGCCTTGGACGAAGCGCACGCGAACTATGCGATGCAACACCGTTCGTTGACGCCGCGTTCGATCGTCGTCAGCTCGACGGAAGGGGTGCAGGTGCTCGGCCTCGAATTGGTCGGTCTTGTTCGGGAGGAGCTTTCCCCGAAGTACTGGCAGGACGACACCGAGCGTTGCCGTTATCTTGCGCCGGAACAGTGGGAGGGGAAGCCGAGCGCATTGGCTTCCGATCAATATGCGCTGGCGGCGATCGCTTACGAACTGCTCGGCGGAAAAATCGTGGCGCCGGGAACCGTGATGCCGCCGATCCCGGGACAATCGGATGACGTCAACATGTCGTTGCAACGGGCGATGCAGCGCGATCCCGGCGCCCGGTTTCCCTCTTGCCAACTATTTTTGGACGCTTTATCGGGAGTTCTTCCCGCCGCGTCGCCGCTCCCGCCGTCCGTCGATCCGCCGGTGATCCTCACCGCTCCGCAAGGATCGGGTATTTCCGTTGCGCCGTCGTCCGCTCCGCCGGTGTTTGCGGGCGCTCCCGGATCGACTCTTTCCTCGGCGCAACCCATTCCGCCGACGTTGGAAGCGATTTCGTCGTTCGAGAAAATCGCGTCCTCCGCAACAAAGGCGAAAGCGTCGACCATCGAAAAGAAAATCAAACAGGACCGTCGGTTTCAGCAATTTTTCCGGCTCTGGAACGTCGCGGTGCTCCTCGTCGTTTGCGCCGTTGCGTTTGCTTTCCGGGACCGTTTGTCGACGGCGTGGGAACAGCATTTCGGCAAACCGGCCGTTCCGACGGCGAACGGATCCGACGATCCGGAGGGTTTCGGTTCGAAAATCGACGACGGCGAACGAAAAGCGAACGGAAACGTCGAATCCGCGAAACCCGCCCCGAAAAAAACGGCAACCCCGACGTCGGCCCAAACGCCGCGAACTCGGTCGACGTCGAAGTCGAAGGAACCGGAATTCGGTGAAACGCAAGACGCGGCATTCAAGGGGGCCGTCATCGACGACGAACCGGACAAGGTCCGTTTCGTCGGAACGTCCGGCGTCGGCAAGCGGATCGTGTTCGTCGTCGACGTTTCGGCGGCGATGGGGAGCGGCGTCCAGCAGACCCCCTTGGCTCATGCCGTGAAAGAAATCGGCATGTCGTTCGGAGACTTGAATGCGTCACAACAATTTCAAGTCGTCTATTTCAACGACGAAGCGAAGACGCTTCCGCAGGACGCAAACGACTTGATTTCCGCGAACAAATCGAATTGCGAACAAGCTCGTTCGTTTCTCAAAACGCTCAAGGGGGCTGGGCAGGGGGACCCGATCAACGCGTTGCTGAAAGCCTTGGCGTTGAAGCCGGATCTCGTGTTTTTCCTGACCGACCAGCAGGCGGTTCAAATGGATCCCGCGCAGATCGAATTGGTGAAGAAGCAGGCGGGAACGATTCCGATCAACACCGTCGAGATCGGCACCGGCATGGAACCGGACGCGGCGACTGTCGTCAAGAAACTTTCCCAAGCGTGCAACGGCCGCTTTCAATGGGTCAACGCGACCATGCACAATCTCGCACGGTCGCCGGGGAAATAAAACCGACGACACGAAACAATAAGACATCGCTTCCACATGAAAAGGTGAAAGTTCGTCATCCCCGCGCAGGCGGGGCCCCAGACGGAAGATTTGATCGATCGTTTGCATTCGTGAGCGGTCGGAATCAAAACCCCGCGAGTCCGACGGCCAGTCCGGCGATGAACACGGTCAGCATCATGATGCACCAACCCGTTACAAAAACGATGGTCATTCGTCGATGAGCCGGAACCCCTCTCCACAGGTCGTCCTGGACCTTGTCCGCGACGACGAGCGACGTACAAATCGCATGGACGATCGTCCAGGCGTAGACGGTCCCCCACGCGGCCGGTTGGTGCATGAACTCGCCGTTGAAAAAAGCGTACATCAACACGGCAACGAACAAAAACAGCGGAAACGCGAAAAGGAGTCCGCCGAGCGCGTAAACGCCGTCCGAAATGGTACGGCAACGGATGAACGCCGCCATCAGGTAAAAGTTGACCGTTTGTGTGACGAGAAAACAGACCGGCAGCGAGAGGAGGAATCGCAGGTCGACGCCGCGCATCATCCACGCCAGCGTCAGGAACGGGAGCGTCATCGAGTAAAAGAGGAGCGTCAGGATCGCCGCGACCAGCGCCTTGCCCCAAAGATACTTGCGCCAATCGATATCCGTGCAAAAAATAAGCTCCTCGGCGAGCGATTCCTGGAGCGTCATCGCTACGGAATAGAGAATCACGAAGCCGCCGCTCGCCAGGAAAAGCCGTTCCAAAAGAAGGGTCGCCAACATTGAGCCGGGCCCGTCGCCGTAAACGTGGATGAGTCCCGACGCGGTCCACTCATGAAAAACCTCGCCGACCGTCACGATCATCAGCACGAGATAAGCGCACAGGGCGCCGAGCACCAGGCGGTTGCGGACGATTCGCCGGATTTCGTACACGACGATCGGATTCATGGTTCTTGAAACAATAACGATCCGACCCGGACGAGTGTCGCCCCGGATTCCACGGCGATTTCGAAGTCGTCGCTCATTCCCATCGAGAGTTCCGACAGTCGGACGTTTTCCGGCGTTCCATTTTTTCGTAACACTTCGGAAAGATTCCGGAGCGTCTCGAATTGTCGGCGGCGATCATCGTCCGTCGATTCCAGGCCGGACATTCCCATCAAGCCGTCGACGACGAAATGTTTCAGTTGCGATAATTCGTCCAACGCCGCCGCGAGTTCTTTCGGTTCGAAACCGTGTTTGGCGGCGTCATGGGAAATCGCGACTTCGAGCAGGCCGTGAACGGTGAACGGTTTCACCGTCTCTTCGGCGAATTCCGCGGCGATCCGGTCGATCGCCTCCGCCAGCCGTACGGAATCGACGGAATGAATGAGCGTAACATACGGCAGGATCTTGCGGATCTTGTTTCGTTGCAGCGTGCCGATCATGTGCCAGCGGATGTCCGAGTCGGCGAACCGTTCCGCTTTTTCGAGCAATAATTGCGGCCTCGATTCCCCGAGATCACGACACCCGGCGGCGTGCAGGGCGCCGATCACGCCGTCGTCCGCCGAGGCGTATTTACTCACGGCGATCAACCGCACGGCGTCCGGAGGTCGGCCGGTCCGAAGGGTCGCCTCCCGGATCCGTTCACGGACTTCGGCGACTTTCGAGGCGATGGAGCGTGACGATTCCGTTTTGTTCATAGGGACATTGTGTTGCAAATGAGTATCGAAACATACATTTTATCCAATTCCGAGCCCCTTGAAAAGACGCCGATCCGGTGCGCCGCCAGCGAAATGAAAATAGATCTCTTGACAATGACTACAAAACGTTATATATTAAGAACATTCCATAGTCAAATAATCATTTTCTGTTGTAAAACGCCCATGAAGAAGAAATTGCAGCCTGTTCCGACCGTGACGCCGGCGGAGTGGGAAATCATGGAAACCCTTTGGAAAAACGGCCCGCAAGCGGCAAGGGATGTCTACGCCTCGCTGCCGAAGTCGAATTCGTGGGACATCAAGACGGTCCGGACGCTCCTGTCGCGGCTCGTCGAAAAAGGAGCGGTCGGATACGACCAGATCGGCAACTCGTATCTTTATCGGGCGGAGTACTCACGGGAAAAACTCGTTTGCGGTGAAGTGAAATCCGTCGTCGATCGAACGCTCGGCGGCTCGATTTCGGCGCTGTTCGCCGGGTTCCTGCGAGAAGAGCATATCGACGCCGACGAAATCGAAAAACTTCGTCAACTTCTTTCCACCGTCGGAGGATCCCATGAACGCACTCCATGAATTTTGGTTCCGTTGGATGACGGACGCCGCCGTGCAGCTTTCCGTGCTGATTGTTTTGGTCGGCATCATTGTGTGGTTAGGCCGTCGTCTTTCGGCTCGATTGCGTTACGCTTTGTGGACGCTCGTATTGGTGAAGGCGCTGTTGCCGCCGTTTTGGAGTGTACCGTTTTCGGTCGTCAACCTGTTGCCGCGATACGAATCGTCGGTAACCGCGTCGGTAACCGGCACGCTGAAGGAGGATTCGGAAAGAGCCGGGGATGAAGGCGTACTCGCCGAAATCGCCGGATGGATGGACCAAGCCGATGGCATCGAGTATTCGGAGATTGCGACGGAACCGACCGCAATCGCTCAAGAAATGGTCGAGCGCAATTCCTCGCTGACGTTTCGAACTCTGAATTGGTCGTCGATATTGTTCGCGCTCTGGCTCGGCGGTGCGTTCGTGTTTTGGGGAGTCGTGCTTTATCATTACGTTTGGGCGGTGCAATTGCTCGGCAAGGGACGGACCGTCGAGAGCGGACCGCTTGTCGAAACGATGGATCGGTTACGAAAACGGATCGGCGTGCGGGTGCGCCCGCGGATTGTGTTGTCGAACGCCGTCGGAAGTCCTTTTCTCTGGGGACTTTGGAGGCCGTCGATTGCGCTCCCCGCCGAGTTTCCCGGCGAGGTGTCGGAAACGGAGCTTGAAAGCGTGCTGCTGCACGAACTGACGCATTGGAAGCGGGGGGATCTTTTCGTAACGCATCTGGAATTGTTCGTGCAGGGAATATTCTGGTTCCATCCGTTGGTTTGGCCGGCGGTGTGGAATCTTCGCCGGGAACGGGAATCGGCGTGCGACGAAGCGGTGCTTGCAAGCGGCTGCATCGCAGCGCAGCGGTACGGCGACTCACTCTTGAACGTGTTGGAATTCGTTCGGGACCGTTCGCCGTTGCCGGTCGGATTTTTGGGTGTGTCGGGAATTTTGGAACGTAAAACGCAACTGCAACATCGATTGGAGGAAATCATGATTCAACGGAACCGCGTCAGGAGGATCGGGCTATTCGGTTGGGCGACGCTGTTGTTTTTCGCCGCCTGCGTGCTCCCCATGGCGATCGCC
>JAVBPI010000083.1:0-16324 GCA_031549705.1 Thermoguttaceae bacterium
TGATCAAGGCGATCGACCGTCCCGGTTTCGGCGTGCACATCGACGTCTGCAACATGGTGAACTCACCGGACAAATTCTGGAACAACGGTCGTTTGATCAACGAGGCGTTCGACAAGCTCGGTCCGATGGTCGTCAGCGCCCACGCCAAGGACATCAAATGGGTCCCCGAGATGAACGTCCATTTCCTCGAATGCGTGATCGGCGACGGCGAGATCGACTACGGAACGTACCTGAAGCGACTTGCGTCGCTTCCGAACGACGTTCCGTTGATGATCGAACACATGAAGAACGCCGAGGAATACGACCGTTCGAAGCAGCACATCTTCAAAGTCGGCGCCAAAAGCGGCGTCGCGTTCGAGTATCGTTGAACAACCGCCGATCAACGCCGGAATGACGATTAATCGGGGGCTCCGCTGCGAGAACCGTCAATGCGATCCTTTCCGGCTTTTGTTCGAAACGATCAATCTTTTCCAGCTGATTCCATGGATTTCTTCGGACAGCCACACCGCGCCCGTTCTCGAACAGGTTGGTGGATCCCACTGTTTGTCGTTGTGCTGATCGGCGGCGGTTGGTGCGTTTACATCATACATTTCGACCGGCGTGGAGGAACCGTTACGGAAAACGGCATCGTCGACAGCAAGATTCTCGGGGAGCCGATGGAGTTTTCCGTTTACCTTCCGCCCGACTATGCTTTGCATGACAAGTCGTATCCCGTTCTCTATCTTTTGCACGGATTCACAGGGGATCACACGACCTATCCGCGAAAGATCGGCGTGAAAAAAGTCGCCGACGAGGCGATCCGGAGCGGCAAAGCGGTCTCGATGATCATCGTGATGCCCCGGTCACGCGGCGGCATGTACGAAAACACACCGAACGGCAGGCATTCATACGAAGATTACTTTTTCGAGGAACTGATTCCCGTAATCGAAAAGAATTACCGGGTGCTGAAGAAAAAAGAAAGTCGGGCGATTTCCGGGCACTCCATGGGGGGAAACGGCGCCCTCCTTTACGCATTGAAACACCCGACGCTGTTCGAATCGTGTTGCGTCGTCGGAGCGGCAATCGACATGAACGTACTGGAAACCGACGCTCCTTTCACTGGCGAAAATAATCTTCCCGAACAGTTGCAACACACCGCCGAAGCCCTGGAAGCCGCATCACCGGAAGAACGGCGTTCGCTTATTGTCCGATACGACATCGACTGCGGTCTGGAAGACGGATTGCTCGAAGTCAACACGCGATTGCATGTTCGCATGCAAGAACTCGGTATTACACATGAATTCCATCAACGGAACGGAGGACACACCTGGGATTACTGGCGAAAAACGCTCCCCTTCGTTCTCGAATTCGCTTTCCAAAATCTTTCGGAGGATTGAAGATCGCGTGAAATGCCATTATACTAGCGCTGACTCGAAACACCCCTGAAAGCCGATCGGAAGCAGAAAAATGGACTTCTTCGACCAGCAACGCCGCGCCCGTCGTTGGACGGGTTGGTTGATCCTCCTGTTCGTCGTCGCGGTATTTCTTGTCGGGACGTTCGTTCACTGTGCCGTCATGGCGGTCGTTCTCTGGCTCGACGGCAATTCACATGATTCGTTCTTTCGGGAACTCCGGGAGCATCCGGCCAGTTCGTGGGTTTTCGGTATCTCACAATTTTCCGTTGCGCTGATCGTTTGCGTCGGAAGTCTGATCAAAATGCGCGAGCTTTCACAAGGGGGCGGCGAATACGTTGCGGAAATGCTCGGTGGGCGGGAAGTCAGTCCGTTCACACTGCGGTTCGACGAAAAGCAACTGCTCAACATCGTCGAGGAAATGGCGATCGCCGCCGGAACCGTGATTCCCGGCGTCTACATTCTCGACAAGGAATATCGGATCAATTCCTTTGCGGCGGGCTTCGAGCGGGACGACGCCGTGATCGGCCTGACTCGTGGTGCGATCGAATATCTCAACCGTGAAGAACTCCAGGCGATCGTCGCCCATGAATTTTCGCACATTCTCAACGGCGACATCATTCTCAACATGCGGATGATCGGCGTCTTGTACGGTTTGAACATGATCACGCAATTGGGGGTCGAATTTCTGCGGCGGCACGGAATCCAGATGGAGGATCGCGGCCAACTTAATGTCGGCGACGAGCCCATTCCCGTTCTTTACGGACGAGAATGGCGGGTTTGGATCGCCTGCATCGTTTCCGGATTGATCCTGATCACGATCGGCCTCGTCGCCTGCTTGCTCGGATCCCTGATCAAAGCGGCGATTTCCCGGCAGCGTGAACGCCTGGCCGACGCCTCGGCGATTCAATTTACCCGTAACCCCACCGCTTTGAAAGCCGCATTCATGAAAATCGGCTGTAAACGGCTCGGTTCCGTTGTCTACAGCGCCCACGCTTTGGAAGCGTCGCATCTTTTCGTCGGCGGCCCCTTCGGCGAAACTTCAAATTGGAATCTTTTTTCCACGCATCCAAGCTGGAAATCGCGAATCCGGCGATTCGACCACGACTTCGACGGTCGATTTCCCGAACGGGTTCCGTCGATTCGGCGTTACGGAAAAGACGCCTTCATCGGTGTTCACGATGAAGCGATGATCGACGAACTTCTGGCGACGACGAATCCCCGACTCGCCCGTTCCTTCTCCCGAACACGGATCACCGATGCGCAACAGAAAAAACGTGAACTCGATGCGGCGAAAGCGGAGGCCGAACAGGAATTGGCCGAACAAGCAAACCCCGTCGAGACGCCGTCGGTTTTCGACGAATCGTTTCGAACGCCGAAGGGTTGTTGTGCGGCAATCATCGCCTTGTTGCTCGATAAAGACGAACCGCATCGCCAAGAACAACTTGACGACCTCGAAGTGTTGACGCGGCGGCTTCCCATTGTTTCGATGGATCAGATCAACGAGTTTTCCCGAACGGTTGCCGCGACGTTTCCCGTCGACCAAACGATGTCGAAAACGCCGGAGGCCCGAAAACTTCGTTCGGCGTTCATTCGAATTCGTAACACGGCTATTCGGGAAGGTTTGCCGAAACTCCTGGAGTTGTCCCCGACCGACTACGCCGACTTCCGGCTCGTCTGTTCGCACTTGACGGGGAACGTCAATAAGATTAATCTGTTCCGATACTCGCTGTTCGCGGCGTTTCGTAACGGACTCGACGAACGTTTTCAGTACGGAAAGCCATTCAAGCCGATTGTCGTCGGCGACGCTGTTTCGCAGGTCGAGCCGTCGCTGAAACTTGCATTGTCGTACCTCGCCTACGCCGGACACTCCAGCCGTGATGAAGCGGACGCCGCCTACCAAGCCGGTCTCCGGACCGTCGGACTGCTCGGTTCGATGCTCCCGATTTCCGATTGTCTGTTCCGGACGTTCGACGAGTCGCTTCAACATTTACAGACCGTTTCGCCGCAACTTCGCGAAAGATTATTGAACGTTTTCAAAACATGCCTTTGGAATGACGCCGTCATGACTGCCCGGGAAGAGGAAATCTTCCTCGCCGTCAAAGCAATGCTCATTCAAACCGAATCACCCCTCGCCGCCGCCCGGGGCTAATATCCATTACGAATATAATGCAAACCACACCGAAGGGATTTCGTCTCCACCTGGGAATTTTCGGACGCCGCAACGTCGGCAAGTCGTCGCTGCTTAATGCTTGGACACGGCAACAGTCGTCGATTGTTTCCGTTGTCGCCGGAACGACGACCGATCCGGTCGAAAAACCGATGGAATTGTTGCCGCTCGGGCCGGTGCTTTTCATCGACACGGCGGGGGTCGACGACATCGGAGCGGTCGGCGAATTGCGCATCAAAAAAACACGGGAGGTTTTCGACCGAACAGACATCGGATTGATCGTCTCAACCGAGTCACAGGACGGCGGCGCGCTGTCCGATTTCGAGCGACAGATCATCGACGAATTACGAAAACGGAAAGTCCCGATTGTTTTCGTGTTCAATAAATCGGACCTCGCTGAACCCTCCCCGGATTCAGTGGGCGAATTGGCATCGCTCCAAATACCGTTCGTTTCAATGGAGGCTTCGCACGGTAAGGGCGTCTCCGAACTGCGGGAATCGCTGATCAAAACGGTTCCCGAAGACTTCCTGACGCCGCCGCCGATCGTTTCCGATCTTGTTCCTCCCGGCGAACTGATCGTGCTGGTCGTGCCGATCGACAAGGAGGCACCGAAGGGGCGTCTCATCCTGCCGCAAGTCCAGACGATCCGCGACGTTCTCGACGGCGACCAAAGCTGTATCGTTGTGAAAGACGCGCAACTGAAATCGGTGTTCGATCGCCTGAAAACGCCCCCCGCTCTTGTCGTGACGGATTCACAGGCGTTCGCCGGAGTTTCCGCCGATACGCCGAGGAATGTTCCGCTCACGTCCTTCTCGATTCTCTTTGCGCGACAGAAAGGAGATTTCAGCTCGATGATCGAAGGTGCCAAGCGTATCCAAACGCTCCGTCCCGGCGATCGTGTTCTGATTGCGGAGTCATGCACGCACCATCCGATCACGGAGGACATCGGGACGGTCAAGATTCCTAATCTGTTGCGAAAATTCGTCGGCGGCGACGTCGAAATCGGTCACGTTCAGGGACACGATTTTCCTCGTGAACGACTTTCCGACTGGAATCTTGTGATTCACTGCGGTGCGTGTATGTGGAACCGCCGGGAGATGCTCAGCCGGGTTCTCCATTGCCGGGAAGCGGGGGTTCCGATCACGAATTACGGTCTTGCGATTGCGTCGATGCTCGGCATTCTCGATCGGGCTCTGGAACCGTTCGACCTCGGTTGACCATGCGCATAAAAAAAGGCACGCCACAGGGACGCGCCGAGGTCGCTTGAAAGCAGTGCCTCTCGCAACGAATGTTGCTTACTAAGATAAAGCGGGCAATCGTTGCTTGAGGGACCGTTGTATACGGTCCGCCGCGTTTTGAACTCCGCTACGCTCCGTACAAAAAAGGACTCCGTTCATTTTTTATGCCCATCACATTGACTGTCGATCCAATGCCATCCGCCGGGAGCGATGGGGGGAATGGTCGCCATTGTCGTCGCCAATCCGATCTCGACCGCGGTTGGGGGATCGATGATCCAGCCGTCGGACATGCGGCTTTTCCATTCCTCCGGCGTCAGCTTGGTGACTCGCGCCAACATTTGGGCGATGTTTTCCGAATCGAGCGTCAACTCGTCCATTTCACGTTGCAACGTTTTCAAGGAAACCGTGCTGGAGACGATTTCCTTAGCGACTTCGTGGACATAGAACCGCGACTCCGCAAGGCAAATCCGCTCTGTCCCGGCTGCGAAGAGTAAAACGGCGGCGGAATCGACGGACGACACATTGTAGGTAATCACACGGCAAGGCAAGGCGGCAAGAAAATGGGCCAATCCCAAGGCGACCGGAACGGAACCTCCCGGCGAGGTGATCAGCAAATGGATCGTCTCGCACTCGATTTGCTGAAGTTGTCGTAATAAAGCCTCCGCCGCTCCGCTATCGATCACGGATGTCCAAAGAAAAAATTCGTCTTTCATGTTGCTGTTTCCTCCAAGGTACCTGTTACGAATCAATGATTTCCCGCCCCGGATAAATGAATGGTCTGTTCGGCGAGATTGATGATGTCCGGATCATGGCTGATCAGAATCATGGTGCATTGTCCCTTGAGACGCTGGATTATCTCCCGGATACGAACGTGAGAAACGGCGTCGAGGTGATTGCTGATCTCATCGAACACGGCAATTCGCGGTTTGCGAATCAGCGCCCGCGCAATGGCAATCCGTTGCCGCTCGCCGCCGGAAAACAACACGCCGTCCAATCCGATCGGAGTGTCCAGGCCGTTCGATAGTTTTTGGACGATTTTCTCCAGTCCCGCCAGTTGAATCACCTCTTGGATTTCATTTTCGCCGATCCGGGGATCACGAAGTGTAATATTGTCTCTCAATGAACCGCTCAGCAGGATCGGATCCTGGGAAACGACGGAAATGAACCGGCGCAGCGAGTCCCGATTCACGTCGGTCAAATTCCTGCCGTCGATCCGCACGGTTCCCTCTTTCGCCGCCAATTGCGACGTCAACAGTTTGATCAGCGTGCTCTTGCCGCTTCCGTTTTCACCTGTCACGGCAACGCAACGTCCCGGCGGAATTTCCCCATGGAACCGCTCGAAAATCCATGGGGAGTCGTCATGATATCGGAAGGATACGTCTCTCAGCTCGATCCGTCCCGCACAGTCGTTGACAAGCGGTTTGTCGTCATCGTTTTCGAGCCCGTCATGTTTGAGGAGTTCGTCGACCGACTTCACGGCTTCGTTGATCATTTCGGCGTGCGGCAGGACACGGAACAGCGAGGAAAAAGCGCCAAGCGTCTGCAAAAACAACATCTGGTAAACGACGACGTCGCCGACCGTCGCCGTGCCACGGTAGACCATGTACCCCGCGATTCCGAGGATCAAGCACTCGCCGAGAAGAAGGGACGATACGATCGTGATTTCGAACAGGTTGTTCGTTCGGTCCAGTTTCGATCCGCAGCGGCGGTATTCGTCGAACGTCGTTCGTGTTTCCGCATCGAAATTCCTGTTGGCGCCCATTGTTTTCAAGTCGGCAAACGCCCCGAAAAACAGGAAAAGATGGTTGCCGAGCGAATCGTCCGCCTCGCGCAGCCGTCGGTTGCATTCCTTGATTTTCGGGCAAAAATTCCGTAACGCCGCAAGACCGATCAAAATGAAAAGCAGCATGAAACAACCGATCCGCCAATCCTTGAGGAAAACGATCGTCAGCGCCGCCGCCGCCGAAATGGCTCCGGAAGCGAGCAGAGGCAAGGCGGTGTTGATCGAGGAAGCGACAATGGCGCAATCGCGGAAAAACTTCGCTCCCATTTCCCCCTGCCGATAGTGGTCCATCGCTTCCGGCGAAAGCGCGTTTACCTTGTCGAGCAGCTTGTTTTGCAGCGTTTGCTGCAGCAGACGAGCCGAGCGGTCGATTCCGAGTTGAAAAACGAACCTGACGATTTGCGCGGCGACCATGCAAGCGACCAGCAAAACGAAAGCGAAGCGGACATCGATTGTCCGGACGCCGCCGAGCGCGTCGATGAACCGGCCGACAAGGATCGGCTGCACGCTGACGACGAACTGGGAAACGACGAACAGGCCGAAGAGGGTCGTCAACCAGGGAACGTCGTGAAAAAATCGTTTGATCGACAAGAGTTGCATGGCGGAAATGATCGAGACGATTTTTTACGTCGTAAAATGTTTCAATAAACGAAGGGCGACTTGAGCGTCGTTCCATTCCCGGGGTGAGAGATGCTCGCCGTTTTCGATTTTTTCCTGTTGTTTCTTCAAAAAGAACAGGGAACCTATTTTAGCTTGAATTCGGCGGACACGGCAGAGGGTCGTTCGGGCGGCCGGTTTTTCAATGTCGCCGTGAATTTTCAGGTTGAACCCGCAACAATTCTGGCAGGTCGAACGGATCGGGCAGTCGTGGCAGGAGGAATCGAGCGGCAACGTCGTGATGGTATCTTGCATTTCCCGAAACGTCTTCGCCGTCTCTTCGCCGATCGCAACGGGTGAAAGAAGATGACAGAGATACCGTTCGCCGTCGATGTCGTAGGCGGCGAAATTCGATCCCGTTCCGCAAAACTTCCATTCGAAAGACGCTTCCGGGAAAAACGACTCGAACGCCATGGAAAAAAGGCCGGGAGCAGGCGAAAGATCGGAATGCCGAAGATAATAATCCGCGACCCGACTCAATTCCGATTCGAACACGGCCGCGGATTTTTCGTCCCATTCAAATCCTTCTCCGATCGAAACCGTAAACGGGACGTGCCGTTCATGTAATTCACGGACAGCTTCATCCAAAAGGTGAACCGAATCTTTGAACAACGTCATCTGGATTTCCTGTTCCGGCCATGTCGTCGTGAAAAATTCCACGTCGATCGCTTTGCCGCTCCTGTTGATTGCGTGCATCGCCGGAATGCCGTCGAAGCTCAACCCGACCGCAATTCGTTCGTTGTTTTCGGTGAACCACGCTTTCATTTCGTCGGTGAGCAGCGTTCCGTTCGTGCGAATGAACAGCGAATACGGGAGCGGCCGCGGTTCGGACCAAATCCATTCCGCGACTTCTTTGATCAGATCGAAACGGTGCAGCGGTTCCCCCCCCATGAACTGGATTCGCAACGTCGCCGTTCCGGAAGGGTGGTCGGCTCCGTCGAACTCCGCTTCCAGTACGGATCGGGCGACATCGAAAGTCATGTGTTTGTTCGACCGGTGACTTTCGTAACAGTATTTGCAGTTCAGGTTGCAAAACCGTGTTACGATTAAGAACAGGTCTCGTCGGGCTCGCATGTGATCGTTTGTTCGTTGTTCGTCCATCAAATCGCTCCTGTTCACTAAATGAGTTTGGAAAATCGCCGGCATTCCCCCGAAGAGGAATGCCGGCTTCGATCAGCCGATGACGTCACGGATGACGCATCTAGCTCTTGAAACTCCTGCACATGCTGCTGATGCAGCCGCTGCCGCAGTTGCCGCGACAAGTCCCCTTGCAACCGCCGCTGGTGTAGCAGTCGGAGCAGTTGGTCGTGTCGTTCGTCCGCATGGCGACCGAACCGTTGACGCTCGTGTAAGCGTCAAGCATTGCCTGGAGTTTGTCGACTTCGTTTTTGTCGATCTGCATTTTTTTCTCCTTGTGGAAAAAGGGTTATCATATCGCCTGACGAATTCGAATCGTGCGTACATGACCATCATGTGCGCCTGAATTCGCCGGCGGTATCGCTTATTCGTGCAATTAATGCGACTTGAACGGACTCGCCGTCTTGAAAACATCGATTTTCGTCAACGTCCGATAAGCCGTGAGGGCGTGTTGGGCGTGTTCCGCATCGCTTGCGGAAAGTTCGTTGCGCCGTTTGTTGAGGAGTTGGATTTGCAATTCGCAGGAAACTACGGCTTCCATGAGCATCATCGAGCACCAACGCATGTCGCGCTTGGCCAGCGAGCCGCGGTAACGGTAATTGAAACCGGCACACGTGGAGCACCATGATTTCAGGACGCACTCCGAACAGCGTTCGTCCTGCGCGATTTCGTCGCACTGCCAGTCGACCCGGGAAAGCTCCAGACCGCTTTCGGGGCCGAGCACGATCGGGGTGAACAAATGGCATCCGTACGCTTTTCCGTCGACGTCATAAGTCACCATGTGCGTTCCGGTTCCGCATGTCTTGGTTTGCGGCCGATCGGTTGTCGAATCGATCAGCAAGTACCGTGTGAGACGATTGATCGGCGTCAGGGTCTCGTCGTCCAAATACGCTTCCTTCAGCACTTGAAGCTGCTCGAAATAAAGACGGGCGTCTTCGGCGTTCCAATCGACTCCCTGCGCCAAGGCGACGAACAGGGGATAGCCTTTACGTTGGGACTCGAGGATTCCTTCGGCCAGGTGCGGCAGCGTTTCCTTGGAAATCGTCATCTGAAATCCCTGCGTCGGCCAAAGTTCGTGGAAGAATTCCAAGTCGACGCTTCCTTGAGTCGTTCCGCGATTGGTGCGTTGCATCTCGGTGCTGCCGTCATAACTGGCGCTGAAACATACGAGGTCCTTGTATTTTCGGAGCCAATTTTTCCGGTCGTCGTCCAGGAGCGTTCCATTGGTCGAACCGAAGCAGATAAACGGAACCGGCAACGGATTCGCGTCGAGCCATTCCACGATTTCGCGGATCAAGGGGAAGTTCATGAACGGTTCGCCGCCTAAAAAATCGACTTGCAGCTCTTCGAACATCGGATCCGTCCGAACCCGTTCCGCCTCACGGAGGATCAACGATTTGGCCATGTCGACGCTCATCGTTTTTTTCGATTTGTGCGATTCGTAACAGTAAGAGCAATTCAAATTGCAGTCGTGAGTGATCATGAGAACGCACATGCGGCGTTTGTGTTCGAAAGTCTCGTCCCAAATCGCGACGGGTTTTTGTAGCGGTTTCGTTTTCATCATTGTCGAGTGAAAAAAGAAATGGTGGTGGAGTCGGAATCGACGTTCGTGTCGTCTTCTATCGTGAATCCAATCGTCGGATTTGTTGCGCGACGGCGTTTGCTTCGTAACTCCGCCCCGCCATGACGAGCTGATCGTGTAAGACGACCAAACCCCGCCGACCTTCTTGATGTCCGGCTTCAGCGGCGCGAGCGTAAAAGTACCTGGCCCCGTCGGCATTCCCATCCAACAAACAGGCCTGCCCCTTTTGGCAATCTTCCCAAGCCTGCTCCATCGCGGCGTCACGATGTCCGCAACCTCCGGCACAAAGGGCTCCGATCATGATGGCCAAACCAAATGTAATTGTCAGCTTTTTCACTGTTCCAGTCTCCTTTTTTTAATGCTTTATCTCTTGTTTTCGTTTTCGGAAACCACGATTTGTTTCCTTCTTAAGGAATGAAGCGGGGTTGCGGAAATGTTGCGAGGATTTTCAACATTTATTTCACGGTTGCTCACGGCCCCGTACCGTGAGAGCTACCATTTAAACGGCCGTGCCGGTTCAAGGTTATACAAAGCGTCGTACCTCTCGTCACTCCCGAGTCTGTAGCGGAAAAAATCGAAAAGGCAGAACGCTTCCAAAACTCTGCCGAAAATGACGGCAACGACCGACAACAATGCCATGGTTCGCTTTCTCGGTTGCGTTCGTTCGTTTTTCTTCGTGTTATTGTCCATGATTTAAGCCCCTCGCAAGGATTCCGGTTTGGGGGTTCGTTACCGATACTCATGGAGCTGAAAAGGAAACGATGTTGCGCGGTTCCCGGTTTTTTTACACTGACGGCTTTGTCGTGCCGATCATTTCGATTTTCTTTCGTTGGATCGCTTGAGCCGTCCGTGCCAGTGCAAAAGCGAACGGTGCAAAGACGAAAAACGAAACGATAAACATCAGGATCGTGGCAAGGCAAGCGAAAATCGCATTACCGACGCCGGGGCGGATTGTCGGGTCCACGTTCAACGCATCGGCGTACTTGTTGATGTCTTTCGCCAACCCCGGCCAAACATGGAACATCCCCAAAATATTGAAGATCGGTACCAGCAAGAGAAAACAAGCGAAAGCAGGCGTGTTCCTGGCCTGACCCCCGTCTTGAATGACGGCGTAACAACGATACGTCAATGCCAGACAGGCGAACGTCGAAACGACCCAACCTGCCAACGCTGCAAAGAGAAGCCCCGTGAAAAACATCGCCGTGCCGTCGCTCCACCGCGCGGGATACCCCAGAATCGTATTGCCCACATATTCGTCCAGGATGACGATACAAGCGAACGGCCAAACCAGCAGGCCGGAAATGAAGTATATCCATGCAAGCAAGATGAAAGAATCGGGCGAGTAGTTCATGGAACGAAATTCTGACGGAGTAATCGTAATCGTGTTGCTCATGATGTCCTTTGCGTGTCAATTGTTTTGAAAACGAGCGAAAATACTTGCAAGAGGTGCCTTGCTTGGGAAAACCGCCGTTTGATTTTCCCTGAATGGTTGAGCTGCGGATCGCCATTTGTTGCGCTTTTTTCCGAAAGTTTTTAGTAAGAAACGTCAAAGCATCAAATTTTTGCGTATCGCATTCGACCTATCGATAGACATGAGCCCACATTCGTGATCGGTTGCGCGTTTTAACCCAAAAACATCCGAATTGTCCGGCGCAACATTTCGAGCCGATGTCTCAACTTGATGTCGGGGAGAGGTCGCGGCTGGGCTGAAACATTGACGATCGAACCGCCCGCGATGTCTGGCAGTGCGGGCGACGCCGAGGGAGGGTTCCGCATCGAAGCGGTAAATGGAGCGACAATGTCCGGGTCATGGAAACCCCGTTTCCTTGCCGACATGGTCCCCTTGAGCAGATCGGCAAATATGACGCCGACATTACCGTCCCCTCTTCCGATGTCGATGAGCCGCTCAATTGGGGCACGCTGACCGTTCGAAAAAACAAAATTGACAGGGTTGCATCGCTTTGCTAGAATTAATGCATTCAGACAGAACTCAACAAGGAGACTTCCATGGCCGCTGCCATCGACCCGAAAAAATGCACCGGATGTGGTGAATGCGTTTCGTCGTGTCCGCTCGACTCGATTTCGATCGAACAGAATGCCGAAAAAGCGTGCGTCGACACCGATACCTGCGGTGAATGCGGTGCCTGTATCGACGTCTGTCCCGTCTCCGCGATTTCGCTCTAGATTCGTGTTGCCGCATTCACTGTCATGCGAAGAGTCGCGGCGGGTCGATCAGATCGCCGTGGACGTCTTGGGATTCAACAGCCTCGTTCTCATGGAGAACGCTGGAAGAGGTTGCGTCGATCATATCGTCAAGATGATCGACGATGGCCCCATTTCGATTTGTTGCGGCAAGGGGAACAACGGCGGCGACGGCTTTGTGATCGCCCGGCATCTGAAAATCCGACGGTTTTTACCGACGGTGTTCCTTTTCGCGGACCCGACTGAATTGACCGGCGACGCTTTGGCAAACTACGAGATTTTGAAGCACTGCGACGTTCCGATTCGGGTTTTGCCGCAGCGTGACGGTTTCCTTGCAGAATCGGCGTTGATCGTTGATGCGCTCTTGGGAACCGGCTCCGTCGGCGCCCCCCGTGAGCCAATCGCTTCCGTGATTCGGGCAATCAACGGAGTTCGGGAAGAGCACGGTGTCCGTGTCGTTGCGATTGACGTTCCGAGCGGCCTGAACGCCGACACCGGAATTCCCAATTCGCCGACAATTCGAGCCGACGCAACCTTGACATTCGTCCGTCCGAAAACCGGATTCCTGCAACTGGATGCCGTTCCGTTTTTGGGCAGGCTCTCCGTTCTGGACATCGGCGTCCCGGAGAGCGTCGTCTCAAGATAAACTTCTGTCCGCTCCGAATTTTCTCAGGCCTTCTCGAACGTATTTTTGCGGTTGTCGACGACTCGCCGCGCCTTTCCTTCGAACCGTTCAAGCGTCATCGGGGGAAGCATTTCGACTTCCATGAGAATTCCGGTGATCTGTCGAATCGCTTCAACGATCCGCCCCTTCAGGTGCGTCATGTCGGCGAGTTTGTCGGAGAAGTTTTCCGGCAAAATTTCGACGCGGACCGTAACTTCGTCCAGCGTGTGCGGTCGTTCGACCACGATTTGGTAATGCGGGGCCGCCCCTTCGACGGCGAGGAGCGCTTCCTCGACCTGCGACGGAAATACGTTGACGCCTCGAAGAATCAACATGTCGTCGCTTCGTCCGATGACGCGGCCCATTCGAACGGTTGTTCGTCCGCAATCGCAGATTCCTGAGCGGAGAACGGCAATGTCACGGGTTCGGTAACGGATCACGGGGAACGCTTCACGGCTCAACGAGGTGATGACAAGTTCCCCCGGCGTACCGTCGGGAACAGGCCGCAACGTGTCGGGATCGACACATTCGACGAGGAAATGGTCCTCTTGAATGTGCATTCCCGTGCGGGTCTGGCATTCGCCGCTGACGCCGGGGCCGATCACTTCGCTCAACCCGTAATTGTTGGAGCTTTCGACCGGCAACATGTTTTCCAACGCTTCCCGCATCGATTCCGTCCACGGTTCGCCGCCGAGAAACGCTAACTTGAGCGCCAGCGACTTCGGATCGATCTTTTCCGCTTTGACCGCTTCGGCGATCGTGAGCGCATAGCTCGGCGTGCAGACAAGACCGTCGGACTGCATGTCTTGCAGGAGCATCAATTGCCGCTTTGTGTTGCCGGACGCCGCCGGAATCACCGCCGCGCCGACCCGTTCGACACCGTAGTGCAAACCGAAACCGCCGGTGAACAGGCCGTATCCGAAGGCGATTTGAACCGTGTGATGCGCTTCAAGGCCGCCGGCGACCAAAAATCGGGCGCAGAGGTCCGCCCAGAGATCAAGGTCGTTCTGCGTGTAAGCGACCATGGTCGGCTTACCGGTCGTTCCCGAGGAGCCGTGATACCGGACAACTTGTTCTCGCGGAACGGCGACGAATCCGAACGGATAATTCTCGCGAAGATCGGCTTTCGTCGTTAACGGCAACCGCTCGACATCCTCCACGGAACGGATCGATTCCGGCGAAATGCCAAGCTCCTCGAATTTTTTCTTATAAAACGGAACCTTGGAACAGCGGCGTACACATTCGCGGAGCCGGATGAACTGCAGCGAGCGAAGTTCGTCGTGAGGAAGCGTTTCGTTGCGGTCCCAAATCCGATGTTTGTAAGGAGCTCTCGACATGGTGTTTTGCGAACGAGGGAGTACGAGCCGGGATCTATCGCTCCCGACGGCCATGGTATGGCAACAGACGATTTTTTGGCACAGTCGGGGCCAATAGGTCTCGACTCATGATAATTCTACACTTTACTCTTTTTTAGCCGAATCGGCAATCACGGGGAACGAAAAATCGGCGACCGAATCGTTTTCGAATTCGAAGGCCGGATCCCGTTTTTCGAGAAACGCGGCGACTCCCCGTTGGGCGGCGGCGGAGTGCCAAGACTTGATATGTGCTTCAAGGGCAAGATTCAGTTCGTCTTCCAGTGAACAGCCGTATAACGTGGTGTCGTGAGCAAGGAGCAACTCTTTGGCGGTACGGACGGCAGCGGTTTCTCCACGGCAAATCTCAAAAGCAAGTGATTCCGCTTCGGAACGTTCGGAACCAAGCGGAACGATTCGCTGCACCAAACCGATCTGTTGGGCGCGAATGGCGGAGACCGGGAGTCCGGTAAAGAGAAGGTCCCGCAGCGCTGAATCGCCGAGTTTTCGCCGAAGCAACGGAAAAAGGAGCACGGGCTCCAATCCGCGTCGGACTTCGGGAAACGCGATATTCAGGTCATCGGCTGCAACAACGATATCCGAAGCGGCGAGAAGAGCGGCTCCACCGGCGCGGGCGGCTCCACGAGGGGCGGCAACGACAATTTGCGGCAGTGATCGCAATCGGACCAAAATTCCGGCAACAAGGGCCGACAACAGCCGGACATCGTCAGATTGAACGGCCTCTTGAAAATCGAGGCCGCCGCAAAAATTATTTCCTTCGGCGTCGAGAAGCAATACACGAACGCTCGAGTCGCTCTGAAGCGATTCGAGTTGTTCGGCCAGCGACCGAAGAAGACCCAAGGAAAGGGCGTTGCAGCGATCGGGACGATGAAGCGTCAACCGAACGACAGACGCCGAAACGGCTTCACGACGCAGCACAGTGTCCCGCCTTTATTTTTCAATTCCCCACGCTTTGATCAACTCGTCGGCGCCGGGAGTCATTTTTCGCAGTTTCGCACACATTTTTTCACGTTGCGAGGGATCCGCTTTGGCGATTTTCGACTTCATCGCGGCATAATTGGCCCGACGCTTACGGCGACGTCGAATTTCTTTGTGGCGTTCGCTGATCGACACGTTCTTTACTCCTGATGCTAGAATAACAAAATGATCCAGTAGAACCGAAAATCTTACACCAAAGAGCAATCCCGTCAAGTCCCTCTTATCGCCGGGTCACGCCGCTGCCAAGTTTCACGGATCGAATCCGAGCCGTTCGGCGACGGCGGTCGGATCGGCGTGGCATTTTTCGTGGACTTCTCGCAAGGTTCGCACGCCGTTGCGGAGCAGTCGAGCCAAGGATACCGCCACATTCGTCAGCACCGTCCAGATCTTGCCCAACCCGGACGGCGAACCACATGCTTGTCTTCCTCGAAATACCGCTCCTTCTGCCAGTGCAAGCAGTTTTCGATCTCCCAGTGACGGGAAATCAACTCTTGGAACGTCGACGCCGGAACCTCGGCGGGATCAAGACTGCTTACGAAGTCGCGTGTTTCATCAGACAGAAGTTCATCTCGACGACGAACTTCTTTATCAAGACGCAACAACGCCCGGCAGCCCGGGATTCCCAGGTGCTCACGAATGAAATCGGCATCCCCTTTTTCACCCACAAACGACGAACCTCGACGGCCCCCTTTTTTTAGCGACCCTTCGGTCGCTCGGCTCCTGAGTCGGAGCGTCGGCAAACATCCGCTTCATCTGGGACCTGCCGTCCAGGCGTTTCGAGCTTCCGCTCGGCGTGGCCAATCGTCGAATGGTCGCTTCGCTCCCAGTCCGCACTTGCCGCCAGAACAGTACAACGGTTGTATTGTTGTTTTGAAAACATAACCGTTGCGCTATGGGAACGGCAGTGAGGATCAGGAGCGAAGCGACTATCCGAACGGTTATTCATCAACGGAGCGGAAGCTCCAAACGCTTGGACGGCAGGTCCCGCAAAATGCTCGGCTCGTTCGAGAGCGGCGACGTCGCGATCTTCGACCGATACTGCTTTTCGTACATGATGCTCGCGTTGTTCGGGCAACGCGGCGTCCATGTTTGTACGAGAATTCATGCCGGACGGCACGTCGACTTCCGTCAAGGAAAACGGCTCGGCGA
>JAVBPI010000036.1:0-23824 GCA_031549705.1 Thermoguttaceae bacterium
GGGATTACGGGACCTATTATTCTCTGACTGTTGACTCTCGCGGCTGGGTCGTCGACGCTTGTTGCGGCGACAAGAGCTGGAGCCCAAGCTGGTATGTCGCCCGCAGTGAAGATAAGGACTACTGGTACGTCGAAGCGGCGATTCCGATGGAATCGCTGACGAATCTACCGCCGTTGCCGAAGACCACATGGGGAGTCGGCGTCCGACGAATCGTTCCGGGGTGCGGTATCGAATGTTGGAACGCTGAAAACTCATTCGACCTCAAGGAAGGGCTCGGGCTGCTCGTCTTCGAGTAATCCGAAACTGAGGATTTCGAGGTTTGAGTGAAACAATGTATTCGCCCCCTTTGGGCTTGTCGTTCTACACAAATTGGCCTTCCAGGGTCTCGCTATTTTGCTCATCCTTCTTGCTCGGCGGTGTTTCGTAATCCTGTTCGGCAAATCGGAGTGGAAGTCGACGTATCCTTATCACCGGGCTTTGATGTTCGGATTGATCGTCGACGGCACCAACTTTTGGGAGGAGCACGGCGTCCGCGCCGGAAGAGAAATCCCGGCGAGCAACACCGGTGTCCCTCTTGTACATTAGATATTGCAGTATGAAGGAGTCGACATGGAAAAATTGAACAGCGGGTAAAACAGTTCCGACAACAACAACGGCCCGTTATCCCATGATTTCGTACAGTCGGCCCGCTTCGGATTCCGGCGGCATCGCGGTCACGTCGATCCCCTTTTCGTTCGGTAATGCGGCGTCCGGATCGATTCCGAGTTGCGTGTAAATGCTCCCGAGCAGATCCTGCGGAGCGACGGGACGGCTTTTGACCTCTTCGCCGGTTGCGTTCGATTCGCCGACCACGGTTCCCCCTTTGAAGCCGCCGCCGGCGACCATCGCGTTGAAACACTTGCAATAGTGTCCGCGACCGCCGAACCACGGCGATTCCCAACCGACCTTCGGCGTCCGACCGAACTCGCCGCCCCACCATACGATCGTCGAGTCGAGCAACCCGGTGTCGCGCAAGTCCTTGAGCAACATCGAGAGACCGCGATCCCATTCCGTTTGCCGTTTGTCGAGCATTTCGAAATGCCGTTTGTGGGAGTCCCAGCCCCGGTAATTGATCGCAATGTACGGAACGCCGATCTGCACCAACCGCCGGGCCATCAAACACGCCTGGCCGAACCACGTTTTACCGTATTCGGTACGGATATTCTCCGGTTCGTTTTTCAAGTCGAAGATTTTCACCGCGTCGCCGAGCATCAAATTGTACGCATTGTCCCGCGCAACGCCGATTTCCTCGGTCAGCGGATTGTCCCCCATCGCTTCGCCGTAAACGTCGAGCGATTCGAGCATCTTTTTTCGGTCAAGCTGCCGTTTCTCGGTCATCCCTTCAACGACGTATCCGGAAACGAGGAACGGTTGCTTGCTCGGATCGCCGCCTGTCACGAACGGTTTGTATTTCGGTCCCAAAAATCCGCACTCGGAAAAGCGGCCCAGCGAGGTCGTCATCACGATGTACGGCGGGATCTTATTATCGTAACCGGCGTCGTAACCTTTCATTTTAGCGGTCACGGCACCGACGCACGGAAAGACCAATCCGCCGCCGGGAGCTCGACCGGTCTGCATCATGTACGACGCCGTTTCGTGGTGTCCGGTCGGATGCGTCATCGAACGGACGATCGAGTACATGTCGGCACACTGCGCGAGCATCGGAAGCGTTTGGCTGATCTCGATGTTCGGAACATTGGTCGTGATCGGTTTGTCGTTCGGTCCGCAGTACGCTTTTCCAGCGCCGGGCTTCGGATCGAACGTATCCAAATGAGCGGGACCGCCCCACATCCAGATTTGGATGACGGACTTCGCCTTTCCCGGTTTGAACGGTCGCTTCGGAACGGGGGCTGCATCAGTGACGGAGAACTTGCCAAGCGACGCCAACGCGGCGGCGCCGAGACCTGCGGTCATAAATTCGCGACGTGTCGTGGTCATGGGATTTTTGATTGTACAATTTTGTCCGATTACGTTTATGATCGATTCAACCCCAACGGGGTTCAACAATGTAGCCGGGGGTAAGCCGGTACTCCGGCGCAACCCCCGGTAAATGTCTCATCCAATAAGCTGCACCCCAACGGGGTGCAATAGCTAGGCGTCTTGTTCGACCCCGTTGGGGTCGGGTGTTGTTGTTGCTCGAAAACCCAGGGTTGCGCGGAGTACCGCTTACCCTGGGCTACATTGTTGGTCCCCGTTGGGGACGAATACCTCTCACCGTGTTTGTGAAAACGATTATTCCAATTCTTTAAACCTCGAAAACGGGTAATAGATTCGAATTGCTTTTCCAACAATGTCGTTTCTTTTGACCGGTCCTTTCAT
Source organism: Thermoguttaceae bacterium (assembly GCA_031549705.1). GTDB lineage: Bacteria > Planctomycetota > Planctomycetia > Pirellulales > Thermoguttaceae > WRKP01. Next base: position 2,359 of record JAVBPI010000036.1, read on the forward strand.
TCGGCTGTCGATGCTGCGCGGCGAATTGTCTCCCATCACGAAATACTCGTCCGGTCCCAATTTCAAGGGGAGCGGAATATCGATTTCGATTTTCCCAATACCCATGTCTTCGAGTCGGCAGTATCCTGAAAAGCCGTTTTTCTTTTCCGCCATCGTCTCGAAAATCGACGGAGTCGTCAAGCGTTTTCCGTCGATCAGGGCATACGGCGGATCAATGTCGATTCTTTCGCCGGGGAGTCCGACGACCCGTTTGACATAATGGGTCGGTTTGCCGTCCATTGTAGTTGCCCGATAAACAACAAGATCGCCCCGTTGGGGATCGGACCAACGATAGATCATTTTGTTGACGGCAATCCGGTCGTTCACGGCGGGACCGTCGTAATCCTTCAACTGATCGGCGTCCGGTGGTGATCCAATTAATGTCGGCGACATGGACATCATCGGAATGACGAAAATTTCCGCACAAAATCTTTTGAGTGTTTGTTGAAGTAGAAGAGGAATGATAAACGCACTGAAACAATAAACAAAAACGACAAACAGAATCCAGCCGACGATTCCAAGCCGACGAGTCGGACGATAAGAGGAAACGAGCATCGCCAAAAAAATCATGACCGCCATACAACCGAACAACAAAGCAAACCAGACCGCTGTTTCTCCCGGCGTTGCAAGCAACATGCACGCAATTGCACTGAAAATCACCCAGCTGAAAAACCAAAGAATTCCCGCAAGCGTTCGACCGGCGAAGCAATGAGCGGCACCGGGAAGCATGAATCCCATGAGCACGCCGACCCACGGCGGATTCATGCTTTTCCGTTCCGGTAAAGGAGCGGCGATTGCCGGGTTGTCGATAGTCGGTTGATTTTCCATAACATTTACGGATGTTTTCATTTCCCCTCTCCCTCGGGAGAGGGCTAGGGTGAGGGGCGTTCGACGCTGATTAACATTGCACGAACAAGAAAAACGAAAAGGACAGAGGCATTGATTTTTTGAACTTTTTCATTTTTCCAACCACAGAGCCCCTCACCCTAACCCTCTCCCGGAGGGAGAGGGGTGAAAACTCAGCGCGGCATCAAATTTTGTGCGGTTTTTAATGTCGACAGAAAAATTCTTTCGTGTTAATCAGCGTCCAGACGAGATCCTGCACGTTTTCGCCCGGCGGCTTGCCGGATTCCTGCACGTCGGCGGCGAACCGTTGCAGTTCCAACGGCGTCGGATAGCGGGACAAAATCGTCAGCCAAATGTTGTTCAGTACCGCCATGCGATCCTGTTGGGAGCGGCCGGCATTACGATAACGCAAAATGAACTTTTTCCCCCATTCGTTGATCTCCGTCGAGTTGAGCATGAACAACTGCTGCGACTCCGTCACGTCATTGTTCCGATCCGATTCCATGCCGCTGTCACGCGTTGCCCTGCCGAACATTTCCAGGAACGAACTACTGACGCTCGGGTCGGGAAGCAATATCGTTCGAATACGCGGCGGCACGAACGAAAACGGCTCCGGAACCTCGCTGGTGTATCCGATCCGAACGTCGAAAATCTTATTGAACGCGTCCTGTAAAAGCTCGGCTTCCAAGCGCCGTACGGGATACGCCGCGAAGAAATCCGACGGCGTATGGTCCGCATTCGCCTTGGCCGGAGTCTTCGGAATAGATGACTGTTGATAAATCTGCGAGTTCAGGATCATCCGATAGAGATGTTTGGGATCGAACTTGTTGTTCGCGAGTTCCTGCCCGAGAAACGCCAGCAACTCCGGATAGATCGGCGGATTATCTGCACGAAAATCGTCCGGTTCGTTGACGAGACCGCGACCGAGAAGCCAATACCAGATCCGGTTGGCGAGGTTCTCCCGAAATTCGGTGTTGTTCGACGAAACAAGCCAAGCGGCGAACACCACTTTCGGGTCTTGGTTCGGCTTGACGGCTTCCCTGGTTCCATCGGGAAAAACGACGTTCGGCGAATCGAGTGGTTTGCGGTCCCAATAAACGATTTCCTCTTTCCATTCGGCGGACCCTTTGAAAGCAACACGGGAGAAGAACACCGCAATGTCTTTTCGTTTTTCTTCCGGCCAGGGACCGATCCTCACGCCGAGAAATGTTTGCGCAACATTTTCCGAAATCGTCTCGGCGTCCTTTTGCGGGACCGCGCGGTAGAAGTTGGATGGAGCGTCACGAAAATTACTCCCGTCGGCGGTCAGGAGTTCGTAAGCGAGTTTGTCGTACGGTTTGTTGTCACGGATCGCGGCGTGAATCCAACGGTAATAGACCATCGCTCCGTTCGGCCAAAGATTGATCGGAAACTCTGCTTTGACACGAAGGAGATCGGCCCATTTCATCGCCCAGTAGTCGGCGAACTCGTCACGGTTGAAGAGCGTTTCGATCAATTTCGCCCGCTTGTTCAGGTCCGTGTCGAGGATGAAATCCTTGGCTTCCTTTTCGGTCGGGAGCGTGCCGATCATATCGAGGAATATTCGACGGACGAACACGGCGTCCGAACAGAGCGGAGCGGGTTCGAACCCTTTTTCTTTCAGTCCGGCGTAAATCAACTCGTCGATCCGATTGACCGGTTTGAATTCGTTCGATTTTTCGAACGCCGACCGAATGTCCGTCGACGGCGGCTTGTCGGCTTGTTCTTTCGCCTTCTCCACGACACGGTCGGCGACCCGATTGGCAGCTTTACCGGTCGCTTTTGTTTCCGACTTCCCTTTGCTCGGATTTTTTGATTCCGCGGCGTGAACGTATACCACCGCACAAACCAGAAACATGATGAAGGTAATTTTCCAGGAGGCGTTTGGCATGGTGTCTTTGGTTGATCGTTAAAATTCGTTTTTCCAACCGTCGAGCATTTTTCGAATCCGTTCCACTTGTTCCGGTTTCAGGTCGGACTCTTTCGGATGGGTCAAGAGCAACTCCTCGAACGTCGGAACCGCCGGCGGAATACCGTTCTCGGGAACATCCGGTCCGGCGACGAAAACGATTTTCTTCGTGTCGGCGGCAAAAACCGTTCCGAAAATAAGCGCCGAGAAAAAACGTGAAGAGAATGCGGTGGTGGAGCATGGAAATATGCAAGCAAAAAACACGTCATCCCCGCGCAGGTGGGAAACTAGACGAAAGGAGTGCTGACCGTTTGCATCCGTTGTTCATGTTTTCGAAGCAATGGATGCAACGGTACTTCGACGTTTGCTCTCCAGATCCCCGCCTGCGCGGGAATGACGGTGCCGTGGATTTCGTCATGCTTACCGACAGCGTCTCAAAATATCTTCACAGAACTTCGCGGTGTACTCGGGTAAACCCCAGAGCGGCGAACAGTGTCCGATGTTCTCGGCGACTTTCATCAGACCGGCATCGTCGACGCCGATATCGGTGAGCTTCGTCGGACTTCCGAGCGAGCGGAACCAATTTCGAAACGCTTCAATCGTCATGTGGGCGGCGTCGAAAGGGGACGGTGCTACGATACCGAAGACCGCTTTCCCTAACTGCGCAAGTCGGGCGGATCCGTCGTCGCTTCGTTCGGCGTACCACGGCATCCAACCGGAAAGCGAGATTGACAGCGACGCTCCGTGCGGCGTGTCGTGCAACGCGCTCATGCTGTGTCCGATCAGGTGGTTCGGTGTCGACCATTTCCCGACTCCGGCAGGGGCAAGACCGTTCCAAGCGAGTGTTGCGCCCCACATAAATGTTGCGCGGGCTTGAAGATCGTCCGGTTTGTCCTGCATCGTTTTCGCGATTTCCGTAAACGTGCGGATAATTCCCTCGACGTAACGGTCCTGGATCGGCGTGAACTTGTCCTCACAGGTGAAATAGCTTTCGAGCAGATGCGTCGTTGCGTCGACCGCCCCGTATGCCGTTTGATCTTTGGGAACCGTGAAGAGCGTCGTCGGGTCCATGATCGACGCCTTCGGATAGAGATGCGGATTCCCCATACCGAGCTTTTCATTGGTCTCGGCGTTTGTAATCACGGTTCCGCCGTTCATTTCCGTACCGGTTGCGGACATCGTCAGTACGGTGAGGAGCGGGAGCGCCGCCGTCGGCGTGTACCGCCTTGCGTAGAACTCCCAGACGTCGATGCCCATGACGGCTCCAGCCGCGATCGCCTTCGCTTCGTCGATCACGCTGCCGCCGCCGACGGCGACGATCATGTCGACCTTTTCCCGTTTCGCCAATTCGATCCCTTCACGGGCATGGGAGAGCACCGGGTTCGCCTTGACGCCGCCGAACTCGATCAACTCGATCCCCGCCGACTGAAGCGACGCCATTGTTCTGTCGTAGACACCGTTCTTTTTTATCGAACCCTTGCCGTAAACGTACAGCGCTTTTTTACCGAGCGGAGCCGCTTCGGCGCCGATCTTGTCAAGGGTTCCCTGGCCGAAAACAACTTTCGTCGGATTGTGGTACGTGAAATTTTGCATGAATGTGGAATAATGAGTTCGGGGGCGCGCTGCGCGGCTAAAACGCAAGCGATGATTGGGACGGAGTTATTTTTTTTCGTTTTTCTTTTCGGGTTTCGGTTTTACTTCAGGCTCGATTCCCATGCGGCGTTCCCAAAGTTGCTTCGCGTTTTCGGCAGTAATGTGCCGTCCGTAGGCGTTGAGCTGTTCTTCCGTGAGCACCTCTTTGATCGCTTTGCCGCATTTCAGCGTCAGGGCTTGAATTTCGGGGACTTTCGTTTTGAGATATTCCAAACGCTCTTCCTTGTTCGCGAATTGACGGCCTTCGGGATGGGTGATCTTTTTTCGCTCCTCGTCGAGTTTTTTATGAATCGCATCGAGCGTTTGTTTTTGCTTTTCCGTAATTTTCAGTCCCTTTTGGATATCTTCCTCGAACAGGATCGTGACGAGCGCCCGGGTGTTGTTCTCCTGCCTTCTTTCGAGGACTTCTTTTTGGTGTTCGAATCGTTCGACCGCTTTCATCTGGGCGGTCGCCTGCTGCATCTGCTTGAACTGCGTTCGGGACATCGTTTGTTGTGCAACACAACACTGCGTTACGCCGACGAACAATACTGCCGCAAAAAATAGCTGTTTCATGGTCTTTATCGAGCAGGTGAAAAATTTGATCCGTTGTTTGACCGACTGCCGTGTATGTTCCGCCATGTTTTGAACTTCGCTACGCTCCCTACAAAACACGACGCCATTCATTTCTTTTTGCCCCCACATTATTCGGTAAGGCCGAGTTGTTTTTGGACCTCGACGGCTTTCGCCATGAGATCGTCTCCGCGTTTTCGTTGTTCTTCAGTGAGAACATTGCGAACCTTTTGAGCGATCAACGGCGCCAGCTCGGTGATGGCGCCGTCGAATGTTTGGATGTCCGCAGCCGTGTTCAGACCGGTCGTCCGATCGTTGATAATTCGATTGCGACGCTGGTTGGCATCTTCGGCAACGAGTTCCAATTTTTCCCGCTGCTCCCGCGTCAGATCGAAGAGCGAGAGGATGTCCAAGTCGACGACCGCCGTATCGAATCCGCCGTACATTTGAAACACGATTTCCTGGGCGCGTCGGAATTGCGACGGCAAGAGGACGTTTTCCAATTGAGCACGGAGCGGTACGGAGAGACGTTCTGTTTCCGAAGCGCGTGCCAAGGCGACCATCGAAGCAGACATTTTCGGATTCTTTTGGGCCAGAGCGAGCATCCGTTCATGCAGTTCCTGCCGAAACTGAGTCCCGATTTCGTTAATCTTCTCCCCTTGTTCTTTGTTGATTCCGAGAATCTCTCTCGTTTCGGCATCCATCAGCAGGGCGAGAACGCTGGCGGTTCCATGGGAGCCGCCGATAATGGACCGAATCTGAACACCGGTGTAATCGCGGATTTCAACTCCCCCCTGCATCATGTGTTCGAGCACCAATTCGAGATACCGTTGGCCGCGATAGTCGTGTTTGGGGATCCAGATGATCCCCTTTTTCGATCCCTGCAAAAGATACGACCCCTTCTTATAGGGGCGGGCACGTCGCAAATCGCTGGACGAAATCGATCCCCCTTCATAATAATACGTTTGAGCGACCGATTCACCGACGGTCAGGACGAGGAGTGCCAACACGAGAAGAGCAAGGAACGACTTTTTCATGGTATTCTCCATTCCGGTCCATTACGACGCGGGATATCGGCAAAATTGTTGGCGGATAGCACGGAACAAGGGCACCGTCGTGAAACGGCACCCTTGTTTATTGTACCCGATTGAGGTGAAAAATCCAATCCGATGAACTTATTTTTCCTCGGCATCATCCGCTTTCGGGAACGAACGACGGTTTGAGTTTCCCTGTCGATTGGTTCCCTGACCGGGACGCCACGAATCGGAACCTGGCCGATATTCCGGCGGCTGACCGTCGCCACCGCGACCGCCACGTCCACGTTGGAACTGCTGCTGGAATTTTTCGCGAAGATCTTTTCCCTCCTCGGTCAGCTTTGCCGCCTTGTCCTTTTGCTCCGGCGTGAGGATCGCTTCGACCTTTTCGCGGAATTTTTCCCCATTGGCCCGCATTTCATCGCCGGCTTTGCGGCGTTCTTCCGGATTCTGCCAATCGATCGGTCCGCGTTTTTCCATGTTGGCACGGAATTCTTCACGGCGTTGTTCTTCCAAGGTGTTGAGCTTCGTTTTCTGCTCTTCCGTCAAGCCGAGCACTTCCAACGATTCGGCGTTGATCATCGGGCCGTTCAGTCCGCCGGAAATCTGGAAACGGAGAACTTTCGCCTTGGCCTGTTGTTCCGGCGTCAAGACTTCATTGACTTTGGTTTGCATATCCTTGCGGCGCTGGTCCATTTCGGATCGCATCTTTTCCATTTCTTCCGGCGACGGCGGTCCACCACCCTCGCGGCGCGGCGGACGGTTTCCGCGTGCGTCTTCGGCAATTTTTTCAAGTTTCTGGACCTGTTCATCACTCAAGCCGAGCTGTGCCTTGAATTCCGGATTACGCAGCAATCCAACAATTCCGCCTCCCGGTCCGCCCGGTCCCCCTGGGCCTCCCGGTCCGCCGGGACCGCCTGGTCCACGTCCGCCCCGGCCTCCGCCCGGCTGCGCCGAAGCGGCAAGTGTCAATGCCGTTACCGCAACGAGAACGGCAATCGCCAACATCATCTTTTTCATCGTGTTTCTCCTTCAATAAAAAATAATATCTCAAACCGGTTGAGAATGGTTCCGAAAAATCAACCCTCTGAAATACTCAAACTCGTTCTTGTCGTGAATGTTCCGTATTCGGCAAAAAAATTTGAAAATTTCGTGAATGTGAAGAGAGCATTTCGAAAATGTGAGATAAATTCGTCTTGGCGGATTTTCCAAATTCGTGTATACTCCCCCGTCGACCCAGCAATGTTGGGTGTTGATCGAGCTTCCACTCGTCGGGCCAACCCACGAAACGGTCGCTCCTTTCCCGATTTCGCCGACGCCTGTCGTGGAGAAAATTCACGAGCCAAGCATCGGCAAACATTGAGCGCCGATACGGATCGCGGCGCGGCAGGGATGTTCACACGAAAAGGAATTCGAGTACTCCGATGACCCGTTTTAGCGCTTTTATTCTCGCTTTTCTGATTGCCGCAACAGCTTTCGGCGACACCGCTTCGGATCAGTTTAACGCTGCAAAACAAGCGTTTGACGCCCAGCAGTACACCCAATCCCGAGCGGCGTTCGAAACTTTTCTGGCGACGTATTCGAACACCGCCCAAGCGGCGGATGCAACGCTTTACCTTGCGGAATCGTATCTGAACCTGCGTCAGTACGACCAGGCGGCGCAGCGGTACGCGCAATTGATCAATCTTGGTCTCGACAAGCCGCAAGCGCGGGTTGCAATGTTCCGATTGGGGGACATTCCGTATGTTCAGGAGCGTTTTGACATCGCCAAGCCGCGTTTGGAAGAGTTTATCGAAAAGCTGCCGCACGACATCCATAATCAGTTTGCGCTGTATTATCTCGGCGACATTGCGATGCGGTCGAACATTCCTCCCGAAGCGGAATTCTATTTCTCGCAGTGTTTGCAGCTTTTCCCGCAGGGCGCACGGGCCAGTGAATGCCAAATTGGTCTCGCTTGGGCGAAGAACCAACTCAACAAAACAATGGAAGCGGACGAACTGTTTCGGCAGTTGTCATCGAATCCGAACCCGGCCGTCGCGGAACCGGCGATTTACCAATGGGGAGTCGCCCAATATGAGCGAGGAGCCTATCAGGAAGCGGTTGGAACGCTGACGAATTTCCTGAACCGTTGGCCGCAAAGCGTTTACGTCCCCGACGCCAAACGAGCCCTCGCCCGCTGCAAGGCGGACGTCGGCGATTTCAACGGGGCGATCCAGATTATCTCGCAAATTGCAACGCCGAACGCCGAAGACATGCTCCTGAGGGTGAAATGTCTCTACGGCTTGAAACAGACGAAAGACGCCCAAACGCTCCTGACTTCGGTGGAGCGGATGAACGATCCGACCGTTCAGGATGAGATTTCGCTCCTCAAAGGGATGCTCTATTCCGATCAGCAAAACTGGAAGCGGGTGATTTCGACGCTGGAGCCGATGCTCTCACCGCAATACAATCCGTCGCCATCGCCGCGGTTGGTTTTCAACTATTTCACGATTCCCGCACCGCCGAACGGTCGGAAATTGAACGAAGAGTCGTTTTTGAAAGCGTGCTCGCTCTTGACCTTGGCCTACGCCAACAACGGTGACACCGCCAAAGCGAACGCTGCTCTCGCCGAAATGACCGGATACGCCGGAATGACCGGTGGGCCGAAACTTCAATCGCTGGTCGCGGATACATCGTCCCAGTTGGCGGGAATCGGTTCCGGTGCCTCGTATCCCGGTGGTTCACAGCAACCCTTTAATCCGAACAATCCGACTTTTCCGGGAAACCTGCCGACCGATCCGAACAGTTGGGGGAATTATCCCGGCAACCAAGGCAATCCGAACAACCCGAACAACCAGTATCCCGGCGGGCAGGCGTCGAACGGCTCCCGTCCCGGTCGCCCCGGCAATAACGGCAACAATAACGGAAACTGGGGGAATGGCGGAAACGACTTCGGCAACAACACGAATCCGAATTGGGGCCAAAACAGCGGCTTGAATCCGGGACAGTTTCCGAATCAAAATCAAGGACAATTTCCGAACCGGAACAACGGCCCCAATTCAGGGCAGTATGCGAACACCCCCTCCGAAATGGACCGATTCCGTGAGGCGACGACGCAATACGATCGCCAAAATTGGAGCGGAGCGGCTCAAATCCTTGAACAGCTCTTGAACACGCAGTACAATTCGTGGGGAAAGAAGCAGTTTTATATCAATTACACTTCAGGAGCCGGTCAGGGGGCTCTCGATGAAACGACGTTTTTTCGGGCTTGTTCGCTGTTGACGCTGACCTACGCCCATCTCGGCGATCAGGACCGTGCCAAGGCGGCGGCAACCGCGATGGCGGGCATGATCCGACCGAGCGACATGAATCAACAGGCGTTCCTGAAACAGACGCTTGATCAGCTCGCGGACATTGTGCAAGGAAAAGGTGGAACGACGCCGGGATATCCCGCTCAGGCGAACCCGCTGAACCCGAACTCACCGAACGGTTCGACGCCGACCGACCTGTTGAGCGACGCGGAGCAGCGCCGAATCCTTCAGGAGTGCAACTCGCTGTACAAGATCAAGCGGTTCGACACGCTGGAGCCGAAACTCGCCGACCTGATGAATCGGACCGCGACACCGTCGGTCAAAGCGGAGGCCGCGCTGCTCCGGGCCCGTGTTTCGCTTGAACGGAACAAGGATCGGGACGCGCTGAACATGTTGGAACTCGTCGTGGGGGATTCCGAGTTGTCGAAAACGGACCAATGCAGCGACGCCCTTTGGTTGCTCGGCCTGTATTATGAATCGTGCGGCGATACGAGCAAAGGTGTCGAGTACTGCCAACGGCTCGTCGATGAATTTCCGAACAACAAAAACGTCGACGGGGCGTTGTATTTTCTCGCTTGGGACGACATCGAGAACAACGGCGGTCGCCGGGCGAACTCGTACTTGACCCGAGTGTACCGAAATTATCAGAACGGCAAATACTGGTCCCATGCGACGTGGACGTTGGCGTACCTTGCGTACAAAAAGAAAGAATTCGCACAGGCCGAAACTTATGTGCAGAAAGTTTTGCAGCATCCGCCGGACTATGCGATTTTGGACCGCGTCCTTTATTTGAAGGGGGAATTGTCGTTGCAACGAAAAGAGTTCGACACCGCGGCGGTTGCGTTTCGCGAGGTTGCGCGACTCTGTCCCGACAGCCCGCTCCGCGACACCGCCGATAAAAACGCAATGTTAGCCGCAAGAAACGTCAAAATCAACTAAGTGAACCGTGTCTGGAGAAGTACTTAGCCAGGAAGAAGTTGAAAATCTCCTGAACATCATGTCGATGTCGGAGAAGCGGGAGACGAAACCGGCGGAAGGAACCGGGCCCGCTAAAGGTCCGGCGATTACGGCTCCGGCGGCGACTTCCGGTTGGTCCCGCCAAGAAAAGATCACGCCGTACGACTTCAAGCGTCCGGAACGCGTCGGCAAGGAGCAGATGAAAACGCTCCAGACGCTCCACGAAGGATTCGGACGAAAATTCGCCGCCGGTCTCTCCGCGATGCTCCGAACGATTGTCGAAGTGAAACTGACGAGCGTCGATCAATTAACGTACAGCGAATTTATTTTCAGTCTCGACAATCCGACATGTTTCAACCTGCTCCGCGCGGAGCCGTTGGAAGGGAATATGATTCTCGACATCAATCCGTCGATTCTCTATCCGATGATCGACCGGTTGCTCGGCGGCGGCCGTGAAGGAACCCTGATGGCGCGCCGGCCGCTCACGGAAATCGAACTCCGGCTCGTTTCCCGTGTTACGAATTTATTCCTCAAGGAGTTGAAACACGCCTGGGAAAACGTGATGGACCTCGAGTTCAGCGTCGTGCAGGTCGAAAGCAATCCGCAACTCATCCAAATCGTTCCGCCGAACGAAGTCGTCGTGCTTCTTTGTTTCGAAGTCGCGCTGATCGAAGTCCGCGGGATCGTGAATCTTTGCATTCCGTACAATTCGTTCGAACGGATCGCCGGCAAGCTGACGACGAACGCCTGGACGACTTACAGCCGCAAGCAGGCGACGCCGCAGTCGATCAAGAAGATCAGCAAGTCGATCCGCAACATGCACGTCGAGCTGAAGGTGAAACTTGCCGAAACGAAAATCAGGCTGCACGAATTCCTGAACCTGCGCGTCGGCGACATTATTTGCACGCAAAAAAACGTCTCGACGCCGCTCCTGGTCAGCGTGGAAGGAATTCCCAAGTACTGGGGAAAACCGGGAACGTACCGGGGGTTCACCGCGATTCAGATCGAGGAGCCCATCGAGGATCCGACCGAAATTATCGCTCAAGAATAAAAAATTGTTGAGCCGGGCGTCAAGGACGCCGGCGAATTTTTTCATTATGATTTCAAAAATTACCGGCGTCCTCAAGTCGATCCACGACGAACGGGCGATGATCGAAGCGGCACCGTTCGAATACGAGGTCCTGGTTTCGGAATACACACGTCGCCAACTGCAATTGGAGGTCGGCAAGACGGTTTCGCTGAACACGATTTACTCGATCGACGGCAATCCGCAAGGAAAGTTGACGCCGCGACTGATCGGTTTCATTGCGGAAGCGGAGCGGGAATTCTTCGACTTGTTTTGCAGCGTCGACGGCGTCGGGCCTCGCAAGGCGCTGCGGGCGATGGTTCGTCCCGTCAAGGAAATCGCGACGGCGATCGAAGAGAAAAACGAAAAGTTTCTCGCCGGCCTACCGGGAATCGGCCCGGCGATGTCGGAGCGTGTCGTCGCCAAATTGCGTCGCAAAGTTCCCAAGTTCGCCCTTCTCGTTGCGCGGGACGTTCCGGACAGCGACGTGAAAATCGATGTCGTTTCGGAAACCTATGAAGCGCTCATCGGCCTCGGACACAGCGAATCGGACGCCCGCCGACTGATCGACGGCGTTCTCGCAACGAAAAAGAGTTTCAAGGACTCCATCGAAATGATCCAGGCGATTTACCAACACACCAAATAACGGAAACCGGACACGAAAACAAAAAACGGCCGTCGATGATTCGACGGCCGTTTTTTTTGTTGCGCTTTTCGGCACCACGGACACCTTCGGTGTTCCGGCACAACGGGCAACTCATAAAATTTGCGTTGGCGGCGTACTACCAGCGTTTGGCGAGGCCGACGAGAATCAGGTCCGCTTCGACTTCGTTCTTGACGTAGCCGACCAGCCCGGTTCTGGGGTCGGTCGGGAAGTTACCGGCCGACGTCGCATTGAAGGCGTGAGTGTAAGCGAAGGTGAAATCGAGATCTTTCGCGAACGTGTAGGTTCCGCCGATGCTGAGCGCATGTTCGATCATCATCGGAGCGGCGACGTTCAGGTAGGAACTGCGTGAGGGGATCGGGTTTTCGTTCCAGCAATATCCGGCCCGAACCTTGATTTTCTTGGAGATCGTTCGCTCCACCCCTAAGGCGACGGAGATGACGCTGTTCCAGTCGAGTCCCTGGACTTTGCCGTCTTTGATACCGTAACGGAAACCGTTGGTGTTCGCGTAATCGAAATACCGGACGTCCATCGCAAGGATCGTGTTTTTGAAACCGTCGTAGGAAACACCGGCGGAAATCGTCGCCGGAAGATTCAAGTTGAACGATCCGCTGGTTTGTTCCCCCTTGGTGTTCGTGCCATGGTACATGACCGATTCCGCCCAGAGGGGGCTCTTATACATGAACCCGGCCTTGAAATGATTCTTGAAATCGTAATAGGCGCCGACTTGAAAACCGGCTCCCCAAACATATCGGGTTCCGTAATTGTGCAGCTCCACGGCTTCCGGAACAACGGGCTGACCGAGTTGCATCGGGTTGATCGACAGCGATGCGATATCGATCACCGGGGCAAAACCGACCGACAACCGATCCGTGAGTTTATGGGCAACGGTCGGTGTCATCTGCATGACGACGACGGTCGACGATTTCGAGAGACCGCCCAAAACCGGATTGTCCAATTTGCTCCCGGTCGAGGGATAGAGTGTTGCCGCACCGCCGACCGCCGACATTCCGATCCCGAAGGTCGTGGGCGCTTTCGGGCAACGCCGCCAGACGAACGCCATGTTCGGCGCCGGAATCGAGCCTGCTTGGCCGTTCGTACTGCCGCTGGCGACGGTCACTCCATCCTGATTGACCAACGACGAACTGACCGTGCTGTTCGGGATGACCATTCCGAACCCGAACGAAATTTCGTTCTGCTTGAGCCCGGAAAGCGACGCCGGGTTCCAGTTGATCGCTCCCGCCGCATCCAACGGACACGCCGTCGCCGCACCGCCCATCGATTCATTGACCGCTCCGACACCACGGAGCATCACCCCTTGGCCGAAAGCTTGGGAACTTGCCGAAACGACCACAAAACCGAACGCCAAAAGAAGGAAAAAGACCGATTTTTTCATACAACCTCAAAAGGATAAATTTGTCGAAAACGCCCTGGAATACAACCAAAACACGTTTCAACCGCCGCTATTGACGGTTCCCTCTAAGATTTTCGGCAAGTTCTCTTGTGAGTTTAATGAATTTCCCCTCTGTTTGCCTGACTCCGTCAAAAAACGCCAGTCACAACGGTATAACCGGCAAAGTCAAGAACACGTTCACACAAAAACCTCTCATCGCCCCCCAATACTCCATCCTGCACGCAGCCCACGTTGCCACTGAATTGTCCGCAGATGTGAAATCCAACGTGAAAAAACATCTTTATCTGTAAAATCCGTTGATAAATTCCGCTCGATATTGAAGCGTATTAAGAAAGTCGTGTACCGATCCCCGCATGCGCGGGATGACGGCAGTCTTCTATCTTTTCGGCCCGGAAGTATCTTCCATTTCGTCGATATATCGTCGCAGCCGTTCGAGTTCGTCGGAAATCGAACGAAGCTTGAGCATGTTTTCGACGCGTTTGAGCAGCTCGAACTTGTTGACCGGCTTGCTGAGATAATCGTCGCATCCGGCGCGGACGGCCCGTTCGATGTCGCCGAGTTCGCTCAACGCCGTCACCATAAGGATCATGACGTTCTTCGTCTTCGGATTCGCTTTGAGTCTTTCGCAAACTTCGAATCCGCTGAGCTTCGGCATCATGATGTCGAGCAGGATCAGATCGGGAGAAAACGACGCGACTTTCTCCAGCGTCTCGGCACCGTCCGCGGCGGTTTCAATTTCATAATCGAAATCGACGAGATAAGCGTCGAGCAACTCCACGTTGGCGACATTGTCGTCGGCGATGAGAATTTTACTGGCCATAATGCTTCCCGGGCTGGATGGTCGGAACGAGATATTCGAGGCATGTCCCTTATCTGGCGTTTCATTCTATCCGAAAAACGTGCCGTTTCAAGAGATATCCGTTCGTGACCCGTCCATGATTTTCGTAAGAGAATCTTGAAGTATTTTTTAAATCGAGGTAAAATAGGCAAAATGAACGGCGGCAAAAACTTTTCGATGGGGTTTACCATGTTCCACTGCCCGATTTGTAACACTGATGATCCGAAAACGACCCGGTTGTGGGACGGTAAAGAATATTGTCAACGCTGTTTGCAGGAATATTCCATGGAATTCGAGGATTACGCCCGGAGCCATCCGGAGCTCGTTTCCCGGCTCGACAATCCGGGATCGCTGATCGATCCGAAAAAAAGTTGGAAGCAGTGTTTGCCGACGTCGCTCCTTATCGCCTCGACTTTCGGGTTTCTTTCCATTTTTGCGTTCGTTGACGGTTCGCAAAACGTCGTCTCGTTCGACCTCCCCGTCATGCTCGGTTGCGTCGTCTTCATCGTTCTTTTCCTGTTTTCCTATGCATATATGTACATTTTGTTGCGAGCCATTGCGAACAACGAGAAGTCGCCGCTGTCGCCGTCTTGGGGAATGAAGTTGACCCACCCGACCGTCACGATTCGCGACAACGAGGTGTTCGTGTCGTATTACGCCGGAATGTACGGCCGAAATCATTACGTCGTGCCGCTGAAAAACGTCAAACTCCTGATCGCTCCGGCGTCCCGGGACCCGATTTTGGAACGGTTCGGCGCCGTCGAAACGGACGTTCTCCTGCTCGACTTTTCCGGCGTCGACTTCAAGAGATGCGGTATTGAAAAGGCGTGGTTTGATACATCGCTCAACGCGTGGATCCGGACGCCGTACCTCGCCTGCTGCAACGACCAATGGACGCAACCGATTTGGGAGCACTTCTTCGAGATCATTCGCGGACGGGCTGTTCTGCTGCCCGTTGAAAAAATTTGAAATTCGCCTAGAATTTCGTTCTGTGATGCAGTACCGCCCCGTTTGGCCGGAGCGTCAAAGACGCCCGTTCCGTCCCCTCCCCCCGGGAGAGGGGAAAACAATCAACGCGTTTTCATCAAACACTCGCCCAAGAACCGAACGTTTCCTTTTCAATATGGACTTTTTTGAACATCAGGAAAAAGCACGAAGGCTGACGGTCATGTTGGTCTTCTTTTACTCGATCGCCATGGTATTGATCACCGGCGCGATTTACGGTGTCGTCCTGTTCATTTCCCGGCTCGGCGGCCCCGGCGATCCGTTGGAGAGCATTGCGTCAAATCCGATTGATCCGGCAATTTTCAGCTTGACGCTGATCGGCGTTTTTATCGTCGTCGGCGGCGGAAGCCTGTTCCGTATGGCCCAGCTTTCGGCAGGGGGAGGCAAAGCGGTCGCTGAAATGCTCGGTGGTCGGCTTATCAATCCGGGAACAAGGGTTCCGGCCGAGCGACGGCTTTACAACGTCGTCGAGGAAATCGCCTTGGCGTCCGGCGCTCCGATGCCGCCGGTTTACATCATGGACAACGAGCCGAGCATCAACGCGTTCGCGGCAGGAACCTCCGTCAACGAGGCGGTCGTCAGCGTCAACCGGGGAACGCTTGAATTGCTGACCCGCGATGAGCTCCAAGGGGTGCTCGGACACGAGTTCTCCCACGTCGTCAACGGCGACTGCCGGATCAACATGCGGCTCATGGGGGTCCTGTTCGGCCTGCAATTGATCGCCCTGATCGGTCAGTACATGATGCGGATTCCGTATTACATGAATCCGGGGTACGGCTACGGATACGGCGGCAGGAATTATTCCGGTTTCGACTCGGGCAACCAAAGCTCGCAGGACGATAATAACAATCGTTCTTCCGGCGCTGGGATCATGACGATCCTCATGATCGGCGGCGTTGCGATCATGGTGATCGGGTTCATCGGCGTCTTCTTCAGCGCGATCATCAAGGCGGCGGTTTCACGGCAACGGGAACTCCTCGCCGACGCAACTGCCGTCCAGTACACCCGAAATCCGGCGGGAATCGCCGGGGCGCTCAAGAAGATCGGCTGCGCAGAGGTCGGCAGCGACGTTCTCAACCCACACGCCGCTGAAGCGTCCCACATGTTCTTTGGAAATGTTGCGTCCTTCTTTTCGCTCGGCAATCTTTTCGCAACGCACCCCGATTTGACGTTCCGCATCCAACAAATCGATCCGTCGTTCAACGGCGTTTATCCCGACCATATCGAGCCGGTACGGATCGACATGGAGCAGGACGAACGGGACAAAATGCCGAAACCGAACCCGTTCGATCCGATGCAAAAGATCAATCCGGCCAACGGAATGGGGCACATCGGCGGTTTCGGCATCGGACAAATTCTCGCCGCCGGCGGAATCTTCGGGAGCATGCCGCAACAGGTTTCGGACAACACGCAGGACCCGCTTTCCGCCAAAGCGACCGTTTACGCCATCCTGTTGAACTCCGAAAACGCCGAGGTGCAGCAGAAACAGCTCCAGGCGATTGCCGCCGTGGAACCGGCGACGATCCTTCCAATGGTCCAAAAAACCTTCGGAACGCTGCAAGGGCTCGGCGAGAACATGAAGATTCCGCTCTTCATGAAAGTGACGGCGACACTGAAACTTCTTTCGAAGGATCAATACAAGCAGTTTTCAAACGTCGTCGACGCGCTGATCAACGCCGATCTGAAGATGGACCTGTTGGAGTACACGCTCAAAGCGGTGATGTTGCGGGATCTCGACGTCCATTTCGGTCTGGCTCCGACATTGACGGAAAAATACTCGACGCTCGCCTCGGTGCAGGATTCGGTCGCGGCGGTTCTTTCGTTTTTGGCTTATGCCGGACACGACACGCCGGAAGAGGCCGAAAAAGTTTTCGTTGCCATCGCGACAAAAATGGGGCTCTCTTCCCGAATGCTGGGCAACGAAGCGTGCACGATCAAGCTGTTCGACCAAGCGCTCCGAATCTTGGCCCTCACGACGCCGACGCTCAAAAAGCAGGTTTTCGAAGGGATGGTCCAATGCGTACAGGAAGACGGCAAAATCACGGCGTTGGAAGGGGAACTCATCCGTGCGATCGCCGCGATGCTCGCCGTCCCGATGCCGAACTGGACGACCTGAAACACCCCATGCGTTTTATCCGCCGTGGGTTATTGTTTTGTCGGTTTGGCCGTATCGGCGTCCATTTGACGCGGAAGCTCGAACACGTCGCCGATTTTATTGCAAAAAAAGAGCGTCGACTCCGATTTCCGCCGTCCGTGTCCGGACGCCCAGAGAGCGTAAAAGTCGGGATGCGCGTTCACCGGACGCCGCGGGTAGCACTGGTTGAACTCACTATTCGCCGTGAGTTGCTTGGCTTTCGTCCATGAATCGCCGGTATCGTTGCTCGTCCAGACAGCAACCTCGCCGCCGGTGTTGTACGCTTGCGGTCCCTTTTCCGTTGTTCCGATGATCCGCCAACAATTGCCGTCCTCGACGTAAACCGAACCGAAATCGTAATTATTATCGGAATCGGTGATCGGTTTGATTTTCCACGCGGAACCGGTCCAGTACGCCGTATGCCAGCGTCGCGGATCGTTCTTCGGCCCCGATTCGTACCCCTTGCTCGTCAGGTAAAGGACGATCGGATTCCCCTTGGCGTCGAAGTTGACGTCCATGATGTAGACGTTGAGTCCTTCAGCGTAATAGTCGTGAACGAGCGCTTTGTTGTCGACTTCCTTCAGCGGCGTGTCGATGGTTTCACCTTGGGCGTTCTTCCACGATTCGCCGAGATCGGCCGTTTCCATGTAATCCAAATTTGAGCGGTAATTCAGCCCGACGCGGCCTGACGCCTTGTCGTTCGGATGGAAGTTGAACGATACGCCGATCTTTTCGTCTTTGAACGTTCCGGAGCTTTGGTAATGCCCGTGCAGGATTCCGGCATAGGCTTTCCAAGCGGTCCATTTCACGCCGTCGGGGCTCGACATCGAGCAGAGCGTCCGCTGCGAAATCGTCTTCGGATCGTTCATGACCCGTTTGTCGTAGGTCGTGAACATCGCGGCGAAACCCTTACTTTTCAAGTGATAAATCTGCATGTATGAAAAATTGTCGAGCGGAACTTCCTGGCCGTCGACCAATTTCGTCGGGGCGATCCGTTCGAATTCCTCGATGTCGTATGGTTTCTTGCTCCGATGAATGAACGATGGCCGCCCCGTTCCGTGCGAAGTCGAAAAGATCCAGATAAACCCGTCGTCGTCGATGTTCATCACGGGATTGTCGTGAGCGTCGTCGGTTTTCTTGTCAAGCAGGATCGTCGGCCTCGGAACGGTGCCGGTTTTGTGATCGAAATATGAAACCTCGTGGAGCAGCGACTTTTCCGTCCCCTTTTCGGTGCCGCCGAAACAGAAAAACGTCTTGTCGACTGCCGGGGCGTAAACCGCGAACGGATAATGGTTCGCCGGATAGGTTCCCAGTCCGCCGCTGTATTTGTAGACGTATTCGTCCTTCGACGGCTGGTTGTTGTACCAAATGCCGCGATAACCGTCGTCTTTTCGGTTCAAAAGATCGACGGTTCTGCCCTTGGGAGCTTCCGCGGCGTTCGACGCCGTGGCGGAAAGAAAAAATGAAAACGAAAAAAGAAGCACGCAAAACAAGCGTTTCATGGAATCACCTCCCCAAATATTGCATCAAATGAGCCGTCGACTTCGCCAGTATAATGTCGTTCGCCAACAAAAACAACACTTGGGTTTTGCCGCAAAGCATGTTGATTTTCACCATTACTTCTGAAAAATACGAAACAAATGGCCGAAACCGGACGATCGGCTGGATTTTCCTACGAAAAATGACGACAAAATTCCTTGATAGACTTTGCGGGATACGTTTTTTCGTTATATTGCATGATTCGCATATTTAATGTATAATTGCCCCAGTTTATACCCTCCCACTAAACTTTTTTCGCAAAAACATGTCAGACGACGATAAAATCGTAGGCTCGTCAGCCAAGCTCGGCGGACGTCTTTCGGGAATCACTGCTCAAGGACTTTACGACAAGTGTATGGCTCTGGCCCACAATTTATGGTGGAGCTGGCATCCCGAAGTCATCAATCTGTTCCGCTCGCTGGACCCGATCCGTTGGCGGCAGTTGGGACACAATCCGATCGCCCTGCTGAAGGAATTCACGCCGGAACGTCTGGAAATGCGAGCCGCCGAACTCGTTCTCTACACACGAATCGATCAGGCTTTCCGCCGCATGAACGAGTACATGGCGACCCGAACGCCGTGGGCCAAACGAAACGTCGGCGTTCTCGGTGGACAACCGGTTGCCTATTTTTCGCTCGAATTCGGCATGCACGAATCGGTCCCGATCTATTCCGGCGGCCTCGGCGTTCTTTCCGGCGACCACGTCAAAAGTGCCAGCGGACTTGGCGTTCCACTTGTCGCCATCGGACTGTTTTACAACCAAGGATATTTCAAGCAACACCTCAATGGAAACGGTTGGCAGCAGGAAGAATATCTCGACACGATGGTCGAATACCTTCCGCTCGAACCCGCCGTCGACCCGCACGGCAACAAAATCACGGTCTCGATCAAAACTCGCACCGGCACGATCTACGCAAAGGTCCGTCAGATGAACGTCGGACGGGTTAAACTTTATCTCCTCGATACGGATTTGGAGGAAAACCTTCCGGAAGATCGGGAATTGACCAGCCGACTCTACGGCGGCAATAACCGAACCCGTATCCGTCAGGAAATCGTCTCCGGCATCGGCGGTGTCCGAGCCCTGAAAGCGCTCGGCATCACGCCGGGCGTCTACCATTTGAACGAGGGACACAACGCTTTCGCAACCCTCGAAGCGGTTCGCCAGCGGATGCAGGAAGACGGAATGACCATCCACGACGCCTGCACCGAAATCGCGCAGCGCACCGTCTTTACGACGCACACGCCGGTTCCCGCCGGACACGACCGATTCGACAACGAATTGATCGACGAACACTTGGGACCGCTTCGGGAAGAGCTCGGCATCGACCACAACCATCTCATGTCGTTCGGTCGGGTCGATACCGGAAACTTCAGCGAACCGTTCTGCATGACGGTGCTCGGCCTGAAAATGTCCCGATACGCCAACGCCGTTGCATCGCTCCACGGGGTCGTTTCCCGTAAAATGTGGCGTGGGCTCTGGCCGAACCTGCCGGAAGAAAAGGTTCCGATTGGACACATCACCAACGGCGTCCATGTTCCGAGCTGGATGGCATGGCAAATCAACACGCTCTTCGAACGGCACCTGCCGAATTGGACCGAAGAGTCGATTTCCCCGGACGATTGGGAAGGGGTCCAACATCTCGACAACGGCGAATTGTGGGAAACCCATAACGCGCTGAAAAATTTGTTGATCGCCTTCGCCCGACGCCGAGCCAGCCGTCAATGCCGTCGCCGTGGGGAATCGGACGAAATGATCGATCAGGCCCGCAATGTTCTCGATCCGCAAATCCTGACGATCGGTTTCGGACGCCGTTTTGCAACCTACAAACGGGCAACGCTCATTTTGAACGACATCGAACGGATCAATCGACTCTGCAATGACGCAGACCGTCCGGTGCAGTTCATCTTTGCCGGAAAGGCACACCCCGCCGACAATCCCGGCAAGGAATTCATCCAAACGATTGCGAACCTTCGGAATGATCCCCGTTTCGCCAATCGGTTCGTTTTCATCGAAGACTACGACATCAACGTCTGCCGCCACATGGTGCAGGGAGTCGACGTTTGGCTCAACAATCCGCGGCGGCCGCTGGAAGCTTCGGGTACCAGCGGCATGAAGGCGGTGCTCAACGGAGCATTGAACCTTTCGGTGCTCGACGGTTGGTGGGCGGAAGCGTACGACGGCACGAACGGCTTCGCGATCGGCAAGGGAACGAGCCATCGTGACGATAAGATCACCGACAAACGGGATGCCGTGAGCCTGTTCGATATTTTGGAACACGAAGTGATTCCGCTTTATTACGATACCGACGCAACGGGACTCCCGACCGGTTGGATCAAGCGGATGAAAAACTCGATCAGCACTTTGGCGTGGCGGTTCAGCGCCCACCGAATGGTCGCCGACTATACCACGGAGGCGTACCTCCCCGCCGCCGGCGGCGTCAGCTGTATCATGAATAAATAGTTTTCGATGGAATACCGTTAGCCGCGTCGGCCCCCGACGCGCTCGAT
>JAVBPI010000145.1:0-2733 GCA_031549705.1 Thermoguttaceae bacterium
CGCCCATGCGATGCACACCGTCGTGGACGGTGAATTCGAGCTCCTCCTCTCCCTTCTCGATCTTGATTGACGAGGTTCCAGAGACATTCAGATCGGACTGGAGCCGCACGCCATCGTATTCATCTCCGATGCCGACAGCAAGGTAGTATGTTTTCTTTTTTGGCTCGTCGTCCGCGTCGGACTCCTCGACGTCCGGATCGAAATCCGGGTTGTCGTACTCAAATGGCCCGATGAGCTTGACCTGCTCGTTGAGCAACTGCTCCGTTTCTGCGAGCAACAGGCAACCGCAATCGTCGTATTGCGGGTCGACCGGATTTCCTTCGGCGTCTTCGGTCGGATATTCCTTGCCGATGATTTTCACCTTGCCCATTCCCGACGGCGGCGTTGCAGAAATGTCTTCCGGCTTCGACACCGCCTCCATCACGATGCCGTATTTATCCGCCGATCCGCTTCCGCCGATTATTTCCCAAACGCCTGTAAAAATGGCGTACGCCCGGTCATCTACGCTCGTCGTCGGCCTGTCAGAACTGCACGGCGAATAGAGATAAAACCCCTTGGCGGAGTCCCTTGGCATATATTCGCCGTTGGTTCTCCATAAACGTTTGGCGGTGCATCGCCACGTACCGCTTGAATCACGCTCCCAGTCTTTAATGATTACAACCGGTGACGGCTCGAAGGGGACGATTCTTTCAATCCCAGGGACGCTTGCAGTCTCAACCTTTTCCGTCGCCGTCATGACGCGGCGGGCGGTCGGCACTGTAAATACTGCAACTTTAGCCATATCACGACCTCGAAACGACAGTGTAAGGATTTGGCAAACACAGCAACAGGAACGGCATTTCGTTATACTTCCAAAACGGACCCATATCGACGCCGTCTTGGTTTTGGTCGTTGAGCTTTTGTCCGCGACCGTCAAGTTTGGCCGGTGAAGCAACCGACGTTTCAGAGCCGCCTAAAGTAATCGGCACAAGCTCGCCGAGAGCATGGAAGTCTTTGCTTTCGCGTTCGTTCAATCCCGTATCGAGAATTTTCGTTTGCCAGCCGTCGGCTTTGTAGATCATGTTATACGTTACATTTTCCCACGACTCGCCATTGTAATCGCATGTGATCGATTCCATCAGCAGCGTACCGGGAGCGGCTCCGTACCAGTTGTCCGAATTGACAACATTTTCGTAGGCGTCCGACTTGATCAGCGGATTCGGATTTTCGCGACGGGAAATCGCAAAGCGCCGTTTCGCTTTTCTCATGACCGCCGCCGGGACGAAAAACTCCCCGGCGCTGTTGAGGACCAATTTACCGGTACGAATATCGCGTTCGAACGGAACGTCTTCGAATTCCTTTGAAACGCTGATCGTGATTTTGTCGTCGACGCTCGGATTTTCTTCCCCCTTGTCGCTCGATTTCGTCGAGAACTTTTGCACGACCTTCCAACGAACGGTCCCGGTCGGTGCTATCTTGGCGAACCGAACGGTTCCGTCCGCGAATTCGATTTCATACTGGCCGTCTCCGCGAATGATTTTACGTTCGGAAACATCGACATTCGAAGCGTAAGCGGTCGGCCACGTGTCGTTCCCGAGTACGTAAGGACTCCCCGGCCAAAGCCATCCTTTAGCCTCGCCGTCGACGATCATTTCCTCGACTTGCCCTTGCTTCGCGATCTCGACGGTAAAGTCGTTCAGGTTGTCGGAAAAGACAAGCCACTCAATCGTGACTTCTTTCGTATCAAGCTGGAAGCTCCCGCTCGTCGAGACGAGAACGATATCCGTTAATGCCATTGTTCGCTTTAAAAGTATTCAATTTCAAGGGTTGTCGGACGGTTTTTGGGGTCGGTATTCACTACGACCTTTTCCGTGGCAGCCGCTTGCCGTTCGGCTATCGAAAACGTGGCGGCCTTCCAGAATGAGCGTGTGAGCCGCCGAGCCGAGAATCATATCGGCGCTGGTTTTGTTCGTATCGGTCGTCAATGCACCTGTCTTTTTCAGGTGATAGAGCCTTGGACACCGGGCGAAGTCCATCAATTGGTGAGAGGTCAAATACTCTGCCCCCTTCTTGAGGTAGACGGGGAACGGTTCTTCAATGAAGATTCTTTTGTAATCGATTTTCGGCATTGGATGATTTCCTTTCTTTCTGTAATGATGAAGCATATTGGTTGCGATTATTATTCGACCTTGACAAACTCACCGTTCACAAGTCGATACATCGTGTCGGGTTCAATGTCCGTTCCGGCCTTGCCGAATTTCGCGTTGATGATTTCGTCTTTATCGTTACGTTCGACCAAGGCAATCCAAGAGCCTTCGGACGCTTCGGCTTCGCACTTGTAACCGAAACCACATGCAATCGACTCCTCGCCTTTGACGGATGCCCTGGAAAAATTTCCCGTAACAAGCGATGCGGACCTGTCACCGGTCGCCGACGATGCGGACCTGTCACCGGTCGCCGACGATGCGGAACTGTAACCGGTCGCCGACGATGCGGACCTGTAACCGGTCGCCATTTCAGTTCCTCCGACAAGATTCGCTAAAACCGTCTTCATCTTGTGGTCGACGGCAAGACCGACAAATTCACCAACTGAAAGTTCACGGAGAACATTGATATAGGTCTCCACAAAAGTTTTGCAACGTTTGATTTGACGCAAGTGCTCAACACAAAAAATCGGCGACACACCATCGGAAATATAGTGCTTTGAGCAAATGAGGATTGGAAGCCATGAGATTGAGTTTTTTCTGAACGAGT
>JAVBPI010000140.1:0-7959 GCA_031549705.1 Thermoguttaceae bacterium
AGTGGTCGTCGTTAGCGAACAGCGACACCCCGGCGATAATGCACATGATCAATCCCATCCAGGGACACAAGCCCAGATTCACGCCAATGACATAAATCAGCAGAAGCCCGGCGATTTCAAAGCCTCCACAGTTATTCACGACACCTCCTTCCGTTAATGGTTTACGAAACGAAAATCCTGGCTTGGTCGCACATCATGCAACCGAAGCCGGGCCGATAGTTGAACACGCCACGATCCAAGGAATCGAGATACTCCCGAACGATTCCAAAGAACCGTTTGAAGTGTTCATCCGTCCGAGGCGGGAACCGATGGACGACGATCTTCGGCACCTTGGTTTTAACGAGTTGCCGAATCTCCAACGCGGACTCGTCCCGTCTGAACACCTCACGCACC
This sequence comes from Thermoguttaceae bacterium, assembly GCA_031549705.1. Taxonomy (GTDB): domain Bacteria; phylum Planctomycetota; class Planctomycetia; order Pirellulales; family Thermoguttaceae; genus WRKP01. The sequence continues at coordinate 394 of JAVBPI010000140.1, forward strand.
AGATAGGCATAGGCCGTGAGTTGGAGTTCGTGCTGAAGCTCGCAGTTGGACGATGCGGACGCCGCCGTCTTGAAGTCGATGACAATGGGACCATCTGCGCCGTTAAGAGCAGGTTGTCGAGACGATCCGACACGAACAACGCATCGGAAGGATCGACATGGAGCCAAGTGAAGTGGTCGATGTTCTTCGTGAACTGATCGAGCATCGGAAATTTTCCCTCAATCTCCTTGAGCCAGATGTTCACGTCGCCGATGTTGAAGAACACCCAATGACCCTCGAATCCGACCTTGGCGGTATCGGAACATTCGCGGAGTTCCTTCGAGCCGAAAATTTTCGACACTGGACACAGCACGTCTTCGCGCCACGGAAATGCGAAGCCGTCCTGAATCAATGCCTGCCGTCCGTCGGTCGAGATGATCTGGGCTTTCGATCCCCGGAGGCAAATCGATCCGAGCGAATATCGGGAGTTGTCGGGATCGACGCATTTACCGGCGTCGACCAGAACGTCGAACATCGTGATCGGATGCACGATCAGGTTTTCCGACATGGACGGCAACCGCTTGTCGGTCAGGCCCAAGGACTGAAGCGAGCGGTGCTGCGGTACGCCGTTCACGTTCCACGACAGCGCGACGGTATTGCCGTTCACATCGAGGTCGATCGTACCGTTCTTCTTGGACGCGAACTCCTTCACGGTCGCCCAAGGCAACGTGAACGGAGCGGGCGTGTCGGTGGACGGAACGGTGAGGGTCAGGACGGCGGCATCCGTGAATGCCGCGAATTGCAGACCGTCTGAGCAGGGAGCGAACGCGATCGTTGTCGGAAGTTCCGACGACTTGACGAGTCTGGAAACGAGTCGCTCGAACCGGAAAAGGTCGGAGCGATTGAGGGTAGTTTTCATAGGTTTGGTTCCTTGTTGAATAATTGTGAAAGAAATGTACGAGCCGGGACTTGCAGTCCCGACTCTGACGTGGTACGCTTCAGCGTACTGCTTGTTCGTCGTCGGACTCGATCTCGCTCAACATGAGGTTGAGGTATTCCAGTTCGGCGTCGATCGCTTCGCTCCGCTTGTCGAACGGCCCAAGTACAGGACCGTTAACAGGAGAAAGGTCGGCGGTCCAATGCCCCGATTCGTCCGGTTCAACGTGGGACGCCCGACGGATTTGAGGTCTGCCGAACGCCCCGTAGTCGAACGTGTCCGTGTAAATGCCGATGAACACGCCGAACGGCTTAATCACGATTTCCATTGCCGCCTCCATTTCGCCTGATAAGGTTGCGGCGGGGACGGTCGATCATCATGCCGTCGAGGTTGGCCTGCACGCGGGACAGTTCCGTGGAAACTTGTTTCCGCAGGAATTCGCTGTTCCGCAGGTCGTTGGCTGTCGTGTTCCCGACGATCCGGCGGACCTCGGCAACCATGCGGTCGAGTTCATCGGACGATCCGATATTCAGCCGTCGGAACCGCTCGAAGAACGCGACCAAATTTTCAGTAACCGAATCGCGGAATACCTTGGGCTTACCATCTTCGGTCCCGGAGAGCCGCTCGGCCAGATGTTCGACCAGCTTCGAGAGTTCACCCAAGAAGGATTCCTCCGCGAGCTTGACGGCTTCATCGAAACGATTGCGAACACGGTCGGCTTCCTGCCGGTAGAGCGACGGAGACAACATGCGAAGATACTCCGGCGCTTCGACGTTCGGGTGATCGACGGAAACCTCGAAGAGTCCTACCATACTTGCCGGGTAATCGTCCGGATTGTACAGCCGCCCGAGCCGCTCCCGAGCCGCCGACTGGATTTCATCGTAATGATGATCCAGTTCCCGTTCAGCTTCGCGCAAATCGTCACGGAGTTCGTTCATCGTCGCCGTGAACGAATCGAGGTCGCGCCGTTTGATAAGTCGGATGCCCGGCTCCGGGAACGGAAGCGAGTTGTTACGCCAGGTCGTCAGGATGTTCCCGCGAACGGCAACCAGCTTTTTCCAAGCGTGATGCTGGGTATCGAGCAATTTCTTCCCCATGGAAACAAACTTGCTTTCGGCGTCGAACACATCGGCGGCGCGATGCTTTTGCGAAGCGGTGACGCTCCGCCGGGTTCCAAACCACTTGACCTGAAGCCGCACCGTCGCCATCGACGCTTGCAGTTCCTCCCCGAACGAGCGCGTCGTTTCCGTCGGGGGTTCAAACAACAGAGTGCTCATAGTCGATCCTCATGTTGGGGTTGAATTGATTGGTTAGCCGGACGGCGTAGCCGCCGGTTACGATTTCGAGAGTTTCGAGGCGAGGTCGGCGAGCCGCCGTTCGCGCCGGGCCTGCCGCCAAAGCCAGAGCCGCCGTTGACGTTTGAGTTCCTTGCGGTCCGGTTCGAAGGTCGGGAAATGCAACTCGAAGCCGAGCCGTTCGATGGTTTCGCGGTCGTCGCCGGTTTTCGCGGCCAGGTTTTCGTAAAGTTCACGATGGGTCATGTGGTTCCTCCATGTAGAGAATATTGAGTGGAATAAAAAACGCCCCCGATGAAAGGAGCGTTACGGTAAGGTTCAGGATGTTGGTTCGATCAGGCGACAACCGCCGAGGGCGGTGGGTCGTTGCGGCGAATGTTCCGGCGTCCCGACTGCCGATACTGGTAGATGCCGGGACGGGCTGCATCCAAACATCGCCCCGAGGCCCAGGTACGGAGGTCATGGATCGACTCCGATGCCGTGGCCGCGACGGGAACGACGTTCAGGGCGGCCTCCGTGAGCGATACGTCGAGTAGTTTCGACAGGCGGCAGCAGGCTTTGATCTCCGCTCCCGTCCAGTCGTCGTCGTTCGGTCGCTTCGGTTTTTCCAGACCGTAGGTGTGTTCATAGATCGCCCAAATCTGATCCCGAGCGGCCTTGTCCGGAAGATCGACGAAGAAGATCCCATCGAATCGCTCGGCCCTGGTCAACTCCGGCGGGAGCTTGGAGATGTCATTGGCCGTGCAGACCACGAAGGAATCGGAGGTGCGGTCGTTGAACCAGGAAAGCAGGGTTCCGAGGATGCGAGCCGACACACCGCCATCATTCCCGCCGGTCGTGATCGCCTTTTCGATTTCGTCGATCATCACCACACAAGGGCTCATTGCCTCAATCTGCTTCAGGGATTTTCGTAGCGCCATCTCGGTCTGGCCGACCAACGATCCCATAAGCGCACCAATATCGAGTACCAACGTCGGACGATGAACGGAATAACCGAGTCGTTTGGCGAACGCCGATTTACCGGAACCGCTCACGCCAAGGAGCATGACGCCCTTGGCCCGTTCGCCTTTGCCGGAGTTCGACAGCGCACAGTTGCAGAATCGGGTGAGGTTGTCGAGTCCACCGAGACAGGGAATCTCGCCTCGGTACAACCGGAGAGCGGACGATTGACGTAACATATTCGCTTTCAACCCCCAGATCGGCTCCGGGAGAAGCATGTCGTGCTCAACGATGGAAAGCGAAAAGGCGCCCTCCGCTTCAAGCCGGGTCATTCCGGCAGCGGCGTCCAAAACTCGGCGAGTATTGGGCTCGTCCGGCAGTTCCCCGGCGATCTCCGTCGCAATTTGCTTCAGTTGCTCCTTGTCCGGAAGCGGATGCTCCAATACCTGAAACAGCTTTTCCAACTCCGCAGGGATTTGGACGACCGGGGCCAGGACAACCACGAACGCCCGACGGATTTTCCCTTGGGCGATCTGCTTTTCGAGAGCCTGAACGATGTCGATGCTTCCAAGAAACCTGTGGAAGTTCCGCAGGACGAGCAGGATCGGCGTCTCGCCGTTGGACAGGGAACCAATCGCCTGCACCACGGTCAGCGGGTCCATCTTCTGGATGCCGCCGTCGTGTTGCAAGCCCTGTTCGATGTCCCAGGTCGCGAGCTTCCAGTTTTCGTCACGGCACATCGCGTCGATCTCCTGCACGGCTTCATCGGGTTCGTACGTTTCGATCCAGAGCCCGGCAAAACAGGCCGAGACATATTTCACGAGCAATTCGGTCAGGTTGGTCATTGTCGGACCTCCATCTGTTGAGTGTGATTGTTGTTGACAAAATACTCCGGTTTGAGTTGCTCCGTGGCCCTTTGACCGAGAGCACTCTCGATGAACTTCGAGGCGTCCGTACAGGACTGTCCGTCGAACCCATGGGTTTCGACTTTGGTTTTGCCGTCGGGCGCGATGATGAGGGTGATCGTCTTCATGCGGCACCCCCAAGATTGATGGTGAGTTTGACGGAGCCATCCGAGAGCGGCATCTCCGTAACGCTGTAGCCTTTCTGGCGAGCTTCCAAGCTGGCTTTTTCCACGCCATACATCTGGACAAAGCGATGGAGATGTTTTTCTTCTCCCCAGGCGCCTCCGAAGTTGTCGTACTTCAGTTCGCCGGTGGTCGTGATGCAGACGACAGGGAAAAGCCAGTCGGGGAGCGCAACGAGAATTCCCTCGACTTCGGTTTCGAACAACACGGTCCGACCGTGGACGGGCTCCTTCAATTGGAGTCGGCGGCAAGCCGACCGGATGGCGTCGAGGTCTTTAACCTCGACTTGGATCGTGACGACGTGGGACATGGCAGTCTCCTTGGTCAAGAAATGAAAAAGCCCCGGCATCGAACGGTTGCACGCTGCAAGGGTCCAATATCGGGGCAACGAAATGGCAGGTTTCAAACTAAACCTATTTCGTCATGTTCATTTACCAGGATTATCGCCGTTTTTTTACGCTTATAACCAATGTAATATCGTGGCGCAATTATCTCGCGCGAGAGTATCACCGTCTGGAGTGCTTGTTGTTGCGCATAATGAAAGGGCCGGGTCGGTGAAAGAGCGAAAAATCGCATCAGGAAGGGCGACCGCCCGACTCTCGTTTGGCAGGACGTCAAGTCACTGCGTGTGCAGTAGGGGGGACTGGCGCAGGTCCTTGTTTTTAAGGCTTCATCCGGGCCGAAACGAAAAGACAGATAAAGAAAAGTGCCGCAAACGTGGTAAAGAGGTCACCCCGTCGGCCTGGAGGCCGTCGGGGGCAGCATTTTTTCCCCAGAATGTTGCAAAAAAGACAGACCTTCAGCGCCGGCTGCGACTGTAGGGCTGTTGCAACTTTCAAGAATTGGGGGATCGAATTATATCTCGGAGCTTACCGGCGTGTGCCCCGGATATTTTTATGTGCAAGGTGCGATTGAGCAACTCTGGCTAATTGGCACGGATATTATTATAGCAGGTATTGGGCAGAAACAAAAAAGATCAAGAATGCGAACGGTGTCGCCTGAACAGATTTTATTCTGATACGAGCGGTGATCTTGAGGGGTGGAAGGCGGGGTGGGACCAGAGGCGAACAGGATGCCGTGTAGGCTTGGTCGCCAGGACGATACCTGAAGGCGCGGAAAACGTTTGTAACGAAATCGTGTTTTTGTGATGATGGTGCCGTCCTCGCACTATTCCAAAATAGCGCTGTCCCTCTGTGCCGGTCATAGTGCCGGCGGTTTGAGCCTGGATTTTACGGGGTCTCAACGACCTGACGACACTATGACACTAAAAAATCACCTTTCGATCTTTATATGCCGTATCATAGTTCCTTTATATGGTTTGATAATTGAAAAAGATAGTGCCGGTAGTGCTATGGAAACGCTAAAACCCCATGAATACAAGGCTCAAAAGGGCAGCACTACGATCAGCACTAGGCCAACACTACGGCACTACGTCTCGGTTCCGCCTGGGATCATGTCCTCTGGCGTCCGCCAAGCCGCGTAAACTGTAAATGTCTTTCTTGTTTCAAAAAACCTGCCACTTTCGTTCTGGGAAAAATAATAATTTTGTCCGGAATTGGTATTTACATCTCCACGAAAGATGCTCTAATAGCGTTATGTTGCACGGCGACCCCCTCTTGGCTCCAGGGTCGTCGTTGCTGCGGAGTGCGACAGGGCGTTGCACTTCGCCCCTTCTTTTTAAGTGAGGGGAGGAGCCAATCTTGGCGACTGTTGTCGCCGCCGTGTGCAGGGCGCAAACGGAGATTTTCGTGATAATCCATCGGCCAGGGGGGTGATGGAATCCGCATTTCACCGCGACAGGAGCCATGCCATGATTCGCCCGACCGTTGAACGTACCGTTACGTCCAGTCCCGTCTCTGATCCCACCACCGCTGAAGACCGCCGTCGAGCCTCGTTTCCATCTCAATCAATCATGCGAAAAAGATCGCCGAAGAACACCGGGATACGACGCTTGAATGGTCGGGTAACCAGCCGTTTTTGTTGGTCAAAAACAATTATGTCGAACAATACCACCTTGCCGGATGTCCGTTTGCTTTTCGCCCCTCCCCGGTCACTGGTTCCCGCGAAGAACATTTCGGCGTCACCGATCTCCGCGACGTGATGAAGAAAGATTGTCGTCCTTGCATGGAATGCCTGCCATTTCGTTGGATTGATCGTCAATCACTTGTCGAGTTACTCCAAACGGAAATTCCCGCGACACTTCATTCGTTGCAGTCCATCGCGGAGGACGACAAAGATTTTTTCTCTAAAAACGAAGGAAAAACAAACCACTTGACGGACTTGCTCTTTATCGCACGGATAGCTCGGTCTGAAGAACTATCCGAACAAATCGCGGACTTCGTTAAGACACATGCTCTGTCGGCGAGTAAGGACTATGAATTACAACGGAATGCCGTCTTGTCGCTTGCCAATTCTTCCAAGCCGGAGCATGGCCAATTGTTGGGCGAGGTGCTCGGCAGTTCCGTCACTCCCGACATCAAGCTGTCCGCGATCCTTTCGCTGCGGTACATCGGAAACGAACAAGCGGATAAAAGCCTGCAAAACACGGAGTCTACAGAGCCGTAGTATGTCGGTCGACATGGGATCGCGGCGGCTCGGAGCGGGATTGAGAAGGCGGGTAAAGCGAATCAACCGCCCTGAGAATCTTTTCCGCCAGCCGCTTTTCCAGTTCGAGTATGTCGTCCTTCTTGCCGTCAACCGACTCGGCGACGACCACGGTTCCCTTTTCGACCGAGACAATTCTGGCGTCGATCCTCATGTTCTCTCCGAAAGCGAGAAAGGAGCCGACGATGATCCAATGAGCCGCCAACCCCCTTCCGAGTTCGACGGCCGTTTTTTGATCGATAAATGGAGAGTCGGTCAGTTGATGCTCCGCTAAGACATCATGCAACCGGGAACGCTCGACGACCTGAAGCCGTTTGCCTTGCGCGATGTCGGTTGCAAGCATGTCGCGCATTCCTTGACGCCATGTGTCGAGCGACGCATCCGACGTGTTGGCATCGAACTCGAACACGGCGATGGTCGGTAATGGCAATGTTGCGGAATCGACGACCGTTGGTTGCCCGGAGGGTTTCATGAGCGCGAAAACGAAAATGCAAAACGCGGTCGCCACCAACAGGAGCGAAGCGATTACCGTAACTGTTCGATGTCGAGCCGACGAGATGGCATCCAAGTCCGCGACGACTTCGTTCATCGTCTGGTAACGCCGCTCTGGCAATTCGGCGGTCATTCGAGCCAGAAGGAGTCGATCCTTGAAGATTGCCTCGTGACGCCGGACGCCTACGAAGGAATCCTCAAACGACTTGAAAAATTCGTGACGCCTTTTGTC
>JAVBPI010000038.1:0-21504 GCA_031549705.1 Thermoguttaceae bacterium
GACATGGTCCTCGACGTCCTTGGGCGGTTCGGGGCCGTTACTCCGGAGCGGGTGCCCTGCTTGATCGGCAAAAAATTCCACGCAAACGAACAGGATCAGGCCGATGAGCGCCAACGAAACCAGCGCAGAAACGATCATCCCGACGAATTGGGACTCAGGCGGCTCGGGGATCGGCGAATGGGGTGGAATAAACGACGTGTATTTCATGCAGGGTCGGGATTGCGGATCCCGGCTCGTTTCAGGACATCTGCCAGACCGCCATGCGGAGCATGTCGCGGAGTCGCGTGGTGTACAGGACCGCCGCCGGTTCGAAGCCGCAGTGCATCAGACAGTGTTCGCAACGGGGATCGTTTTCCGGACCGATTTTCGACCAGTCGGTCGCTTCGATCAGTTCCCGATAGGTCGCATGGTGCTTATCCGTTACGAGATAACAGGGGCCTTTCCATCCTTTGACGTTCCGTGTCGGATTCGCCCACGCCGCGCACGGCAATTGGAGCTCGCCGCAGAGAAAGTCGAGATAAATCGGCGTCGCCGTCAACCGAAATCGGGAGAGCCGTTCGCGGATTTCCCGAAATTTGGCGTGCGTCTCTTCCCGGGTCAAAAAAATCGAATCGTGGACGGAATCGTTTTCGCGGCACACCGATTCGTAGCCGTATCCCGGCGCGAACATCATGCCGTCGACCCCCATTAATTCGAGGTATTCGCAAAGCACGATCAGTTCGTCGACCGTCGTCTGCCGATAGAGCGTCGTGTTGGTGTAGACGTAAAATCCCGCTTCCTTGGCGCCGGAGATCCCCTCGGCGGCCTTGGCGAACGCCCCTTCTTTTTCGACGATGGCGTCATGCGTCTTTTCCATGCCGTCGAGATGGACGTTCCAGAACAGCCGACCCTTGACCCGTTTGTTTTTGTGCGATAAACGAATGAAGTCGTCGAGCTTCTCTTCCAGGAGCAGCCCGTTCGTGCAGAGATAAATGTGTTTGCCGAGCCGGAGCGTACGGTCGACGAGTTCGACGATGTCCTGATAAATCAACGGTTCGCCGCCGCAAATGCTGACGATCGGGGCGCCGCATTCCGTGATGGAATCGAGACATTCGGCGACCGAGAGCCGCTTCGAAACCGTGTCGGCGTATTCGCGAATCCGACCGCAACCGCTGCAACGCAAATTGCAGGCGTGGAGCGGTTCGAGCATGAGCACCAGCGGAAAATATTTCGGGCCGAACAGTTTGCGCCGCATCAAGTACTGCGTCATGCAGCGCGTCAGGGAAAAGGGAAATCGCATGTCTTTCGTTGATAAGGGATGCGCAAAAGAGTCCGGCGTACCGGACGCCGCCTCTCGACGAGAGGCGGCCTACCTGAAACAGGATCTCTTTCGGGAAGCTCCACAACAAACTATACCGAAAAAGCAATCGTTTGTGAAGACGGTTTTAGCGTCTTTCGAGGATGTCGCGGTATTCCGTTCGAAAACCACGTTTAACATTCACTCAGTCGCCGGACGCCGTTCAACAGGGTTTTGGCTCTCCGAAACGGCGTAGAGGAATCCGTTGATCGGAATGAACAATGTTCCGTTGGCGGCGGTTGCGCCGGCGTAAATCGCGTCGGGCATCTCGATTTCGGCGAGAATTTTCGGTTCCCGGCCCGCTTGGAGGACGTAGAACATCCGCCGAGCCGTTCCAAGGTACAATTTCCCGTCGGCAACGAGCGCTCCGGACCAGTGGTCCCCCTTTAAATCGAGCGTCCAAACGGTTTTTCCCGTTTCGGTGTCGATCGCATGAAACTTGCCGCCCCGGTCACCGAAATAGAGTAATCCGTCAAGGGCAACGGGAGACGCAATCGCTCCTTTGTCGATGTTCGACGTCTTCCAGAGGAGACGCGACTTCGGATCCTTGGCGGTCGGATCGAACGCCGTCAAATACGCCTGCCGAGGGGACGCGCCGGTGAAACCATCGAAACAGAACATCATGTAAAGCCGGTTGTCGACGAAAATCGGCGGCGGGAGACAACAGAACGACGCGCTGCCGCGGCCGGATTTGAACGGCTTGACTTCCTCAACCGCCTCGGGACCGTTGCCGTCGAACGTCCAGTCCGGTTGGATCCGATGAAGATTCGCGCCGAATTCGTCGAGTTTCTCCGGCGATTTCAACGTGGAGCGGTCGAGCGCCTTGAAGACGTAAAGGACGCCGTTCCCCGCTCCATAGAAAATCGTCGGTTCTTTGCGCCCGTCCGGATCAACGACGGTCCCCAGCGTCGGCGAGCACCATTGTCCGTGGGAAACGTCGGTACGGTTCCAATAATCGTCCCGGGCAACCGGTTTGCCGGTTTCGGCGTCGACGACCAGCAGCGTCGGAGCGTCCGGCTTTTCGACGAAAGCGTGGTCGCCGTCGAGTCCGTTGCCGGTTCCAAGATAGAGCAACCCGTCGTGAACGACCACGGAGCTGTTGTTCGTGTCGTGCTGCCGAACCCCAAGCTCCCGAATCAAATCGAGCGTCCAGATCGGCTTGCCGGTCTGCAATTCGAGGACGCAGAGCACGTCGCGGTTCGAAATGAAATAAATCCGATCCCCGACGACGGTCGGCGTCGATGTGATCCCGATGAGTGCGGTGTCGAAATTCTTGATCTCCGGAATCTTCGGAGCCGTGTACTGCCAACGGAACGCGCCGCTCTTTTCATCGAGACAAAGCAGCACGCCGTGGTCCCCTTCGATTTTCGCATCAAGCCGAACATCGTTGTTCGTCCCGATCAGGACGCAACCTCCGGCGACGACCGGCGGCGTGTAGGTTCGCGAACCGATCCGCTTCACCCAACGGATGTTCGGCCCCGCTCCGACGATTTCGTCGGTTTCCTTCTCTTTTTTTCCCGGCTCAAACGTCGTCGGGAGTCCGGTTTCCCTCGAAATGCGGTTGCGGCCCTGGTCGACGCCCCATTGCGGCGAGTCGTCCGCGAATACCGCAACACAAAACAATGCGGCGAAAATAAATGAAATGGTCAGGATCATGATCAACAACGCTCAACGGAACAAAAACCGGTATTGCCCACGGATTTTCGAATGGTATGATATAATATCGAAAAAAACATCCCCCTTCCATGGAGACGAGGAGAACCATGTCGGACGATTCCTTCACCGTGAACAGCGACGATATTCTAAAGATTCTACCCGTCGCGGTCGCCGTTGTCGACACGAAGCAGAAAATTGTCTGGTGCAATCCGATGCTCGGCAAGTTTTGCGATTCGGATCCGATCGGCCAACAGTTTTACCGATCGTTCGGCAATCCGGACATCACCGGTCCGGATTTCAACCCGTTCCACACGAATCGCCGGCTCAGCAAAACGACGTTCACGACGTTCACGCAACGGGACAAAGGGCGGACGTTCCAGATGATCTCCTCGCCGATTCCGGAACCGGACGGCGTGGTCAAGTATTGCCTCGTGTTGGTTCGCGACGTCACGGAACAAAGCAAGGCGGGACTGAAATTCGATCTTCTTCGCGGTGCGGGCAAAGAACTCGCCGATTTATCGGAACAGGATTTGCAATCGCTCACCCCGACGGCGCGTGTCGAACTGTTGAGTGCGCGGATCATCAAATACGCCAAGGAAATCCTCCATTTCGACACGATCGAAATTCGACTTCTTTCCGACGAGGAGCCGTTCCTCTTGAAATCGCTCCTCGACTACGGCATGAGTGAAGAAGCGAAAAAGCGAAAACTGTACGCTTTCCAGGACGGAAACGGAATCACCGGTTGGGTGGCGTATCACGGCAAACCGTACCTGATGGACGAACCGACGGAAGATCCGTTTTACCTCAACGGCATCGCCGGCGCGAAGAGTTCGATGACGGTTCCGCTGCTCTACCACGGCCAAGTGATCGGAACGTTCAACGTCGAAAGCAGCAAGCCGAAGGCGTTCACCGAAAACGACATGATGTTCCTCCAGTTTTACGCCAACGACGTCGCGACGGCGGTTCACACACTCGACCTGTTGACCTTGGAACAGCGGGACGCGGCGTTCCGCAGCGTGTCGACGATTTTCTCCGACGTGATGCGGCCGCTCAACAACATCCTCGTCGAAACGGCGATCCTTCTTTCCAACAATCGGGGAGCGGACCTCGATTTGGCGGAGCACCTTCATCTCGTCCAGGATCACGTCCAGGACGTCCGCGAAATCATCCGCCGGGTCGGCGAAACCGTCGCGCCGAAAACGACCGCCGAGTCGGAAGTCGACTGCCGCAACTACCCGCAATTGCGCAACAAAAAAATTCTCGTCGTCAGCAACGACGATTCGATCGGTGAACAGATTTGCAAGATGCTCTTCTATTACGGTTGCTTCGTCGACTCCGCCGAGAACGGCACCGAAGCGATCAAGATGATCGAGAGCAAACGGTACGACGTGATTTTCAGTGACATTAAATTGCCGGACATGTCGGCGTTCGCCTGTTTCGAACGGGCCCGGGAAGTGCTCGGTACGCCGTACACGCCGTATGTGTTCATGACGGTCCTCGGCAGTTACGACGGCGAACACGTCGCCACCAAGGCGGCGGAGTTCGGTTCCAACGACCGACTCGGCAAACCGTTCTCGCTGAAACTGCTGCTTCGCATCCTCATGATCGTGCTCCAAAAAGCCTCGACCCGCAACCCGCCGACCATGTGAACGCAATCGTCATCCCCGCGCAAGCGGGAATCCGAACGATACGGGTAATAACCGTTTGCATCCGTCATCAACGCTCCGTGAATAACGGATGCAAAAACATATTGATATTGATCCTCTGAGTTCCAGCCTGCGCGGGAATGACGTACCGTTTTACGAAAGTTATTATCCTGTTTCCTATTTCGGCATACGACGCACTTGGGGGCTCTTTTCTTTTTTCAATGCGAGGAAAACGATGACGACATTCGACGACTTTGCGCAGACCCGTGTGATGCGGACCGATTCCATGCAACTGCGGCAGGATAGCGGCGAAACAGTGCTCTGCCCCGTCCCGGGATCGTTTTCGAAGAAATTCATCATTCTCACGGCGGTGTTCGAATTTTTCGCGTTCACGGGAATCCTGCTTTATTTCATGATCGGCCCCGGCGACATGGAAAAAAATATGCTCCTGATGATCGGGCTGTTGTTCGGTGTCGGATTCATCGTAGCGCCGGTGATCGTCGGCGCGGTGCTGTTCGACACCTTTGCGGCGATGCAAAAAATCCGGTTTCGCCGAACGCCGAACGGCACGATCACCGTCAAGGACTTCAACAAGGAAAACGTCGTTCTTCACGGCGAGGAGCCGAAGTTCACGTTGGAATCGACCATCGACCGCGACGGCGACGAGGTGCACGACCTTTTCCTGAAATACGGCCCCACCATGCACTACATCGTCAGCGGCACCGACCCCGACGCCATGAACCGCCTCCGCGACGAGCTGCAAAACGCTTGCAGGTAAGATTTTAACGGACACCACACGAGCAAACGAACCTATGGAAGAGCCGCGCAACGTCTTCGGATACGGAACAAAGTTTTTTGTGATTACGACTTGTCTCGTCGTGATCTTTGCGGCGGTTCACGCCGCTCAATCGCTGATTGCGCCGTTTCTGTTGGCGCTCTTTTTCGCCATGGTGTTGATGCCGCCGCTCCGTTGGCTGAAGAAACAAGGACTTTCCGACGGTATTGCGATTCTCGCGCTCTCGATGGTCGTGTTTCTCTTCGGTCTCGGCGTGATCGGAATTCTGAGCAGTTCGCTCAACAGTTTCGTCGGACGGCTCCCGGCCTACCAGAAAAAGATCTCCGTTCTGCTCAGTTCGGCGGACCAATGGATCGACGTCGGCAAACAGAAGTTCCGCAACATGGAGGAGTCGTTCAAAGAGTCGGTCCCGCAAATCATTCCGCAATCGGAACCATCGCCGCCGACGTCGGAATCGGAGACGACGGATGATTCCACCGAGTCGGCCGCTCCGACGAGCATTCCGACGATCGGCCCATCACTGGAGCCGGATTCGGAGCAACCCATCACAAAGCGGATCCGCTCCGCCGACATCCGGAGCGGTTCGACGCTGTCATATCTCTCGCTTCGGAAAATGATCGACTTGGAAACCGTGACGAATTACATCAAATCGCTCGCCCAGGAGATGATGAATGTCGCCAGCTATTCGTTCCTGATCGCCGTGATGGTGGTCTTCATGTTGATCGAGGCGGCCAAAATGCCCGCCAAGATCGCCGCGGCCTTTCCCGATCACGCCTTATCGGACGAGTATTTCCGCAAAATCGCCGACGACACCTGGAACTACACCCGCATCAAAACATACATCAGCTTGCTGACCGGCATCGCAACGACGTTCGGCCTTTGGGTGCTCGGCGTCGAATATTCGTTGTTATGGGGCCTGCTGATTTTCTTCATGAATTTCATCCCGAACATCGGTCCGATCATTGCGTCGGTTCCGCCGGTTTTACTGGCGTTGATCGACCAGGGAATGACCGGCGCCTGTTTCGTGACGGCGTATCTCGTGTTCATCAATTGGGCGATCGGATACGGCATCGAGCCGCGCTATCTCGGCGCGGGGCTCGGCATTTCGGAGCTCGTCGTTCTTCTCTCGTTGATTTTTTGGGGCTGGCTCCTCGGCCCGATCGGAATGTTTCTCTCCGCGCCACTGACGATGGTCTGTAAAATCGTGTTGCAGAACAACCCGTCGACCCGTTGGATCGCAACGCTCCTCAGCAACCACACGGACGGTGCGAAGCGATTGCAAACCCCCTGAACGGCGAGCGGCAACTCAACGGAAAACCCTGCATCGACGCTCTTATCGGCTGTGTTCGGCGAAGAAATTCGCGACCTGATGGGAACACTCGGCGTTGATGCGTCCCAATCCTTCCCGACTGGCGGCGGAAACGATCCAAAGTTTCGGCCGGAACGGCAAGTGTTCGCAGAACGCTTGAATCTGGTCGGCGCGGGTCTGCGAATCGGCGTGTCCGTGAATAATCATCATCGGTTGACGAACGTTTCGAACGAACGGCCAAGGATTGATAAACCGACAACCGCACCAACGTCCAAGCATGAACCGCTGCCAGGCGCATATCGCGGCGACGAACGGACAGGCGATTGAATAAAGAACGGCACGGAAGAAGAGGGAAAAGGTCAACGCAAAACTGCGGCGAGACGACCGAAGCGCCTTGGCGAAGAGATCCCAGCAGTTTTTCTCGAAAAGTCGGTTTTCGGGAATCGGAGCGTCGAGAACGACCGATTGAACTCGTGGATTGCTTCCGGCAACGCACAATGCGATGGTCGCCCCCTTGCCGAGTCCGAAAACGGAAATACTCTTCGATGATTCGAGCCGCGCTTCCAAGTAGCGAACGGCGGCGTTCACGTCTTCCCAATCGCAGGTCGTCATCCACGGCGTCGGATGTCCGTGAGCCGTTTGATCGCTTTGGCCGTGGTTTCGAAAGTCGAACGTCAACAGATCGAACCCGGAATCGAGAAGCTGTTGAAGATACGGAGCGACATTGGCGCGGGTTCCGTTCAATTCATGGCAAAAAAGCACGGCTCCCTTGGAAATGGCGTGGGGAGTTCTGAAATAGGTCCCGCGCAATGTGATTTTTCCGGGGGTTTCAAAAGCGACTTCTTCGCCACCCGGACACGAATTGTTGAAACGGAGCGGCAACCACGGCGTTTCGGCAAAAAGCCGACGGGACCGTGCGCTGGAGGAAAGCAAGAAAACCCGATTCAACAGGTGCAGGACGATCGATATCACGAGCAGCACCAAAAACGGCGCCGCAATCGACAAATAGGAGGCTGAGTTCACAACGTTCATGGAAAAAGGAAATCGAAGTGCATCCGAACCTTCATCGCGGAAAGCTCTGACTGTTGTTGAAATTCATCCCTCGAACCATTCCCTTGAGTGTTCGTCGAACAACGAACCGTGGTGAAAAATCCGTCTCTCACCAAATAAGTTCGACTCAAAAGGAACCAATGTTCATTAACTGCCTGCTAAATTCGCTTCATCCGAATCAAACGAGTTTCAGCGGTCAGGCAATCTTACAAAGCTGGGTGTCTTGGCGAAGATGCTACAATCTGTTCCGGACAGTCTTTGCCATTGGCCCATTTAACCGGTACTCCGCGCCGTGATGGAACGAAAACAAGCTAAATAAGCAAGACATTGGCAAGTCGTGCCATGGTTAAATATAAACAACGATGCAATTCGAACGTCGCATTCGGATCCGTTCCATCAACGACACGAGCATCATACCCGGTTCCGCCAAAAAATAAAGTCCGGGGGCGGACAGGAACTTTAATCTTTTTTGGTTCGGCAGGGAAGAATACCAAATATAATGATTGTGAAAAGAGAAAAATCGCCAAAAACTTCCAAAACCCCTCAAAGGGGGGGTATCTGATAAGGGGGTTGTGTGCGAAAATTTCGACAAAGATGCCTTAGCGGCGTTCGTCTGCGACGCGCTGTGGGAAAATGCGAAGGAAAGGAAGGTTCGTTCGTTTCAGGGACGAGTTTGCGATAACATTTGAGGAGTTTTTCAATGGGAATTCTCGCTATTCAGTATCAGACGGCGTCCGACTCGCCGTTACTCGTCGCTTTTAATCGGGAAGAATCACTAAGTCGTCCGTCGCAACCACCGAGAATTCAATCCGGACGTCCCCGAGTCGTTTGCGGCATCGACCGTAAAGCGGGCGGAACTTGGGCCGGCGTCAATCAACACGGTCTGTTCGTTGCGGTGATCAACTCCCCCAAGCGGTCGGTTCCGTTTGATCCTCGTTCCCGTGGACTGCTTTGCAAGGAATTGCTCGCCTCGAAAAACGCCGAGGAAGCGCTCGACAAGGCGTTCCGTGAAATTTCGACCGGTTGTTACGCCGGTGGCAACTTTCTTTGCGTCGACCGGGTGAGCGGTGGTGTCGTTTACGGCGGTGACGAAGTGGAAATGGAGAAACTGCGTCCTGGGCTCCACTTGTTGTCGGCGAATAAAATGGATGATTTGCGAGATCCGCGTCAAGAATTCGTGCGACGGCTCCTCACGCTCCAGCGGTTGGATTCGGCGGTCTCGTTTTTGGCGGTCGCCAGCCGAACTTTTTCCCGTCGACCGGATGAAACCGGCAAACGGGGGATCGTGATCAGCGATCCGGATTTCGGGACCGTCTCGTCGATGCTTTTGTCGTTGACGGAACGAACGCAGCGTTCGATCATGCAATTTGCCGCCGGACCGCCGAGCGAAAAACCGTTCGAAGACGTTTCGGCGCTTTTGCGACAGGTTCTATCGACGGACCGCGCCAATCGCGCTGCTGCTGCTGCCCGGGAAGCCGCGGTCTAGGAAAGCGCTCATTTAGCCGGTCCTCCGCGAATGATGTTCGGACGACCCCATAAAAAAAGACGACTCGGTTTGACAACCGGCCGTCTTTTTTTCATAATATCCGTCAGGGTGGCTGATGGGACTCGAACCCACAACAACTGGAACCACAATCCAGTGCTCTGCCAATTGAACTACAGCCACCGCGAAAAGGTTGATTTTACAGTCGGTTTCCCCCCCGTCAAGCCAGTCCGAAAATTCCTTACCCCCATGGAACCATGATTTCGACGATTCGCAAGAATTATCTTTGGATTCTGCTCGCTTATGTGGCGTTGTCCGGACTCTTGATCGTTTTCGGGCTCCTGCTGCACTCGGCGGGGCGGACGCAATCGTTTTGGATGACGCTCAACACCATCGAGTTGATCCTTTTTATCCCGTTCGCCGTCGTCTCAATGATCGCCGGAACGGCCAGAGCGGGGAAGTACAGTTACCGCATGGGAGGCGCTCCGCCGAAGCTGATCCAATATTCGTTCTATTACGTCGGCGCGACGGCGTTTTGCCTGGCGGCGAACACGTTCATTTACGATCACGGACACATCTTTTTGTACATCCAGTTGGTCCTGACGGCGGCGATGCTCCTTGTTGCGGTTTGGATTCGGTTCATGCATGGTGGAACCACCGGCGAAAATCTGGAACAGGATCTCGGCAAACTGGACGACACGCCGCGCAATCTTGCGAAGCTCCTGCAAGCGAAAGAAGAACGTTTGTCGAACGTCCCGAACACGAAACCGCTCCTCGACGTGATGTCCGGACTCCGTGAAGATTTATTGTACCGTTTGCCCGGCGCGGGAAAAATCCTCAAGAATCCGCGGTTCATCGCCATCGCCGACGAGGTTCGAACCCTGATGATCGAGTTCCCCGACAAACCGACGACGCAGCAGATTCAAAAAGCGACGGAAACGTTCGAGCATCTCCGTGAAGAAGCCAAAAAACTCAAAGGCGCCGGTTGACCGTTTTTTATCGCAACAAAAAAACGGTTGGACGCGATACATTCCTTACGGCGTGTTGCTTGCGGTATCCGGCGGAGCCGACAGCACGGCGCTCCTGCGACTTTTCATGGAGATTGCCGGAGAAAATACCGATGCGTTGGCGGTTGCCCACGTCAACCATCGGATGCGCGGCGACGAATCGGAGGCGGACGCCGATTTCGTCCGAAAACTCGCCGAAGAATATCGGTTGCGATACTGCGAACGCCGTTTCGAGCCGGTCGACTGGAATCTCGACGACAGCGGCAGCGTCGAAGCCGCCGCGAGGAAAATTCGGTACGATTTTTTTCGGGAGACCGCCGAAACGCTCGGATTTCGGTACGTCGCCGTCGCGCACACGGCGGACGATCAGGTCGAAACGGTCCTCCATCGAATCGTGCGGGGAACTGGAATCGGCGGCCTCGCGGGGATTCCCGCCGTTCGGCAACTGAGTCCGGCGGTCTCGTTGATCCGGCCGCTGCTCGAAACGCCGCGTCACGAAATTCACGATTATCTCCAACGGATCGGACAACCGTTTCGGACCGATTCGTCGAACGCCGACGACGATTTCACGCGGAACAAAATCCGCAACAAGCTGCTTCCGTTTTTACGCAACGAATTCAATCCGGGGGTCGACGCCGCGCTGCTCCGCCTGGCGGCGATCGCCGGAGAGACGGACGAAGCACTCGACGAAATCCTCGACGCGGCGGTTTCCGACGACGCCCCGGAACGGATCGACGTCGCGCTGCTCCGATTGCCGAAGCCGCTCGTTCGGGCTTTTTTCGTTCGTTTATGGAAGAAACACGGCGGCCCGCTCCGCGACATGGGGAGCGACCAATGGAACGCCCTTCTCGAATTTCTCAAACGGGACACCGGCAGTCGAATGTTTCCCGGAGGAGTGATCGTCGAAAAAACGACGGAGAGAATTTGCGTCCGATTTAAAGACGTTGCGCGGAGTACTGGCTCAGTGGGGACGTAAAAATCGACTTCCGAGGTGAAGACCTACTCCACGACGAAGCATTGAACGGGGATAACAAGAGGCAAAACATCCCCGGATTTCGGACGTAGCACCAGATCGAAACGGGCCGAATCCTGTCCGCAAGGAACGTGAATCCGAAGCGGCATTCGCAAGATAAAACCAGCTTGGGCCGGTCTCCGTCCCGTCTTTTCATGTAAAAAATAGCGGTTGGACTTGCCTTCCCTATCGATCGACCCGTCTTCGTTGAAGCACTGAACCAACGGACAGATATACCCGCGCGACGAATCAATCCAAAAACGATCAATGACACATCCGTCGTATTTTATCTCGATCACGGTCGCCGTTTCAGTATCGTCGTAGGAAGCCGTTCGTCGCCCTCACAAGATTGATCGAAATACACAGTCGACGTAAGGCGGTTCGTTTGTTTAAGAGCTCACGACGGATAGTATGTTGCGGACTCGCTGTAACATGTGTTGGACTCCAACGGTGAGCACACCCCCTTTCCGGCATAGGCAAATCCGACACCCAACAGCAAGAACAGCACAACCAAGACATTCGTCGCGTTTTTCATGAAACCGTTCCTTGTCAACAATGGACCGATAGGCGAGAACCCATGGTTTGAATTGAACGCCAAAAATTTTTTGAGCAATCCTCTCCAAAATAATTTTTTCTTGCAGGAGTCGGAACCCGAATTTTCCTCCCGATCGATCGGGTCGACGAAACAATTTCTGCGGCGCATGAAAAAACGGCCTCCGGGCCGAACCGGAGACCGCTTCCAAGTCGCGAAGAAGACCGCGCCGCCTTAGAGGTCGTTAGACAAACGTCGGTTCCTCCACTTCCAGGAGATGGACCCCCATGCTCCGTTGACGCTCGACCACCCCTTGGACGAACTCACGGAAAATCCGGGAGTCGAGCGCCGTCGCGGACGGCGCCTCCGGGTGAAATTGCGTCCCGATCGCGAACCAATCGGAATGGAGCGATTCGATCGCTTCGACCACACCGTCCGGACAACGTCCCGTGACCATGAATCCCGGGGCGACGTCGTCGATCGCCATGTGGTGCATACTGTTGACACGAATGTCGTTTTCGCCGTAGACCCGCTCCAAAAGCGAGCCTTTTTCCACCGTGAGCGCATGCCGATGGCTCGGATCCATCGCGTCGCGGTGCGGAAGAGCCTTCGGAAGGTCTTCCGGAATGTGCAGGAAGAGCGTTCCTCCCTGTGAAACGTTGAGAAGCTGCATTCCTGTGCCGATCGCCAACACCGGAATCCGTTGCTCGGAAATCTTTTCGATCAGGAAACGGTCGAACGTCTCCCGTCGTTCCTCAAGCATTTTGACCGACGAATGGAGCATGAATCCATCGCGCCGGGGATCAAGGTCCGCTCCACCGACCATGACGACACCGTCGAGCATATGCAGAGTCTGCTCCAGGTTCTTGCCGAGGTCTTTGTCTTCGGGAAACGGGGGGATGATAACAGGCAATGCGCCCGCCTGGAGAAGGGAATCGAAGTAGCCGGAAAAAACGAGGCTCAGGGCCGGAACCCCTTTTTGTGCTCCGCGAAATTCCGTGTTGATTCCGATCAGCGGCTTCCTTGGCATTCTCTTTTCCTCCTGGGTGACAGAACACACAAGACGGAACCCGGACCGCGAAACCGAGGCGAAAGAATGTCAAAAAGGCTTGATTCGGCGACAAAAGAGTGTACCTTTAACCGGAGAACGTCCGCGGACGTTCATCAAAACGGCGGCTCAACGTCTCGATTCCGAGGGGCTCAGGCGATCGGAGGCGAGCGTGAATCTCTTGGATGTCGATCGAGTCAATATCTTTTCGAACGCTCCTCCGAAAGGGTTAGGGTGTCGAGGCGTCAGGCAACCGGCCATTCGGGGAAAAATCCTTGATTTCCCGAAACAATGCGCCGATTGAAGTGTTCTTAACGGAATAAAGCCGGTCCGTCACGACCGAACTTCGGAATGCAAGTCTGATCAGTCTAGCGTATCGATTCCGTCTTGGCAAGGATAATCGATATTTTCCGCAAATTTTGATTAAAGCCTACTATCGGTAGGGATCTTACCTATTTTTCGGCCTCTTTGCGACGCCGAATCACGAAAACCGATGCTCTCGGAATTTCTCTAACTCATTGTCGTCAAAAAAGATATAACCGTCGCAACCGGGATAGTCCGCCACGACTGAAGCTGTTTTCAGGAATTTGCTCCCCCGGACCGCCCATTTTGTCGATATTAAGCAATAATACAAAAGGTGGGTTGCCGACCGCCGGGCGGCAACGTCCGGTACTCCGGACTCGTCCCCCATTCCAGTGTGGAGTACCACCCGCAGCCGCCCGGCGGTCGGCTGCCTACCAAGCCATAAACCATGACCTCTGTCCCGACATCCTCATACAACACGTATTCTCATTTGTCCTCGGCGACCATCAGCCGTACCAAGGCGGCTGTTTCGAATTCGACGGGGCAAACGGCAACCCCGGTTGACGGCGACAGCGTCAATATTTCGCCGGAGGGGCAACTCGCGGCACGGAATCTCGACACCAATTCGCTCCGACCATCGACCGTGGAGCTGCCGAATTACGCCGATCCGTACCGAGCGTTGTCATCGGCGTTTGGACTCGACAAGATATCGGGAATTCCGGTACTGCTCCGAAGCGAATCGCTCAAGCTCCAGGCTCAAGCGGAAGTCGGCGAGAAAAGCCTCGACGAACGGATCTCGCAGGCCCTCCAAAATAACGGCATCACGTTGGAAAAGGGGGAGACGCTCAATTTGACCGTCAACCAAAAGGGGGAAGTTCAGCTTGGCGACGGCATCACGGATCCGGAAAGACGGGGAAAGATCGTTGCGGCACTCAACGGGAATTCCGGAATCGGCGAAGAGTTGCTCCTTTCGCAAGCCCGGCGGGAATACCTCAAGTCCGGCAGCCTGACGCAGGACTCGACGACGTGGTCGATCATGAAGAACGCCTACGGAAAGCAAGAGGGAAACGAGCCGCTTTACGGCAGCGCTTTTGATCGGAACGCGGCGGAGGAATTCGAACTGAGCTTTTCGTACAGCGACGGAGCGGTCGTTCGGGATGGGGTCGCGGATCCGAATCGGCTGTTCTCGAACCGAATGGATACGTTCGCCGGCTTGAGCCAACTGCTCGGCTTCGAAACGCCGACGTCGGACATGAATACGTTCCTCGAATCGCTCGACGCAATGATCGCCGATGAGGCGGGAAAGCTGACGACCGACTTGAACGCCGTCATCGCCAAGGCAGGACTCGGCGACGTGACGAAAAAGATCACATTGGCGGAAGACGCCAACGGGAATATCGTTATCGTCGGGAATATTCGTGCGGATCAAAAGAAGGAACTCGCCAAGCTGATCAACGGTGACAAGGAACTCGCGGAGCGGATCAAGACGCAGAAAGCCCGCATGGACATCGCCGCCGAGTTGAAACAGTCGCTCGAAGATTTTCCCGACACCGCGAAAGGGAAAACCGAATCCGAACGGCAGGCAATCGCCGACGAATTTTACGCACGGAAAAACGGTTTCGATCTCGGTTCGGAGAAACTCGCTTCGGCACGCAAACAGCTTCTCAAGGATTATCTGTCGAAGAACGGCGGGATCGACCTCGGCGGGATTGCGTCGAAATTCGACCAGGCGACCGAGAGCAACCAATTGATTCTGCGTGACGCCAATGGCAACGAAAAGTCGAGCGACGCCTTGCAATCATTGCTCGCCGGTATTCCCGGTCTCGACACTGAACTGTCGGCTCTTCTCGGCGGCTCGAATTCCGTAACAACATCGGCGATCGGCGAAGCGATCAAGACCGGCGATTCCGGAGACGAAAATTCGAGAGGAACCACGGCCCTTCTTTCGATGCACCGGGGTTTTCTTTCGGAAGCGACCGACGAGAAGCCGAATTTCGACGAACGGGTTCGAAAGTTGCGCGGCTGGATCAACGAACTTGCCAATACCTGGAACGAAAAGGTCGCCGGGAACGACGACTCGATGAAGATCAGCAATTATTCCGTACGGTTCGACGATCACGGACGCATCAAAATCGAAGGGCTCGAAGTCCAGGGAGGCGACCCGGAGCAGGCGATCAAAGCGAAGCAGTTTATGCAGAAGCAAGTCGCCGGATTCCGCGAGTACGCCGAGGAACTGGCGGGAGAAATCCTCGGCGCTCACGATGAAGAGCATGGCGATGTGCAGGAATTCAAGCACGAAATCACGTTCGGGACCGGCCTCACCGGTGACTGGAAAGTCGTCTCGCCGGACGCCGACGCCGCCGCGATGAAAGAACTGCAAACCGTCGGCAATGAAATCGGCAAGGCGTTTAACGAGTTTTTCGGATCGAAGTTCAAGTTCGAGGATCCGTTTGCGATTCGGTTCGACTCCGAGGGAAAATTATCGTTACTCGACTCGAATTTGGACGACGCGAAAACCACTTCCGTGAAAAACGTCCTGAAAATGCTGAACGAACGCCTTGCGTCGGACGATCCGTTGAACGACGATAATTTCGAAACGATGATCCCCGCCGCACTCAAAGGGGTCATGGAAAAGCTGCTCGACCTGAAAGAGATTCAAGACAAATTCCACGAACCGGCGTTGAAAGAAGCCGGCGTCGTGTTCACCGTTGTCCCGTTACGGAAATAACGCGGAGTTCCGGCTAAAGGGGGGCGATTCGGAGTGGTTTCACGGCCTTCGGATCGGACCCGTCTCCCATCGGGCACGAGATCAGGCAGCGGCCGCAGCCGTTGCAGCGGGTTTCATCGATCACGATGATTTGACGGTATTCCGCGTCGGACCATTCGAAGAAGATCGCCTCGGTCGGGCAATCTCGTGCGCAAATGGCGCATTCCCGATCGTCGGCGAGAAGGCAGTGTTCGAAATCGACGACGGCACGGCCGATCTTGACGTTCTTTTTCTCGTCACGAGAAACAGGGCGCATCGCGTTGCTCGGGCAAACCCGGGTGCAGTCGACGCAATCCGAGCGGCACCACGTTCCCCGAAACGAACAGACCGGCGTCCCCCAGTCGGTTCCGTTCGCACCGGCGTCGGACGCTTGCAGCAGACCGGTCGGACACTGCCGGATGCAGTTGCCGCAACGGGTGCAGAGCGACGAGAAAAGCGGATCGGGAACCGCTCCCGGCGGACGAATCGACCGTGTTTCAGCGCCGGAGTTCTTCCGGCGCAACAAAAAAATCCCGATGATTCCCACGAGGATGTAGATGAGTCCCCGGAGAAGCCGACGGCGCGACGGAAATCTCCTCGGATAGCGGTATTTTCGTTTCATCGTTCAATCAACGAGTCGAGTTCGTCGACGAGCCGGGCGAACCGTTTCATCGCGGCGTCGATCGGGGCGGGTGTTTCCATGTCGACGCCGGCGACGCGCAACAGGTCGAGCGGCGTTTTCGAGCAGCCGCCGGAAAGGAACGCCAAATAATCGTTGCGCTCTTTTCCGGCTCCACCGGAAACCCGTTCGGCGAGAGCGAGTGCCGCAATCAGGCCGGTTGCGTATTTGTACACATAAAAATTCATGTAGAAATGCGGCACCCGGAAACATTCGTACGACAAATCGTCGTCGACGGTGAATTTCGGACCGAAATAATCGACGAGCAGCTTGCGGTATTCCTCCCTCAGCACCGGCATGGTGAGCGATTGGCCGGATTCGACCATTTCGTGTGTCCGTTGTTCGAATTCCGCGAACATCGTCTGCCGGAAGATCGTTTGCCGTACGGAATCGATTTGCCGGTTGACGAGCCACGCTTTCATCCGCTTGTCATCCGTGTTTTTCAGGAGATGACGCGAAAGCATGTCTTCATTGAACGTACTGGCGACCTCGGCGACGAACGTGACATAATCGTAATAAACATACGGCTGCGTCTTCGCCGAGTAGTGCGAATGCATCGAGTGCCCGGCTTCATGCGCGAGCGTGAACAAACCGTCGATCACGGTCGGTTTGTAGTTCATCAAAATATACGGCATCGCGGTGAAACTGCCGAAGCTGAACGCGCCGCTCCGTTTCCCTTTGTTTTCGTAACGGTCGCACCATCGTTTCGCCGTGAGCCCCTCCGTCATCGTGGAGACATAATCTTCCCCGAGCGGTTTCAGCGCGGCGGCGATCGTTTCGACCGCTTGCTCCCAGGAATAGTTCGTCTTGATGTCGCTCAGGATCGGGATGTAAACGTCGTAAGCGTGGAGGTCGTCGAGCTTCATCGCCCTCTTGCGGAGGTCGTAATATCGGTACAGCGTCGGCAGCGCCCCGCGGATTCCCGCGACGAGATTATCGTACACCGTCTTCGGGATCTCTTCGTTGAACAGCGCGGCGTCGAGGGCGCTCGGGTGTTTCCGGGCCTTGGCGTAGAACACATCCTTCTGGACCGAGCCGCCGAGAAGCGAACCGAGCGTATTGGCGTGTGATTTATACCCTTCGTAAAACCGATGGAACGCCGTTTTTCGTACATTTCGATCCGGCGAGTTCATGAACACGACGAACGAGCCGGTCGACAGTTCGACGGTCTTGCCGGTTTCGTCCTTTACGGAACCGAATTTCAGGTCGGCGTTGTTGAGCAACCCGAACGTCCGCGTCGGAGTGTTCGAAAACTCGGTCGTCATCGCCAGGAGTTTTTCCTCGTCCTTGCCGAGCGTGTGCGGCTTTTGCCGAAGCATCCGCTCCAATTTCAGGCGGTATGGGGCGATATCTTCATCGGCGAAAAGCAAGGGCCAACGACTTTCGTCGATCGCAAGGATTTCCGGACGAATAAAACTGGTCGCCTGCCGCGCCTCGGCGAGGAGATTGTCGGCGAGTCCCTGCATTTCCTGGTATTTCGGATCGGCGACGTCCTGCGAGTATTTAAGATGGGCATAAACAATGATCCGCTCGATGTTGATGTCGACGGCTTCGTCGAACACCAGGCAGGCAAACAGTTGGGGCGGATCGGCAAGTTGGCCTTCGAATTTCTGGTAATCCTTGAGCATCACCTTGAGTTCGTCGAAGGTTTTCCGCCAAGCGTCATCGTCGGCGAAGAGCGAGGTGAGGTCCCAAGTGTCCGCGACCGGCACGGCGTCACGGGACGGCAGTTCGACGGCTTTTTCGGCAACGTCGGCGTCGGCAACGGCAAACGACGCACCGGGAACCGCCAATCCGGCGGCGAGAAGTCCTGTGGCTTTCATAAAATTCCGACGGGATCGATTCGATGTTTTTTTCATGGAAAATCGTTAAAATAAGTCGACAAACGAGCCGTGACCATAATGTGTGGCAATAAAAAATAGACTTGTTCGGTAACTGTCAAAAATTTTACCAGCCCCGCCCATAGCGTCGCTTTTTGACAAAATAGGCGAGCCGGTTTTGAGGTTACCGAACAAGTCTAATGAATGAAGCCGTGTTTTGTTCGGAACGCAGCGTCGTTCAAAACACGGCGGACCATCCAAACAGTCGATCAAACAACGGATCCAATTTATCACCTGCTCAATAAGCACGAAAGCAGCGACAACGTGGTTTATCCCCCAAAATATAACCGTTCGACGGATCATTGGCAAGGCGAATTCGATCCTCTTGTCTTCAGATTGCCGAAAAACTATACTGGTGACGAGATTGTGTTCCATTCGTCAATGTTTTTCGGAGGTTCTCATGAACAAACGCCTTGTTTGGTCTGTTGCGGTGTCGATCGGATTCTTTCTGGTCGTGGGCGCAGGTTCGACAATCGTGGGGCAGGATGCGATGCGAGACAAATCGGAATGTCCGCCCGAACTCTTGAAAGTCCTCGCCGAAACCGAAAAGGAAGTGCGGGAAAAAGGTGGATTCGCGATCGTCGGTCGCGCCAAGTTCGATGACGGCACGCCGATCAAACGGGGCGATCTCGATTTCTCGCTGCACGACGATCCGGACAACGCCGTCCATAATTGTTACGGTTGGAGCGACGGTTGGTTCTACACGCGGAATATTCATCCGGGACCGATCAGCAAAAGAATTTTCGACGAAGCCAAGGACAGAGGGGAGTATCGCGGCCAGCGGCTGAGGGCATACGCGCTTCATTACAATCCCTCCTCCCCGGTGGAATTTCCTGTCGTGTGGGGAACGGTTCATTACACGACGATCACGTTACACAAAACACCGGAAGACGAAAAGGGGCCGATTTCCGGGACCGTCAAGGACGAAGACGGCAAACCGCTCGCCGGAGCTTCCGTCCGTTTGACGATCGCCGCGACGACCAACTGGGCGGGGATGCCGAACCTCACGACGAAAACGGATCCAGAGGGAAAATTCGCGTTCGAACCGTTGACGGCGCAACGGTATCGTCTCGGTGTTTCCAAGGCCGGTTTCACTTCGGCGGGCGCGGATGCCGAACCGGGGACGGAGTCGGCGGTGCGTGAATTCACGTTACACCCAAAGAAGAACGTGCGGTTCGATTATGTTTACCAACCGGACGGAAGCCGCGATTTCACGACGGGGGAATTGCGAACGAAAACATTCACCATGGACGCTGAAAAAGGGGGCGGCTTTCGGTTCAAGGACGGCAAGCAGGCGAACGACGGGATTCCCCAGGACTTCAAACTTCAGCGTGAAGGAAAGGAATTCGTTTTTCGTAACTTTTTCATCGGGAAAGACAACGGGATTTACGACGCCGGCGAGGTGCCGTTCGAGTCGGTCAAGGAAGCACCGGCCGAGGACGACGCTTACCGACCGCCGAACGAAAACGGCGTCAACCATCCCGTTCCGATCCCCGTCAAGGAGAAGCACGTTTACGTCGTTCGCATGTACGACGGCAACTACGGCAAACTGATCGTCCGCGAGTTCGTCCCCGCCGAATAACACGGCGATCGTTTAAAACTCGCAGTTGCCGGTCGTTCGGGGAAACGGGATAACGTCGCGAATATTTCCCATGCCGGTGATGAACATCAGCGCCCGCTCCAAGCCGAGGCCGAAGCCGGAATGCGGCACCGAACCGTAACGACGCAAGTCGAGGTACCACGAGTACGATTCGGCTTCGAGTCCCATTTCGGTCATTCTCGTTTCAAGTTTGGCAAGGTCCCATTCGCGCTCGCTGCCGCCGATGATCTCGCCGACCTTCGGGACCAACACGTCCATCGCGCGAACCGTTTTGCCGTCGTCGTTCAACTTCATGTAGAACGCCTTGATCTGCTTCGGATAGTCGTACAAAATCACCGGGCTCTTGAAATGTTCCTCGGTCAAATACCGTTCGTGTTCGCTCTGGAGGTCGGTCCCCCAGTCGACTTTGTACTCGAATTTCTTGCCCGATTTGACGAGGATGTCGACCGCTTCAGTGTACGACAATCGGATGAACTTGCTCGTCAAAACATGGTTCAACGTTTCCAGAATCGTCGAGTCGACGTTCTTGTTGAAAAACTCGATGTCTTCGGCGCAGTCCCGCAGCACGTCGGAAATAATCCGTTTCAAAAATCGTTCCGCGAGGTCCATGTTGTCGGACAGTTCGTAGAATGCGACTTCCGGCTCGATCATCCAGAATTCGGCGGCGTGTCTCGACGTGTTCGAATTTTCCGCACGGAATGTCGGACCGAACGTGTAAATCTTGCCGAGTCCGTGAGCGTAGGTTTCGCCGTTGAGCTGGCCGCTGACGGTGAGCGACGTCGGTTTGCCGAAGAAATCCTGGGCGAAATCGACCTTGCCGTTTTCCCCTTTCGGCAGGTTTTCCGGATCGAGCGTGCTGACGCGGAACATCTGTCCCGCTCCTTCGCAGTCGCTCGACGTGATGATCGGCGTGTGAACGTAATAGAATCCTTCTTCCTGGAAGAATTGGTGGATCGAAAAACTGACGCGGTTGCGGACCCGCGCCACGGCTCCGAACGTGTTCGTCCGAACCCGCAGATGAGCGATCGTTCGGAGAAATTCCAACGAGTGCTTCTTTTTTTGTAGCGGATATGTTTCCGGATCCGCGACGCCGAGGAGCGTGATTTCCTTTGCTTCGACTTCGGTCGCCTGTCCCTGTCCCGGCGATTCCTTGACGAGTCCGACGACGCGTACGGAGCAGCCCGCCGAGACCGACTTGACCGTCGTCTCGTAATTCGGGAGCGTGTTCGGGGCGACGATTTGGATGTTGCCGAAACTGGAACCGTCGTTCAGTTCGATGAAACTGAATCCCGCCTTGGAGTCGCGCCGCGTGCGGACCCAGCCTTCGAGAAGAACGTCCTTGCCGACGGCGTCCGCCTTGCGTGCCGCCGCAACCGATGATTTTTGTACTGACATGACAAATACGGGATATACCCTGTGAA
>JAVBPI010000182.1:0-25880 GCA_031549705.1 Thermoguttaceae bacterium
GGAGCAATTCCCGCAGAATCTTTCGGAGATGCAACTGCTTCAACCCTTCCGTGAGGGGATAAATCGGAAGGAACGGCTCGATTTCGATTTCGTCGTCTTCCGCATCGGTCAGATATGTGATCTGCGGATGCATCATCACCCAATACGGATGATCGTATTTCGGCCGTCCGGTCAAGAGCACGCGGCGTCCCTTGAAAAAGTCGCGCATAATGAACGGCATCTTGAACCAAAGCCCTTTGACGAAGCCGGTTCCACAGTCAACGGCGAGGGAAACCATTTGGCCGCGCCGGGTCGATTTGTTCGACCATTCCTCGATTTTTCCGGCGACGGTTTGGACCTTTCCTTCTTCGAGCTCATTGCATTCCCGTCGCTCCGTCATGTCCTGATAATCGCGGGGAAAATAGAACAACAGATCGTACGCTCTCCAGAGTCCGATCCGTTGGAGCAGTTCGGCGCGTTGGGGGCCGACCCCTTTGAGGTACGCAACCGGCGTTCGCAACGGATCTGGGTTTTCAGGAAGGGACAATTTCGTAATATCAATTATTGACCGTTTAAAAAAACACCGCACAGGGTGCGCCGGCTAAACCCAAACCGTTAATCCGGTCCAAACTCAGTCGCACTGCGCGGCTAAAACGCAAGCGATACGCACTCCGGATATGAACTCTCGACGGAAAGCCTCACTTCAATTTCGTTTTCGTTTTCTTTTCGGAAGGTCCGTCGCGGCGTTCCTTTTTCATGTCTTGGACCGCTTCGGAGGCGCGGCGTTCGTTTTCCTCCATCTCTTTCATCGTGACCTTCGAGTCGAGCGAATGTCGGTCGACCTTCGCCTTCAGTTCGGCCGGGTCGGCGTCTTTGATCTTTTTCAGGACGAAATCGTCATAATCGATCGATCCCGCCGTGACGAAACCATAGAGCATGACCCGTCCCAGTTTCGGCGAAAAACGAGTATGCCGCGGCGTAAACTCCTCCGTATAGTTGACCCATTTACCGGCGTTGGCGATTTCCTTCGGATTCGGCCCACCGCTGATAGGATACTGCTGGTGGTTCTGCTGGTTTCGGTATATTTCTCTTGTTTGCTGGCCGAGTTTATCGGTAAAGCCTTCTTTCAATGCGTCCGCCGTCGGCTTGAAACTGGTGTCGATGACGTCGTAACATTTCACGAACACGATACAGTTGACCCCTTTCGACAAACGGTAACGGTATTCCAAACGATACGTTGCGCCTTCATCGATCGGGAACGGCTTGCAGTAATACATCAGGCCGAACCCTTCGCCGATTCCCGCGTCGAATTCCGTGTGCAGATAATGATTACTGGGATTGGCTTCGTCCTGCACGCGCTTGACGAGACGGCCGATAGGTTCACGATGCTGAGCGCAGCGGGTCTCCCAACCAACGGGAATTCCATTTTTAACCTTTTCGAAATCTCCTCCCTCCATCAGGTTCGGGTTCTTCGCCCAATTTTCTTCGATTTGTTGCTGTTCCTCGGCCGACCGTTTCTTTTTGTCGTACAGTTTTTCAATGGCGTTGCGGACATAGATTCCCGTAACTTCGGCGACCGCGTCGGTTCGGACATTATTGACCTCGTAAATCACCCTCGGCCGATCGACGGAGAAATCGACGACCTTCATCCAGAAATCGTAGATTTCCATGACGTCTTCGTCGACCCGTTCGATTTTCCCCCAGATGCCGATGTCGGCGATGAACGTTTTCGTGACGATTTCCTTCATCTTGTCCATCGGCGTGTCCGGGTTCGGATGAATATCGAACGTCTCACAGGTGTTTCGGACGTCGATCATCGACTCGGGGATCACGAATCCTTTGTCACGGTTGAGCTTCAGCCAGAACATGTTCCCCATGATCCTGCCGTAATCGCTGGCCCGATTCTTGTCCCAGAGCGATTCGAAGTCGAACATCACGACTCGTTTCAGTCCGGCGAATTTGTCCTTTTCGTCTTTCACCTTGGCTTGAATGTCGCCGCTGGAGCCGCCGCCCGACTCGGCGATCACGTCGTTTTCCGTGATATCCAAGTCGGAATTCGCCGACTTCGCCGATTTTGCCGGTTCTTTTTTTGCGGGAGCGGCGTCGATTTTCTTCTTTTGGTCTTGGATCGACATGCCGATCGTCTCGGTTTCAAGCGTTCCTTCAATCGTTCCGAGATCATCGCCGCCGGCTGCTTTGGCGAACTTTTGGTCCTCCGGCGAAAGGGATCCCATGGGAATCTGCTTGCCGAGTCCGTCCGCCGTCTGGATGCAGACCTTGCCGTCCATGATCGCGACGAACTCACCCTTCGCGATCGTTTTGCCGGAGGCGTCTTTCCAGTCCCGCTGCGACGTGTCCGCCGCAAAAGTCGTTAACGAAAGGGCAACGAATAATAGAACGAATCGGTACATTGGGAATCTCCTGAAAATCTCCGTCATCCCCGCGAAGGCGAGGATCCAGACGAAAAATGTTTTGTTCTCTTGCACACGTCATTCACGGAATCAAAACGGTCAATAACGGATGCAACATGCATTCATGCCGAGTCTCTAGGTCCCCGCCTGCGTGGGGATGACGGCAGAAACGGTGTTTTCGTCAACCCATCGGAGGTAATCCGGCGTTCCGTTGACGATCGGAACGGCGACGATTTGCGGACACTCATACGGATGATCCGCTCGAACCGTTTCGGCCAAGGCATCGAACAGCGACGCTTTCGTTTTCGCCAACAGGAGAATTTCGACGCTTTCTTCCCGAACGCCCTTCCAGACATAAACACTGCGGATCGGGCCGAGAATCTGGACGCACGCCACCAACCGACGTTCCAGCAACAGCTCCGCCATCGCCGCCGCCGATCCCTCCGTCGGAAACGTGATCTGAACTTGGATGTAATTCTCCATAATATTTTCCTCTCCACCCATTATTGCATGGATTTTTGGCGAAAGGAAGAGTAGAATGAAGAAAAATGTGGCGGTCGGTCGCCTACCTCCGAGATGAAATTATCATGAGCACAAACCATCGGGATCGAACCTTGGCGGCGTTTCGGCAGAGTATTCTCGAAACGCTGTTCTGGAAGCATGTCGTTGCTTACACGGCAGCGTTTCTGTTTCTTTGGGGGATCGCCGTTCTGGCGTTCCGGGTCGGCGGATTCGATGAATGGAAGCCGCTCTGTTTTGGACTGCTCGGACTCCTTGCCGTTCCGCTCCTCGCTTGGTTCGTCGCGCGACGTGAAATCCCGAACGACCGAAAGCTCGGCGCGATCCTTGATCGGGACAACGAGGTCGGCGGACTCCTGATGAGTTCGTTGGAAACGGATATCGGCGATTGGGAAAACCGCGTCGAGAAGCTCCGAATTCCGAAGCTCCAATGGGATCATCGGCGGACGGCAGGGGCGGTCTGCCTGGCGACGTGTTTCGCGGTCACGGCGCTCTTTTTCCCGATCAGCGCGGTTTCCGGTTCGTCACGACAGCGGCTCAACGTCGATGACCAGATCAGCAAGCTGACGACGCAACTCGAAACGCTGAACGAGGAAAAGCTGCTCGACATTGAAGAGGTCAAGTCGCTGAAGATCGAACTTGAAAAGATCAAAAACGAAGCGGAAGGGGCCGGACCGGTCAAGACGTTCGACGCCTTGGATCATTTGGCGCAACAGATGAACCAGAAGGCCGCCGAGGCGGTTGAAAATGCGCAAAAGACCACCGAAACGCTTGCCAAAACGGAAACGCTGACCCAAAGTGTGAAGGAAGCAATCAAGGAAACCGACGCCGGAACCTCCAAGTCGCTCATGGAAGGGCTTGCGCAATCGTTGGAGTCGATGATGAAAGACAACGAACAGCTTCGCAAGGATCTCCAGGAGCAGCTTGCCAAGAAAGATGGCGAGAAAAAGAAAGGAGAAAAAGGGGACAAGAAAGAAGAAGGGGAAAACGAGGACGGCGAGAAGGAAAAGAACGGCGAAAAAGGGGAAAACGGTGAGGACGAAGAGAACGCGGGAAACAGTGAAAAACAGGACGCCATGAAGCAAGCGCTCCAAAAAATGCTTGAGGAAAACAATTTTCAGAATCTGACACCGGAACAGCTCGAACAGCTCGCCGAGGCGATGAAGAACGCCCAAGGTAATGCCGAGCGAATGGTCGAAAATCTCCAAAACGGCGGCTTCCCCATGGACCCGGAACTGCTGAAAGACCTTGCCGAGTTGAAAAAACACGACAAAGCGGAAGCGGAGCGCATGCTCAGCGAACTTTGGGAATACGCTGACGGGGGGGACGGCGAAAAAGGGGATGAGGGTGAAAAGCAACGGGCCAGATCGGATAAGAGTCCGCGATACAAGGAAAAGCACGACTGGACGACCGATCCGGACCATGTCGACGACATGCGATTCGAAAAGGATCCCGACGAAGAAGGAGCGGAATTTCACGCGAAGTTCCTGCCGCCGTCCGACTTGGAAGCGTTCCGCAACAGTCAAAAGATCGGAGCGTCGATCGCCGCCCCGGAAACGAACAAGAAAAAAACCGGTGTCGATCAAGGGGGAGCTCTCCAACAAACGGAGGGGGGGATCGGAACCGCCCACGGCCAGACAATTTACCCTCAACACCGCGGCGCCGTCGGACGATATTTCGATAAACAATAAGTTGTCCGTTTAGCCGGAGCGTCGCAGACGCCCGTGCTGCGGTTGGATAACGCAAACTCCGGAACCCGTGGTTCTCGGGCTAAACGGGTCATGGAACTGAATTCCAAACAGGCAGCCAAATTTTTTTGGTTCTTCGCGCTTCTTCACACGATTTCCTGGACGTTGGTTCCGGCGTTGACACGTTCCTGTTATCGGGACGACACGCTGGAGCAGTTCACTATCGCAAGAGAATGGGCTCTGGCGAGCCCGAAGCACCCGAATTTATCCGCGTGGGTGCTGGAAACGGTCAATCTGCTGACGAACTACGTTTATGGAACACCGTATTTCGTCGCTCAAATGTTCGTCCTGCTCGCGGTTTGGTCCGTCTGGCGAATCGGACGGCAATTCCTCTCGGAAGCGTCCGCTGTTCTTGGTGCGCTGTCGTTCTGCCTGTTCGTATACTGCAACGGCCGAACGATCGAGTATAACAACACGATTCCGGCGCTTTCTCTTTGGGCGTTTGCGCTCTATTGGCTCTACTTCGCCCTTCGTGATAACCGCCCCCTGTATTGGATCGGCCTCGGTTTGACGCTCGGCGCGGGAATGAACACCTACTACATGGTTCTCATTCTCTGCGCTGCGATCCTTTTCTTCATGCTCCTGAATCGGGACGCCCGACGCCGTTTGGCGGGAATCGGTCCTTACCTTGCCGTCGCCGTTACGCTGCTTTGTTTTATGCCGCAAATCTTCCGAATCTTCTTTTCGGAGGCGGACATGAACCGAACGATGGCTTACGGAATGCGGGGAACGTTTTTCGGCAACATGCACGTTGAAGAACCGACCTGGTTCGCGTTGTCGCAGTTCGCGCTCAATCTACCGATCATTTTGGTCGTTTGTCCGCTGATCGGTCCCTATTGGCGGCTGCGGAAAATCGGTCCTGATGACCGTTTCAACCGAGCGTTCCTCCTTTTTTTCACCCTTTGCCCGTTTTTGCTTTTTCTCGTTTTCGTGACCGCGACCGGTCGGCCGTTGGCAACGCGATACGGATCGCAGTTTTGGCCGCTGGTGGGTCTGTCGATCCTTTTCCTCTTCGAACGGATCGAAACGCTTCGCCGATACCTCTGGAGCGTCGGGTTGGGATTGTTCGTTGACGGAGCAATCCTTTGTTATGTTGTCGTCATCGAGGTCATTCTTGCTCCTTTTTGGACCGGTCCGGGTTTTTTGGTGCACTTCCCCGCTCACGAACTCGGTCGCCAAACGCAAGCCGTTTGGAACGAATACTATGCGGAACCGTGCCCGTTTATCGGCGGCGAGTATCGTTTGGCGTCCGCCGCCGGGATCGGCATGGCGGACCATCCGCGGGTCCATGCGTTCGATAAAGTCAACTGTAATTCGACGGAGATTACCTTTTTCGAGCTCCATTCCGACGCCGCAATCAACGAAAGCGGCGGCGTGATTCTTTGGATGATTCAGGGACGCCATCCGAAAGACGGCGAAGTCGACTATCCGAACGGCGTACCGGCAAAACTGTTCGAACGGTATCCGAACGCCAAAGTTCGGCAGCCGTTATCGCTGAAATATCGGCTTTGGAGTGGAGCGTTTCCCATCGAAATCGGCGTCGCCGTTGTTCCGATCCCGAACAGGGAACCGTTGAAACCGTTTTCCGAGTCGTCCGAAATAAAACATTGATCGGCTTGAAGATATTCTTAGTGTCGGTTAAAATTTCTTGAGCGGACTTAAGGATCCGATCTCTCTCCTTCGGGGAGAGGGGATGGGTAGTCAACGTTCTTTTATGCTTCAACGTCGCCAAAATCTATCGCTCGCTTCATGAAACGTTTTAACCGCATCGCCGTTGTTTTTTGTTGCGTTTTCCTGTTGTTCACGGCGTCCGCGTCGGCATACACCTGCCACCAAACGACGGTCGGACCGCTCAAGATGTACTTCGGGACGCCAAACCGACTTTCGCAGCAGGAAATCATCAAGGAGCTCGACGTTCCGCTTCCGCTCAAAGTCAAGTTCGAGAACAGTTCGGAGGCCGGACTGCCGATCAAGCTGACGTTCAAGACGATTGAAACAATGGAACTGCTCGACACGGATCCGACCAGCAAGGATATGTTGACGCAACGTCTCGAAATCCCGGCGAAGGGAACTTCGGAAGTCGAGATCAAAGTCGCGGCCCGCAAGGGAACCTACACCGCCCATTATCCGGTCCGGTTGGATGTCGAGTTTGACGTCGACGGTAAGCCGACAACGGCGAATATCATCCAAGTCGTTGAAACGGAGCTTCCTTCATCCGGAACGCCGAAGAATCCGATGCTCGGTCAAACGGTCGACGATCCGAAGCTCTTGCCGCTGAACACGCTTCCGGAACGCGGCGGACTGTTCCTGCCGAAGCTCGACACCTATCGGGCTGTTTGGAATCACGACGGCAAGCCGCAACAAGTTTTGCCGGTCGGATTCCAAGGAAGCGACAAAACAAGTTCGGCGAGCATCAGTCGAACCTCGATGGACCGCAACGGCATCGGCCGACAGTCGCTGGGAATGCATCCGCCGTACAAAGGGGGCGTCGGCAACGTCGCCGTCGAATACCGCGTCAAGTTGCCGGAAACGAAACCGCTCACGTTGTCGTTCTTCACCGCTGTGCGCAGCGTTACACCCCCGGAATCGCCGAGCGACGGCTTGACCTACCGCGTGAAAGCCGACGGCAAGACGGTGTACGAAAAAAATTCCGCCGAAACCGATTGGGGCGCGCATGAAGTCGACCTGAGCGCATTCGCCGGAAAGGAAATCCTCCTGACCCTTGAAAGCGATCCCGGTCCGAAACGGAATACGAACTGCGACCAATGTTATTGGGGAGACGTTATTCTCGTCGCCGGCGAGACACCGACGGTCCTTTCCGCGGAAGCAAAACAAAAACTGTTCGAAGAAAACCTGCAAGCCGTGAAGACCGGCAAATCGGAGTCGCCGAAAACGAAAATCTTCCAACTCGACGGCGGTCTCGTCGGAGCCGTCTCGTTCGGCGAGAACGGATTCGTCGACGGTGTGATTGGCCTGGGCAACGCGGAGAAGCAGGTCCAATTCGACGGCCTCCGTGTTTGGGTGAAAGGGCAGGCGATCGGTTCCAGCCCGACTTCCCTCGCATATGGTCCTTGGGTTCCGAAAGGCGAACAACTGAAAAACGCCCCCCCCAGACCTCCGAAAAAAGTCGGGGATGCAACGCAGCGCAATCCTCGGACCGACAACTCGACTTCCTTCTCGCAGGAACTTGAAATCAACGGCTGCCGTGGAACCCTCTTTTTCGACTTGACGAAAAACGGCCCGGCGTTGCAATTCACGGTCGACGCTTCGGAAATCGACTTGATCGACCGGATCGAGTTCGGCCCGGCGACGCGGCACGCCTCCCGCGTGTATTACGGTCACGGATATTGCATCGTGGAGCCGGAAGCGTTCACCGCAAGCGCAGGCGGACACAACATGTCGACCTCGCATGTCGGCATGGATTTCGAGAACGGTCTTTCCGTTCTGCAGGCGTCGAGTTTTCCGCCGGATCGGTTCATCGTCGATCCGAAGTCGAAGCGGTACACGCTTGCCGTCCATCCGTCGACGACGATGACGCTGCTCCCCGGAACAGCCGGTGCGCTCGATTGCGCGGTCCGGTTCCGCCCGCTGCACGAAACAAAACCGTCCGCCGGATTCAAGACCAAGGCGGGCCGATTCGTGTTCGAGATTTGGGGGGCGAAGTACAAGGATCACACGGAGACCGTCGAACTCGCCGTCAAGTACGGCCTGACCGACGCCCTCTTGATCGTTCACAATTGGCAGCGTTACGGTTACGACAATCGACTCCCGGACATTTGGCCGCCGAACGCCGTCCATGGAACGCTCGCCGAGATGCAGGAAACGCTGAAACTCTGCGACAAGCACGGCATCCAATACGGTCTGCACGATAATTACATCGATTTCTACCCCGACGCCGATGAATTCGGCTTCGACGTCACGACCTTCTTCGAGAACGGCCGGCCGAAACCGGCGTGGAACAATTACGGCATCGAAGCGTTGAGTTACCAATTCCGCCCCGATCACGTCCAACGGTTTTTGGAACGAAATCTCGACTTGATGATTCCGGAACTCCCGCAATCGACGTATTTCGTCGACGTCTTCACGTCGATTCCGCCGGTCGATTATTTTGATCGGGAAGGCAACTTTCACAGCCGGATCGAGTCGCAATACTGTTGGGCGAAAGCGTTCGACACGATCCGCGACCGGCTTTCGAAGGCGAACCCAAACTTCCCGAGTGCAACGACGATCAGCGAAGCCGGAATGGATTCGCTCATCGGTCACCTTGACGGAGCTGACTGTCAATTTATGTACATTTCGCCGGAACAGGGTGAGTTCCGCATCCCGGTCAAGTGCAAGGAGTGGTCGCGGGTCCCGTGGTTCGACGCGGTGCACCACACGAAATTTTCGCAACACGGCGTCGGTTACAGTAATCGTTACGAAGCTCAGCGAGGCCGCGCGGTCCACGGCATTGAGAGCGACGACTATATCACGTCCGAAATCCTGACCGGCCACGCCTTGATGGTCGACCTCGGAAGCTGGAGACGCGGCGCGATCCGCAAATACTGGCTCGCCCAAGACTTGATCCGAAATCTCGCCGACAAGAATATCGAAAAGGTTGAATTCGCCGAAGGTAACGTCCAGCGGCAAATGATCCGCTGGAACGACGGGACCTTTATTTACGTCAATCTCGGCGAGACGGACTGGAGCATCCAACACACCGAAGTAACATTGCCGCAATATGGTTTCTGGGCGATCTGTCCGATATCCAAAAATAATTTCTCGATCACGGCGATAGCCCGTATTAATGGACGGATTTGCGAACAATCATCCTCCTTTGATAAAGACGGGAAATCCATCGCCTATGTCAACGCCCGTCAAAAGGGGGCCGAAGGAGTCTTGCCGATCACGCCGTCGTTGAATGCGTTCAAGTATCTCGGCGACAACCGGTTCACGGCGACGTTCAAATGGAACGCCAAGGAACCCGCCACGAAGGATTTCAACGTGTTCGTCCACGCCGTCGAAAAACGGAACAATCGCCGCATGAAAATCAACGAGGCGGTTCTTGGCGGCGGTTATCCGACGACGCCGAGCTCGCAATGGAAAGGTGAAATCGTCACGGATAATCATTGCCCGAAGAACGCCGACGGGCAACCGGTGCTCACGATCCCGGACGATCTCCCGGCGGGACGTTACCACTTTGCGGTCGGCCTGTACGACCCGAAGTCGAACGGTCAGCGGGCCCGACTCCTCGGATACAATGCCGGCAACGACCGCTTTACGGTCGGTTGGCTCGTTATCGAACGAAAAGGTTCCTCCCTCGGCGAAGGGAAGCTGAACAAGGTCTCGAACATCGCCGTGGAAAAGTTCGAATGGGATGAAATCGATCTTTACGAACGCCTGCTGCCGCCGAAGGAACCGGTCGATTTCGGTTATTGCAAGACAAAAGGAGCGTTCAAAATCGAGGCCGACCTGAAATCGAAAACCGCGACGGTAACACCGCTCCCGGATGAACCCGCCACGGAAATCGCCTTGGGCCGCGACGACGAAGAGATCGGAAGCGTAAAAAGCGTCAAAGCGATCGACGCCGACGGCAAGGAATTGCGCGACGTTCCGTTTACGTTCAAAAAAGGCGAAAAACATCCGCTCGTCTTCACGACGAAACCCGGCGAATTCGCTTACAAAATCGTTTGGTAAACCTTCTTCCATATAGACCGCGAACCGAGGGTTCCGGCATTGATGCGTCCCTCCATCCCCAAACCGTTTCAATAATGTCCGAAACGACAATCAAGATCGACGATTTGATGAACACTTCCGGCGTCAAGTTCGGAACCAGCGGCGCCCGTGGTCTGGTTAACGATATGACCGACGCGGTTTGTTTCGCCTACACGGCGGCGTTTTTGCAGTACGCCGGACGACATTATGCCGAGAAGGGGTTCGACCGTGTTGCGGTCGGTTGTGATTTAAGGCAGAGTTCCCCTCGCATCGTCGCCGCCGTTTGCCGGGCGGTCGAGGCGTGCGGTTTGACACCGGTCGATTGCGGACGGATTCCCTCACCTGCGGTCGCGCTGTACGGTTTCATGGAAAAAATCCCGTCGCTGATGGTGACGGGGAGCCACATTCCGGAGGACCGTAACGGAATCAAATTCAACCTCCCGACCGGCGAAATTCTCAAGAGCGACGAAATACAAATTCGACAGGCGACCGTTTCCGTACCGAATCAACTTTTCGATGCCGACGGAATGCTCAAGCCGGAAGCGAAAGCGACAAAAACGGTTTCCGACGGCGGCGCCGCCAAAAAGCGTTACATCGACCGTTTTGTCCGGGCATTCCCACAACACGCTCTTTCCCGATTGCGGCTCGGTCTTTACGAACATTCGGCGGTCGGCCGCGATTTATTGCACGATCTTTACGCCGCGATGGGCGCAACGGTAACGAGGCTCGGCCGAAGCAACCAGTTCATCGCCGTTGACACCGAAGCGGTACGGGAAGAGGATCTCCAACTCGCGAAACATTGGGCTCTCGGCGACGACAAACACCGACGGGATGACACCACGCCGTTCGATGGGATTGTTTCGACGGACGGCGACAGCGACAGGCCGTTGATTTTCGACGAGCTCGGCAATTGGATTCGCGGTGACGTTGCGGGAATCCTCACGGCGAGATTCCTCCTCGCCGACTGCGTTGTCACGCCGGTCAGTTCGAGCACCGCCTTGGAGAAAAGCGGTTGGTTCAAAAAAATCGTGCGCACGAAAATCGGCTCCCCGTATGTCGTCGAAGCCATGCAAAAAGCGGTCGGACAAGGCTGCAAACGTGTCGTCGGTTACGAAGCGAACGGCGGCTTTCTCACGGCGAATTCCCTTTTTCTCGATGAAGAGGAATCAACAATGCCGCTGACCGCCTTGCCGACCCGCGATCCGGCAATCGTCCATTTGGCGATGCTCTGCATGAGCAAGCTCTACAACGAGACGCTCTCCGAACTCGTTCGCATCCTCCCCCGCCGTGTCGTAATGAGCGATCGCCTCCAGAACTTTCCGACCGAATTATCAAAACAAAAACTCGACGAACTCGCGACCGGCGATCTTGAAACGATTCAAGTCGTGTTCGCCGGGTTCGGCGAACTCTCGGCGGTCGACCTCACCGACGGCGTCCGGATGATGTTCGGCGACCAGGATATCGTCCACTTAAGGGCCTCGGGCAACGCCCCGGAGCTCCGCTGCTACACCGAGTCCGACACCCAAGCCCGTGCAACGACGCTTCTCTGTAAAACCATGACCCTCCTCGATTCCTGGCGCCGTCGCGATCAACAGGGAGTCAACCCGTACAAACAGTAATCCCATGCAACGATTTCTCGTTTTCCTTCTCGCCGTTTTCTGTTGCGCGACGATTTTTGCGGAACCGCTCCGATACAAAGGGACGCCGAATCTCCCGGGAAGCGGCAAACACATCGTGCTCGTTTCCGGCGACGAGGAATACCGTTCCGAAGAGGCGGTCGTTCAATTGGGCCGCATCCTTGCGAAACACCACGGCTTCGACTGCACGGTGCTTTTTGCGATCAATCCGGAAACGGGTGATATCGATCCTCTTTGCGTGACGAACATACCGGACCTCGACGCCTTGGAAACCGCCGACGTGTTGATCGTCAATTTACGTTTCCGAAATCTTCCGGACGATCAGATGAAGCGGTTCGACGATTACCTGAAAAAGGGAAAGCCGGTGCTCGGCATGCGAACCTCGACCCATGCATTCAGGATTCCGAACGACAAACCGTACGCGAGGTACGGCTTCGACTACGCCGTTGAAGGTCCGTGGAAACAGGGTTTCGGCCGTTTGGTGCTCGGCGAAACATGGATCGCGCATCATGGACATCACGGCAAAGAGGCAACCCGCGGCGTGATCGTCCCCGAACAGAAAGACAATCCGATCGTTCGCGGCTGTGGAGACATCTTCGGCCCGACCGACGTTTACCAGGTCCGCTTGCCGCTTCCCGGCGATGCGAAACCGCTCGTCAACGGCCAGGTTCTCCGAGGAATGAGCCCGGATGACGCGCCGGTCGAGGGACCGAAAAACTCGCCGATGATGCCGGTCGCCTGGACGAAAACGTACAAAATCGACGGCGGACGGACCGGCAATGTTTTCGAAACGACAATGGGTTCGTCGCAGGATCTCGAAAGCGAAGGATTGCG
The DNA here is from genome assembly GCA_031549705.1 of Thermoguttaceae bacterium. GTDB lineage: Bacteria > Planctomycetota > Planctomycetia > Pirellulales > Thermoguttaceae > WRKP01. Next base: position 12,823 of record JAVBPI010000182.1, read on the forward strand.
GCGGTTGCTCGTCAACGCCGTTTATTGGCTCGCCGGACTCGAAACGAAAATCCCGCCGAGCGCCGAAGTCGGAATCGTCGGCGGTTTCGAACCGCTCCCCATGGGGTTCGGCAAAAACAAAAAAGGGACGAAGCCGAAAGATTTCGAACAATATTAATTTATGCGACAACAATACACGCACGGGATCGCGGCTTTTCTCTGCGGGGCGGCGGTCATGGTGCTTGAGATGACCGGCTCCCGCATGCTCGCGCCCTATCTGGGCACCTCGATCATCGTTTGGACGAGCCTGATCGGCATCGTGCTCGCCGCCCTGAGTTTCGGTTACTGGTACGGCGGCATCCTCGCGGACCGCTATCCCTCGGCGTCGGTTTTATCGAAATTGATATTCGCGGCGGCGGTCGTCATTGCCGTTGTCGGCGGTTCCTACACGTTCGTGCTGCAACCGCTTTCGTCGGGGAAACTCAACCTTTACATCGCTTCGCTGGTTTCGGCGACGATTCTCTTCGCGGTTCCCGGAGCGCTGCTCGGCATGGTATCGCCGTTCCTCGCCCGCCTGGCGATCGGCGACGTTGAAAGTTCCGGCCGCGCCGTCGGTCGACTTTACGCCATATCATCCATCGGGAGCATTCTGGGAACGTTTCTCGGCGGATTCGTGCTCGTTTCCGTACTGAAAACGGGAACGATCCTGTTCCTGATCGCCGCCGTACTCGTCTCGGTTGCGTTCATGCTCCGAACGGTGAAACAGAAATTCCCCGATCTCGGCGGAACGGTCGTTGCCGTCCTGCTTTGCGTTCTTTCCGGTGCGTGGTATCAAACGTTCGGCGACGGGCTCCTGCCGGAGGGTATCCACTACGAAACGCCGTACAACCATATACGCGTTTTCGACACTTACCAAGGGCGCATTCGGGCGTACCAGACGGACCCGGGCGAGTATTCGCAGACCAATATTATCGTCGGACGCCCCGAAACGCTTCTTTGTCGTTACGCAAAATACGCCGACCTCCTTTTCCTGTACAATCCGAACGCCCGGCATGTCGCCGTTCTCGGCGGCGGCGGGTATTGCCTGCCGAATTATTTTCTGGCGACGCGACCGAACATCGACATCGATGTCGTTGAAATCGATCCGGGCGTTACGGAAATCGCGAAAAAGCATTTCGGCCTGGTGGACGATCAGCGTCTCCATATCTTTCACGAAGACGCCCGTCGCTTTCTCCGGCGAACCCGGACGTCGAACGATTACAAATACGACTTGATCTTTTCCGACGCCTTCAACGCCAGTTATAACGTTCCGTTTCACCTGCTCACGAAAGAATGCCTGACGGAAATTTCCGATCGGCTGGACGACGACGGCATTTTCATGGTGAACATCATCGCTTCGGCGACGGGGCCGCGAAAACAGTTTTTCCAAGCGTTCCACCGGACTGCCTCCGAAGTATTTCCCCATGTCGATGCGTACATGATCGACGATCATCAGCAAGGAAAATCGTTTCAAAATATCGTGTTTGTCGCCTTCAAGCGGGACGATATTCCAGCGATTGACGATCCTTCCGCCTCTTACGCCGATCTGTTGCGGCGACGCTGGACACAACCGGTGCCGCATGATGTTCCGCCGTTTCTGGATGCGCTGGCGCCGGTCGAATGGTACACGATCGGCGAACGCTGACGCATGGCACGGATATGATGCAGGGTTGGGAAGCGAGTCGTTTATTTTCCCGACCGGCGAAACTTCGGTTTTGTTACGACAATCGAGTCGGCGGGAACAGAGTGATGGTAGATAAACGCCTGTTCATAGTCGTCGACGGCGACCACGGACCGCGAAACATCGTTGCCGTCGATCACGGCGACCGCTTTCAGACGCAGCTCGACCGGCTTGTCGAAAAGCCGATCGTTAAAGGTCAGCACACAAGCCGCTTTGTCGGTGTCGGCGGGGATCGTCTCGTTTTTGAGCGAAAAGGATCGTTGTCCGTCGCTTAATCGCAACGAAATCCCGCCATGGAAGCCGTCCTTGCGAACGACATGCACTTGGAGCGTTGCCGTGTTGCCGGCCCCCAGCGTGACGCTGGTCGGTCCGGCGTAAACAGCGAAATCCGGTTGCGGCTCCGAAACACGGAGTCGATATCCGTAATCCGGTCCCCCTCGACGATCGGCGTTGAATAACCGGACAATATATTCGCCGTCGGAAGGGAGTTCCGTAAAAACATACGGATCGGCGTGATGGGTTTCCAAGCCGATGTTCGGTCCGTCGCTTCCGGCACGGTCATCGTTCGAAGCGATGATTTTGCCGGAACTGTCGAGCAGCTCCAGAATTCCGTCGAGCGAACTTCCCAATGAACAGGCCGCGACGTCGAGGACGATTTTTTGGCCGATGCGTCCCTTGAATCGGAAGCAGTCGACGTCGCCGTCGGTGCCGATCCGACCGTTCACGATGATCGGCAGTTTGATGCTTTCCGCTTTTTCCGGACTATCGTTCGGTTCCTTTTCCATTTTTTCCGGCAAGGTATCGACGGCGTATCGAATCGGATACGGAAGCGGAATATTTTTAATGGACGTTAATTCGTGAATCCCCGGCGCATCGCTCCGCATGTCGGGCATCACGACGTTTTCCGGCAGGTTCCAACCGCGAATATCGGCGGCGAGCGGCTTATTCATCCGGCCGCCCAACGGAAACACCGACGTTATAAACGGCGTTTCGCCGACCGAGATTCGGTACACGAAATCATCGCGGCCCCTGAAAATCGAGTCTTGAATCTGGACGGTATAAACGCCCGACTTCGGAACTTCGTACAAAATCACCGGATCCGGATCGTTTTTGTACGACGACGCTTCCGCAACGATTTTTCCGTCAGGCCCGAACAGCGTGATCGCTGCCTGGAACCATCCCGGCACGGCGTCGGCGAGAAACGGTATCAGATGTCGCGCCCTCACGCCGATCACGAGTTTCTGCCCCTCACGGGCATTGAATCGGAATCGGTCGACGTCGCCGCCGCGAATTTGGCCGTTGAGAACGACCGGCGTTTCGAGAACCGGCAGTTGAACCACGTTTCGGAGCGATTCCTTGGCCGAGCGGTTCCAAAAATCGAGTTGAATTTTCGTGAGATCGGGAGCACCTTCCACAAGTTTGAACGACCCCGGCGGCCATGCGACCGTCGTCGGAATGTCGACGTCGTTCGGCTCCAACTCCATGATTTCGTTGGCGGTGCCGACTTGGAAACGGATCGGCGGCGTGAGTCCGGAGCCGGTCAAGAGCCGCAAATCACGGTCTCCGGGGGGGGCGGCGGCGTCGATCGTCAATTCAACGAGCGCCCCCTGGGCAAGTGTTTCCTTCGGTTTCCTGTCCGGCCGCGGCGAGAAATATTCGTAATAGATCCGCTGCAAATCCTCGGCGGTCGGGTCCTTCAACGCATTCAGGTACGGATATTTCGACATGAGATCGTCCGGGTCCAACGACTCTTTCGACTTTTGCGAGAAGGTTTCCTTGGGCGCCGTTTCGGTTGCCGGTTTGAGTTCTTCCTTTTCCTCTTTTTTCGGCTTCGGTTTTTTCTCGGAGTCTATTCCATGTTCATCTTCGTATTTTCGCTTGGCGTCCATGTAGAGGCTGCGCACGGCGTCGCGAACTTCCGGGTCGTTCACGAACATTCGACATCCGCTGAGCACGCGTCCTTGCACACCGGTTCCGGAAACGATCACGTCGAGCGGCCTGCCGATTTGGCGACCGCCGATCAACACTTGAACGGTCGTCCCCTGTTTTCCTCCCGCCGGATAAACGTATCCGATTTTCGCCTGGGTTTGCGCGAAAACAGAAGCGGTCGAGATGACGAAAACGAACCCGACAAGAATGACGATGCGTGACATGGGTGCAATGGAAAGGCGTGATCAAACGACGGTACACTCATGTAAACCGTGCGGAAACGGCATGGTTCCGAAAAATCGGAGGGAGAACGGGGCTTTTGCCAAGCCGATATCACCCGATAAACTTGTCGAGGAATTTGGCATGCTGTACATCGGTAAGATTTCCGGCGGCGGGTTCGACGGTGATCCATCCGTTGTACCGAATTTCGTCGAGCGTTTTCCGGACGTTCGTCCAGTCGATGGTTCCTTCGCCGACCGCCGCCCATTTTCCGGGACCGCCGCCGTTCTTTCCCTTGACTTCGGTAACGGCGTAGTCCTTGATGTGCAGCTTCACGATACTGCTGCCGAGAGCCTTGAGCCAAAGATCGCAACGGGAATACGTCGTGTGATTGCCAAGGTCGAAATAGGTTTTAACCCACGGATTGTCGAAATAGTTGACCAAAGCGGCAAAGAATTCCGGCGTGCACCAGAGATTGTTCCAAACGTTTTCAATGGCGATGACCACCCCTTCCTTCGCGGCGGTCGGAATCAGCGTCTCGATAGCCCGAATCGACGATTCCGTGGCGAGATTTTGGGCGGCGATGTAGTCGGCGAATTCGGCGTTGTCCCCTTCGGCAACGGATTTGACCTTCAACGTTTTCGGGTCGAAATCGATGGCGAAGTTCCATTGGTCGGGCATTTTCATCCCACCGACGCGACACGGAACGAGAAGTACGGTACTCGCTCCATATCCGGCAGCGGCACGAAGCGCCGTTTCGACGGACTGAATGTCGGCATCGACCTTGGATTGATCGGCGTTGTTGAAATTCGTCCAGCCGCGCATCACGCTGTGAATCCGCAAGTCGTGCTTCTCGGCGAGTTGCCGCGCTTGCCGGGCGTCGGCAACGGACGCTTCCCATTGCGTGACTTCCATGCCGTCGAATCCCGCTTTCTTGAGTTTCTCACAAAAGGCGTCCGTCGGCGTTTTCGTGATGAGCGCTTTGCTCATTCGACTGTGGTACGGCGTTTTCTCCGAGGTTTCCTGAGCGAGCGCCGAAAAAATCGGTGCTGAAACAGAAACGGCGGCGGCGGTTCCCAAAAACTGGCGGCGTGTGTACATGGGTGTCAGGTGTTAGATGTGGGGTGTGAGAAAGAATAGTGTCAGCGTATCACGAAACGGAGAGCGATTCAAGTGAAGCGTGAAGATATTCCCCAATCGCGGTATTCGGGCGACGAATCGCTTGCATTTTATACCTTACATCGCCAATAAGTAAAGGTAAAGTAATCACTTCCGTCATCCCCGCGCAGGCGGGGACCCGCCAGATTTTATCACCTGCTCAATAAGCAGACGTTTTTCATGTCTTGAAATGGGGTTGCGTGAGCGTGGCGAGCTCGGACATGTAATCGGTCTCGACTCGTACGAGGCAATCATGATCCCGGCGGTGAATTCGTCGAACATTTCGTCATCAATGTTGTACAGGCTTTTTTCTTCACGAACTTCCACAGAGGTTCGATCAAATCCAGGTTCGGTGAGTAACTCGTTTATTGGCGTTGTCAAGTGTAATGCCTTGGTCTTTGCGATGAACGAGCTGTTTTTGTCCGTTTTTACGACAGGTGACGATTATTTTCGACTGTTTTCGAACCATTCTTCAATCAGTCGGATGACGAGTTGCGGCTGGATCGGTTTGCTGCAATAGGCGTCCATTCCGGCATTGAGGCATTTCGTGATATCGTCTTTCGTCGCATTCGCCGTCAGCGCAATGATCGGCAGGCGATTGGAGCCTTGTTCGCGTTCCCATTTGCGAATCAGGTCCGTTGCTTCGTAGCCGTCCATTTCCGGCATCTGGCAGTCCATGAGCACGACGTCGTATTTTTTGTTACGAACCGCCGCGCAACCTTCGTGTCCGTTGTTGGCGATGTCGCAAGTGAATCCCGCCTCGGTCAGAAGGTTTTTGGCGACGATCTGGTTGACCCGATTGTCCTCGACGACGAGAAGATGAATTTTGCCGGCCAATGGCGACCGGAGCCTGTTGGCCGGCAACGCGGGAATCTCTTTGACGGAAGCGGGACGCCTGGGGATTCGTCCCTTGTCCGCCGTCTTGGGATCGAGAATGCCGGAGTCGATTTTTATCTGCCGGTCGACGGCATAGATCCCATTGATGACCGCGTCGAACAAGGCGGACGTGAAAATCGGTTTCCGAATCGACTCCGCTCCAATACTGTTCAAAAAATCCTCGTCGACGTCTTCGGCAAGTGAACGGAGCAGAATCGTGCGAGGCAGTCGTACGCCGGTCCGCTCTTCCTCGCCGATCAAACGTCGCATCCAATCGATTCCCGACTCCTCCTCGAGCGAATTGTCCAGGAGAAGCAGATCGAACGGTTCGTTCCGATTTTGGGCGTCGTTCAGCAGGCGGGCGGCTTCCTGGCCGGAATGGCATACCACACAGTTCATTTCCCAGTTCCGCAACTGGATTTGAAGTGAATGACGCTGGATTTCATTGTCGTCGACAACCAGGGCGGAGCGATCCTTGACACGGTACTCACCGCCGATTCCCCGATTGACAAACGCAACACAAAAATGGCCGTCCGCGTTGGAACAGCTTCGGTTGACGGCGTTCGGACACACTTCTTTGTCTTCCCGCAAACACTCGACGACTTTCGGTTCGCAGCCGAGCGGAACGGTGAACCAGAACGTGGAACCCTTTCCTTCTTCGCTTTCGACGCTGATTTCGCCCCCCATGAGTCGGACGAGTTTCATGGAAATCGCCAAGCCGAGCCCCGTACCGCCATAGACACGGGAGGTCGAGGTGTCCGCTTGCGAAAACGCTTTGAACAATCGGTCGATCCGACTTGGGGGAATCCCGATTCCCGTGTCGATCACCCGGAATCGGATGATCGGCCCCACATCCCGAATAGCGTCGATCATCACGTCGACCCGCACGCCGCCACGCTCCGTAAATTTCACCGCGTTACCGATGAGGTTGAGGAGAATCTGCCGAATTCGTCCGCTGTCTCCTTGGACGATACGTGGAAGATTACGGCAGAATGTCGCGGTCAGCTCCAAATTCTTCGCCGAAGCTCGGGACGTGAGAATGCCGAGAACCGACTCGATCGTCGCCGCAAGATCGAACGGCTCCGAATCGATTTCCAGTTTTCCCGCCTCGATTTTCGAAAAATCGAGAATGTCGTTGATGAGGAACAACAGCGACATTCCGGAAGCGTTGATGAGCTGCGCGTATTCGTTTTGTTTCTCATTGAGCGGCGTTCCAAGAAGCAGGTCGGACAATCCGATCACGCCGTTGAGCGGCGTCCGGATTTCGTGGCTCATGTGGGCGAGAAATTCGCTCTTCGCATTGTTGGCCTCTTCCGCTTCCTGCCGCGCGATCTCCAGATTTTCAGCGTGTCGCCGACGGCTGAGTTGGCTCCCCACCCCTTGGGCGAGAAGCGTCAACTGCTTGACATCGGTTTCCGAGTACGAAGTCTCTTTGTTGCCGACCCCCAACAAACCGATCGGTTGGTCGCCGTCGTAAATCGGCATGTTCATGTGGGAACGAACCGTAAAATGCCCTTGGGGAAACGTTCGTTCACCGGGCAGGGAGCCCAAATCGTCGTGAATGACCGCCGCCTTCTTTTTCAGACAATCCGTCAGCGACGCGGCAAGAGTATGAGGCGTACCGTCCCCTTCCTTGAGCGGAACTTCACAACTTCGCTTCTCGCCGAACACCAACGATCGGAACGGCAGAACATCTTTACCCGGATCGAACAGTACAATGTAACCGATATTGCTGCCGGTCAGTTTGGCCCCCGTTTCGATGGCGAAATCGACGATTTCCTGTTCCGGCAGGTTTGTCATCTGGGCGAGATCCAGCAGCGCGTTGATCCGCTGACGATCCAATTCCAGAGCGGCTTCGTATTTTTTCCATTCCCGCAAATCGCGAATATAGCTGAAAACGACTGGCGTGTCGCCGTGCATGACCCGGACAAGCGTGATTTCCGCCGGAATCGGTTCGCCGCTCGGCTTCTGGTGCAACCATTCGAACCGTTGATAGCCGGTCTTGAATGCTTCGGCAATCCGCTGGAAAGCCTGCTCGGCGCTTTTTCGTCCGTCCGGTTGATATTCCGGCGAACAATCCATAAACCGATCGAGATACTCCTGTTTGCTCGACAAACCGAACAGTTTGACCGCTTCCATGTTGCAGTCCGTCGTTCGACAGTTTTCGTCCCATCGGTTGATGGACAAAGGAGTTGCGTCCAGCATCAATCGGGTCCGTTCGTTCGCTTCTTCGGCAGTCAGCGTCTGGATTTCCAAGTCACGGTTCCGTTCGTAGGCCTCGCGGATCCGTTTCTCCCTTTCTTTTTCATCGCGCAGATCCCGCGAAAAAGCCGCGAGACGGAAATCGTCCTTCCAGGGAACCCGCACTAAAACGGTTTCGACGGGGAGCGGTTCTTTCGACAGGGTATGGTACATCCATTCAAATCGTTGGTATCCCGTATCAAACGCCGCTCGGATCAACCTTGCGGCTTTGCTTGCGGTCGATTCCCCGTCCGGCTGAAACTCCGGATTCAGGTCGAAAAAATGCTCGGTGTAATCGGTTTTCGAGGAGAGCCCGAACAATCGAACCGCTTCCATATTGCAGTCGAGCATATTCCCTTCCCTGTCCCAAAGGGAGGTCGCCAAAGGAGTTGCGTCCAACATAACCCGCGAGTGCTTGTCCGTTTCCGCGTTGCGCAATTCGACGATCATCTTATTATGCTCACGCAGATCCCGGGAAAAGGCGACGACGGCGCGTTGCTCGCCGAAGGGAATCCGAACCAACGTCACTTCGGTAGGAATCGGCTCACCGTCCAGATTTTGACGCATCCATTCGAACCGATGGTATCCCGTCTCGAATGCTTCGGCAACGGCTTGAGTCACATGGGGGGCCGTGGGGCGTCCGTCCGGTTGTAATTCCGGCGAACACTTCATGTACATGTCGATATATTCCTGCTTGTCTTTCAAACCGAACAGATTGACGGCTTCCTGATTGCAGTCGATTATCTTGTTGTTTTCGTCCCAAACACTGACACACAAAGGTGTTGCATCCAGAATGAGTTGGGGCAGTTTTCGAGCCGCCTCCGCGGCGATTCGAGCCCCGTCGAGCTCGCGCGTTCGCTCTTCGATCAGCGATTCGAGGTCGTTACGATAGCATTCGAGGGCGTCGTCGTTTTCTTTCCGTTGCGTAATGTCCCGGATCATGCAGATTCCCGCGACGACTTGACCGGACGGCGAAAAAATCGGGTGCGTGAAATGTTCGGTCCATCTCCCCGGTTTCGTATCGGTCGGCGGTACGAAATGAACGGTCGTCGTGGATTCGCCCGTCTCGAACGTCGTTTGCGCCGTACAGTCTTCGCAAGTGCTGCCGCGACATGCAGTCGCGTAACATTTTTTGCCGACGAGCGGTACGAGCTCGGCGTACATTTTTTCGAACGCGGGATTCGTCTTGATGATGTTGTAATCCCGATCGATGATGAACATCCCCTCTTGGATGCTGGCGAAAATGGTGTCGACAAACGTTTCATGCGATTTGACGGCTTCCTCGAAATTCATCTGCTCGGTGATGTCGCGGAACGTCTCGAACGCGCCGATCAATTCGCCCGTATTCGGATCGAAAATCGGCGACGAACTCAAGCGAAGATGCTTGTCGATCGCTTTTTCGTAATACGAACTCCGTGCCGGCTTGCCTGTTCGAAACGTTTCGGCAACCGGGCAAAAATCGCACGGGGTATCCCGATCGAAAATCCGTTGATAGCAAACACAATGGTCCAGAGTTCCCTCGGAAGCGTGCATGGCGGCGGCGACCGTGTTGGCACGTCGGATCACAAAATTCCGGTCCAACAGGTAAATGCCGTCCTCCGTGTTTTGGAAGAGGTTTTCCAACTCGACTTCGCTCTGCGAACGATGTTCGAGGATGTTCACGTTTTCCGTAACTGCGGAACCGATGCCGACCGCCCCTTCGATCTCACCCCGACTGTTGATCAAAGGGGTGATGTCAACATCCCATTGGATTCCTCCGGCCGTAAACAACGTCGAAACGGATTTTCCTTGGAGGGCTTGAAGATAGAGCTCAACGTGTTCCGGATGGTCGGAAAAAACCTCTTGAATCGGCCGACCGGGCACAAGAAGTTGAAACGTTTTGTCGCAGGAAAAAGCGCCTCCAAAAAACGAGCTGATTTGCGATTGACGATCAACGGCGATGAATGCCTTACCGCACCGCGATGCCAAGGCGGAAAGCAGCGGGTTGTCAACCGATGAAGAAAAAAAAACGTTCTGGGAAACACTCATGGCACCATGCAAGCGATAAGGCGAGATTACGTTTTGATGCGAAAGCTTTATTTTAGCATAAAACACGGTGGGAGGAAAGTGTTTGTCGCCTTCAGCGCAATGAACGGAGCGATCCCTGACAGGAATTTCGCAACAAAAACTCCCGGTCGACGGCGTTTCGGGCAGCGTGTTTGACCAAGGCCCAGTCCGGGGCAAGGAGATACTCCGAGGACGCTTCGCCGGAAATTCGGTCGATCACCGTTTCGGGAGATTGTCGTTCCAGGAAATCGACGACCATGGAAGCGTATTCCTCCAACGACGGCAGCCGGATTTCCCCCTGTTCCCAAATTTCCGCAAGTCGTGTGTTTCGAACGACATAGAGATTGTGCAGTTTGATCGTTTCCGGTTGCAGGCGACCGATTTCGTCGGCGGTTGCGAGAATGTCGTCGCGGTTTTCTCCCGGGATCCCAAGAATCAGGTGGACCCCCAGCCGCAACCGGCGGATTCGAGCCCGATGAAAAGCGTCCCCAAATGACGTGAAATCATGACCCCGGTTCAGGAACGCGAGACTCCGTGGGTGAATCGACTGCAATCCGATTTCCAACTGGACCCATGCTTTCCGTGAAAGATCGGCCAACAGGTCGAGAACCGCGTCCGGCAGAGCGTCCGGCCGGGTTCCAATGGCGAGTCCGACGACGTTCGGATGTTCCATTGCTTCACGGTAAACGGCTTCCAACCGATCCGGCGCGGCGTAGGTGTTCGTCGACGGTTGAAAGTAAGCGATAAATTTTTTTGCGGCGTACCGGCGCTGCAGTTGGCGAATTCCCTCGTCGATCTGTTCCGCGATCGGAATCGTTCGGTTTTCCCGAACGGCGAGTCGGCGTCCCGGCGCGAAACTGTGCGTGTTGCAGAAGATGCAACCACCGGTCCCGACCGTTCCGTCGACGTTTGGACAGGAAAACCCGGCATCGACGCTGACTTTCCAAACCGATTCGCCGAACTCCCGCCGCATCGCCGGCCCCAGCGGATTGTATCGCATCCCGTTTTGCCCATGAACCGAAGGTTCCGGCGCATTCGGTGTCAACGTCATGAAAGGAGTTTTCCGTCATCAAGGCGAGATTGGAACGTCGTTCGCGCCGCAAGGTTCGGGTCGTGAGTCACAAGAACAAGCCGTGTTCCACCGACGAGCTCCAAGAGCAGGTCGGCAATTTGCGCGGCGGTCGACCGATCCAAATTACCGGTCGGCTCGTCCGCCAGGAGAACCGCCGGTTCGTAAACGAGCGCCCGAGCAATCGCAACACGCTGCCGTTCGCCGCCGGACAATTCCGACGGACGGTGCTCCAACCGGTCTTTCAGTCCGACCCGTTCCAGCAGGGAAACGCCGCGATCTTTCCGTTCCGAAGTGAGTCGCCCCTCCGCCAAAAACGGGACCAGCACGTTTTCCAACGCGCTGCACTGCGGAAGAAGATGGTGCTCCTGAAAGACAAATCCGATTTGACGGCGTCGAAAACCGGGAAGTTCAACCTCTTTCAACGCCGTAATATCCGTATCGCCGAGTCGCATGGAGCCGCTGGTCGGCGGTTCCAACGTTCCAAGGATCCCGAGCAATGTGCTCTTCCCGGAGCCGCTCGGCCCGGAAATCGACAGGCTCTGCGACGGCTCCAAACGGAACGAACAGCCACGCAGGACCGAAAGCGGGCCGCTCCGTGTCGGGAATTCCTTCGTGATGTCGGATACGGTGTATGTCACGGCGCGGGGACCGGGTGCGGAGTACCGGCTCAATGGTTAGTGACCGGCGGGTTTGCGTCGGGATTTTTCGATGATTTCCGCGTCGATTTCGTCTTGCGTCTTCACGGAATCCTGACGGTTGCCTGGTCGAAGTAAAATGAGAATCGCCAAGCCGAGAAACAGGAGGAGCATGAAATACGACATAACCCATTCCGGCGGCTTTTTTTCTTCCTGACCTTGGGCAAACGCCATCAGCGGCTGAAAAAAAAGGAATACGGTCATCAACAACGTCGACAAAAAAGCTCGAATTCGTGACATGATCGGTCGGATGATAAAATGCGGTTAAACCATTGAACGAAATTATTTTATCACGAAACGATCCCTAAAAAAAGCGGGGACTGCGCCGATCCACGATTCGCCGCCAAACGACTCGGATTCGATCCGTGAAACTTGAAGACGGCGTGGACTTGCAGGTCTCCTGCGAGCACCCTACTTGACAAAATGACCAAACAGCATAAGATATTACGCATTCGAACATGAAAGTGACTGTTGGTAAAATCAAGGTTTCGTGTAATGTTTGGGTTGATCATTGTCGATATTATTACTAATAAGTCGTCAATCGTAGACGTTTTTGAATACATACTCATTGTTTGGGGGATTAGCTCAGTTGGGAGAGCGTCTGGCTGGCAGCCAGAAGGTCATCGGTTCAAGTCCGTTATCCTCCACTTCAATTCGGCACATTTCGGTGTCGCCATAAACCTAGAAAGCCCTTGAGTTTAAGCGAAAACTCAAGGGCTTTTTTCTTTGATGTTTTACTTCTTGCTGATTCGTGACCAATTACATAAACTATCGCTTTTCGTGCAAGGAAGTGCATCAGTGTGTACGGGCGCGCTAGAACCGGCGCAAGAACTGGTTGACGGGAAGGCCCGGAAAAAGCCCCGAAAACCGGCCCTAACTCGCTTCTTGAACCGCTTCTTGTCCCATCGAGCCGCGCTAGAACATTTCAAAAACCCCATGACCTCCTGCCTCATGCGCAGAAGGTCGTTGGTTTGAGGGCTTGATGCGCAATGAGGCCAGTTGTGAAATGAGTCGTAGATTCCTCCCGATTTTCAAAAGGTCGACGCTTACGAGCCAAGTGGCTTTCTGATCGAACCATGTTTCAGGACATTCACTCTGCCTCCATCAGCTCGAAAAATTCGTC
>JAVBPI010000208.1:0-15385 GCA_031549705.1 Thermoguttaceae bacterium
CGGATACGCGGGGTTTTCTTTGAGGCATGACACACGCTTCGCGGCTGAAACGCAAGCGATAACAATCCTGGGACGAAACTACCCGGCGACGAATTCGGCAATTCGATCGAAGGCGGCTTCAAGGACGTCCATTCCGGCGGCGAACGAGGCACGAACATATCCTTCGCAACCGAACGAGGAGCCCATCACCGTCGCGACGCATTTCTGAGCGAGCAGTTCGAGGCAGAACTTTTCCGAGTTGTCGATCATCACGCCGCCGAGCTTCTTGCCAAGGTATTTCTCGACGTTGAAGAAAACATAAAACGCTCCCTGCATATCGGGACAAGTCAACCCATCGATTCCGGCGACCCGCTTGGCGACGTAATCGCGGCGTTCCGAGAACGCCTTCAGCATTGTCGCAACGCAGGTTTGGTCGCCGGTCAGCGCGGCAACGGCAGCGTACTGGCTGATACTGCACGGATTCGAGGTTTCCTGACTCTGGAGCTCTCCCATCTTCTTGGCGACCTCGTTCGGAGCGAGGGTCCAACCGATCCGCCAACCGGTCATCGCATAGGTTTTGCTGACACCATTGACGACGATCGTTCGGTCCTGAAGACCGGCACGGAGCGTCGGAAAACTCACGAACTTGTTGCTGCCGTAAACGAGCTTGTCGTAAATCTCGTCGGCGATCACAAACAGATTCTTCGCAATCACGATGTCGGCCAATTTACCGAGATCCTCGCCGGAATACATCGTTCCAGTCGGGTTCGATGGACTGCACAGCAAAAGCATCCGGGTTTTCGGCGTAATCGCCTTTTCGAACTGTGCAGCGGACATTTTAAAGCCGCTTGCCTCCGTGGTCGGAACGATTACCGGAATCGCTCCGGAAAGTTTGACCAATTCGGCATAGGAAACCCAATACGGAGCCGGAATAATTACCTCGTCGCCGGGATTCAACGTCGCGAAGAAAGCGTTGTGCAAAGCGTGCTTCGCTCCGTTGGCGACCGTGACTTGCGCCGGGGCGTACTCAAGTCCGTAATCCTTCTTGTAATGATCGGCGACCGCTTTCTTGAGTTCGGGAATACCGCTGGCAATCGTGTATTTCGTATGTCCGGCCTTCATTGCGGCAACGGCGGCGTCACAAATGTGCTGAGGCGTGATGAAGTCCGGTTCGCCGACGCTGAGATCGTAAACGGTTTTCCCTTGAGCCTTGAGCTCTTTCGCCTTGGCGGCCATCGCGAGGGTAGCGGACGGTTCCAACGCTTGCACGACTTTCGAAATGGAGATCGACATGACTTTTCCAAAGAAAATAGAGGGCACGACAAAGAAAACGTAAACCCTAGAATTTTACCACGGGGCCGCCCAGCTGTAGAGGAGGGGGCAACACACACGAAGAGCCGGGGACGCAGCATAGCGCAGTCCCCGGATGATCCCGGAATGATTACTTCTGGTCGGGATTGAAAATGACATGGCAGGATTTGCATGTCGCATCAAGGGCCAAGTAGGCGGCTTCGAAGGCGGCGTAGTCGTTTTTGCCGTCGACGCATCCATGTACGGCGGCATTGGCGGCAATGGCAGCGTCACGGAACGCGATGCATTCCTTTTTCCACTCGGCTTCGGCGGCCGGTTTGTTCGTTTCCGCAGCGTTCGCCATGCTCCCCTGAGCGATCGCGGCGACACCAGCGAGCGCCGCATTGACACGGTCGGCATTCTTTTTCAGCTTCTTTTCCGTGTTGCTGAGACGCTTGATCGTCGAATCGAGGTTCGGAACCGCTTTCATGACCGGTCCGAGGCTTGCGACTTTCGTCCATCCAAGCGAAGCGGGATCACCGGTCGATTCAAACGCGGCCTTCAGATCGGCGTAAGCCTTTTGGGCGGCGTCGAGCTTTTCGACTTTTCCCAAAGCGGCCGCAGCGGTGATGATACCGGGGGCGGCTTTTTTGTATTTGTTCTCTTCGGCAGACATTCCAAGGGCCAAGGCGACCAGCGCCAAGCCGTTGGCGTCACGAACGACGGCGTCGGCGTCTTTTTTGTAATCCGAGGTCCCATCGAGATCTTTCAGGGTTCCGCCGAGTTTTTCGAGATAATCGTCGGCTTGAGCGACCAAATCGGCGACCGGGGCCATCGGGACGGCTTCAGCGGCGATCTTGCCGTAAGGATTCGACGTTTTGAGCTGAAACGCGCCTTCTTTCGGAGCGTCGGCTTTCTTTTCCTCAGCTTTCGGAGCTTCTTCGGTCTTGGGAGCCGCTTGCGGTTCCATCTTTTTGACGTTCGGTGCCACCGTCGTCGCGCCCTTGCCTGTCGCACTTCCGGGACTTGACGAGTCTGCCGGCGGGGGGGTGGGTTTCTTGTCAAAACAGCCGGTCGAGACGAGCAGTGCCGCCAAAAGCATCATTGCGGCGAAACGTGAACCGACGCGGAAGAAAAAAGAAGTCGTTTGCATCTCGTTGCTCCTGAGTATCAAAAAAAGAGTGTCGTGTTGCCCATTCAACGGGCGTTGCCTCAACAAATCCTGTCGTGACGCTCCCTTGGGCGAAAACGAAGGAAAGCCCATTCTACGGGAAGACGATGAATTTTCCCAGAGACCGGTAATATTTTTTTCGCGTTCGAGGTTATTTTTCTCGTTTGCCGCTGTCGGAAAACCTATTTTGTGAAAAAACGGTATAATACGAACCGTTGGATTGCGCATTACCGGACATGGTGTTTGGGCTGCCCGTCCGTACATTCCCTTTCAGGAAACGCTCCGATTCATGAGATTCCTCGTTTTTCTCCTTCTATTAGCGTCTTCTGCCGCCTATGCTGCCGAGGGACTGACGCCGAAGAGTCCGGAAATTGTCCGGGCGGTCGAACGAGCTTCCGCCTACCTCAAGGCGAACGGTCAAAGCGAACAGCGGCTCGGGGGAAAGGCTCTGATTGCGTTGGCGTTGTACAAAGCAGGGGCGGATGTAAACGAACCCTTCATACAGGGAACGATCAGCGAGATACAAAAAGCGATTACATCGGACGGAACCGTTAACATCTCCGACCACATCTATACGGCGGGGTTGATTATTCTTTTCCTCTCGGAAATCGATCAGGAGCGGTATCGCCGTGAACTGACCGCCGTCGGCAAGTACTTGGTCAAAAACCAGCGGGCCGACGGGGCGTGGACCTATTTAACCTCAGGAACCGCCGACGCTTATCCGAGCGGTGACATGTCGATGACACAATACGCCGTTATGGCTTTGTGGACGCTGTATCAGTTGGGATACGAAATTCCCGGCGAATGTATCGATCGAATTTCCTATTGGTTGCTTTCCGTGCAAACGCCAGAAGGGGCTTACGCTTACCAAACGACGGTGTCGGACGGTTTCAAGCATGTGAGTTGGAACGGTCCGAAGCTCTCCATGTCGGCTGCCGGGATGGCCAGTGTTTACGTTTGTCGGGACTTGGTCGGCTTCAACGGAAGCAACCGCAAGGTGGACGAAATCCATGAAGCGTTCAAGGAAAAATCGGACGATTTCGACTCGTCGCCGCTCGGTTCCTATCGAATCACGGTGCGTAAAGAGCAGTTCAACGGCGTTCAAATGAAAGGCAACGCCTGGATGGAACGAAACTTCACTCCGGTGACTCTTTCGACGGATTATTTCTTTTACTATCTGTACGCCTTGGAACGGTATGCCGCGTTTAAAGAGTTGGCGGAAAACAAGTTTCTTGAATCACCGCCGTGGTACAACAAACCGGCGGCGCTTCTCTTGGAAAAGCAAGCTTCGGACGGGAGCTGGGCAGGCAACATCGGAAGACCGATCGACACGGCATATGCGGTCCTTTTTTTGTGTCGATCGACTCGCCGGTCGTTCGAAAAGTGGAAGCAACCGAATATCTTCGACGGCGGCAACATGCTCGGCGGCCGCGGTTTGCCGAAATCGACCGACGAAATCAAAGTCGAAGACGGTAAGGTGATTTCGCTTTCCGAGATGCAAAGCAGCGAACGACTCATGGATCGCCTCGGCGACCTGAAAGACGTCGACGAGGACTCTCTTGCCCGTCTTGCGGAACTCCCGGCGGAGGATATCGAGATTTTGCTGCAAAAAAACAAGACAAAAATCAAAAAGATGGTTGGGCACGAGAAGGCGGAGCAGCGTCTTGCCGCCGTGCAGATGTTGGGAAAGAGCGGCGATTTGTCGATGGTTCCGGCGTTGATTTACGCGCTCACCGACCCGGATCCTGCTATCGCGGAGGCGGCTCAGACGTCGTTGCTTCGTTTGGCACGCAATTCGAAACGAATACATCTGCCCAAGCCGAACGATCCGCAATTCGAGCGGCAATTGAGCAAGATCATCGATCGCTGGAAGGAGTGGTATCGGACAATCGATCCGGATGCGGTTTTTGAGGATCGTTGATTGTTTGGACTTGTTTTCCCCTCCGACGCATTTCGCTAACAAGTTGATGTATTGAGTCCGAGCGGTTATCGGGCACGTTTTTGAGACACTGAACGAAGATTTCGAGGGGAACGGGAGCGGACATGACAAATTCCTTGTGTAAAAAAAGACGCAAACCATTCGCGTCTTTTTCGACGAGGGAAATCCCTCCACCGGTTCGTTCCGACCGTGAAACTTGAAGACGGCCCGGACCGGTCTCCTGGTGAAGTGCTCTGTTTTGTTGACAAGCGAATATTCTGCGAATACAATGAACACGTAAAGTCCGTTTAGCCGATGCGTCGAAGACGCCCGAGCCATGGTGGAATCACCGACGTAAGCATAATGAGTACCGATTCGGTTGACAAAACAAAGCAACAGCCTGACACCCCCTCTTCGGGCGAATTTCGTTCCGCCGAGGACAGTTCTGTCGACTATTTCGACCGGGAACGTTGGCACGACGTCGAAGATGAAGCCGTTGACGACGACATGAACCAAGCGAATGAGTCGCTCTTTTCGAACTATTCCACGGCTATTCTTCTTCTGGTAACGGTGCTTGCCGCAGCCTTGGGACTGGGACTGGCCTACTATACGCATCGAATGGCCCGTTTTGCTGCGGAGCCGATCGCAAAGGATCGTCCAGACTATAGCTTCATTCCCCCCCAACGGATCGGGTATGCGCAAGACGGCGCCGTTTCGTTTCCCGACATCGAGGATCCGGGATGCTTTGCCGCGTCTTCCGATGGTTCGTTTTTCATTGGCTCCGATTCGAAACCGACGCTTGTTCAGTATTCGTTGTCGGGATTGCTCTTGAAAACATTCACTTTGGAAGATATTCCCACCGCCGTCCTGTTCGGCTCGGAGGAACAGTTGTTTCCGGGCAAAATCGTGGTTGCGCACCGCAATCGGTTTGTCGTTTATGACATGGACGGAAAAAAATCGGTGGAATGGCCGTCGTTCAACGATAAAGCCGATGTTCGGTTTTTTGACATGACGGAGAATGCTGTTTTCGCGGCCGATTCCGCCAATAAAGTTGTCTGGCGGCTCGATTCGAAGGGAAAAGTCGTCAGAAAAATCGGCCAAGCTGATGTCGCAAACACGGATGACGAAAACAGCTTCGCAGGATTTGTCGTTTTCAAGTCTCCGATTTCGTTGACGATTTCGCGTAAAACGGGAATTCTTTACGTCGCCAATCCGGGAAGGCATCATATCGAGGCCTTTACATTGGACGGACACTACGAACCTTCGCTCAGTTGGGGACACGCCTCCACCGAACTGGCCGGATTCGCGGGTTGCTGCAATCCGGTTCAGATCATTGCCTTGCCGGACGGAAGAATGCTGACCGCGGAAAAATCCAAAAACAACATGCGCGTCAAGGTTTACCTTGCCAACGGGCTGCTTGATTGGATCGTCGCCGGACCGGAAATACTGACATTCCCGCCATCCAATATTGCCAATCCGGATTACTTCCGCTCTGCAATCGCCGACAGCGATCGGCCACTCGGCGTTGCCGCTCTTCCCAACAACAAGATACTCGTTTACGACCCGATCTTGAGGCTGGTGCGAGTGTTTCTCCCAACAACGGAAAGAAAAAAGGAATTGCCGACGGATTGAACCGACGGAGTGGAAGCCTTCTCGAAAAAACACCTCCGACATATTCCTTAAGCCATGATTTGCCGAACCGTTGCCCGTCTTTTATTTTTGGGGGTTCTTGCAGGGGCGTTATCGCTTCATGCCGCTGCCGATGTTTTTTATGTCGATCCCGCCCAAGGAAACGACGTCAACGACGGTTCCGGGAAGACGCCGTTTCGAACGGTCGAAAAAGCGTTGAACCTTTTGAACGGAAAAGGGGGGGAGATCCATCTTTCCCCCGGTTCCGTGATCCGCGACTCGATCAGGATCATTCGAAAGAACGGAACGCCGGAGCTGCCGATCCTGATCGACGGACACGGCTCGACGGTCAATCTTGGAACGGATATCACCCAAGGGCCGTGGAAAGAAACGGAAGACGGTTTCTTGTACGATGACATCGTCCCTCCCCACCGAACCGCTTATGGAACCTCCGTCGTCTTTGTCAACGGCTTGCCGCTTTACTGCGACCTTCCGAACGGACGTTCGAAGAGGGCTTGGCACGAAGGATTCGTCCGACACGACGAAAACGGTAAGTTGATCGTCGGCTTTCCGAAGGGGCTCTCACCGAAAAACGCGGTGGTCGTCCTGACCGGTAAAAACGACGCCGATTCCTGTTTCCTGATCAACGGCAGCAGTCATATCGTCGTCAAAAACTTCGTCGCCGTCTTTGCCGGAAACGATGGGTACAATCTGCACGGACACGGTGAGAATTTCGTGTTGGATCACGTTACGGCGCTGTTCAACGGCGACGAAGGAATCAGCGCTCACGAAACATATCAAGTCGACACCAAGGATTCGGAAGTCGCGTTTTCCGGTTCCGCCGACGGTGGTATCGCCGACGTCAACGAATCCGAAACGACTTACGACAATGTTCGGGTCCACCAGAATCGCGCCGCCGGGTTCAAGTTCGTCGGTCGGAAGCATTCGATCAACAAATGTGTCTCTTTTGGCAATCCGGGGGGGAACCTTCCCCAAGCCGGTGATAAAATTGCCGTCGTCGATTGTACGGACGCCGGAAACGTCGACAGCGACAAAACCGTTCCCGACTTGAAAAGCTTCGCCGCATTGCCGCTCGATTCCAAGGTCGAAGAATCGGATCGTTTGGCTCGTTTCCTCCAATATCGCCCTCCTCAAAAATAGAAGGGGCGGCATTTTATTTTGCCCCGTCAACGAATTTGCCCCTGTTTGCCGCGACATTTGTTGCCGGAATTCTCCAGCACTCCGCGATGACGGAATACTCTGCCCATCTTCACGAACAATTGTTAAATTATATGCATTGAACGGGTATTTCCGACTGGGATTTATCAATCGGCGAAAAATTGCTATTCTTTCGATCCGACATGACGCTTTTGACGTAGATACTACCATGAGGGGATAGACGGGATTGTTCCTTTCCCACAGTTAGCGGGCAATTCCCAAACTGCAAAATACTCAAGTTCGCTCCAAGAGGGGGCGATAGTTGCAGTGAGTGATGTCGGGCCGTTTGGTTTCTCAAGCGGCTCCCCAACTGGAGATTCACGGAAGAATGAGTGATAGAATTACGCTGAAATTACTGATCTTAATGACGGTCTTGGTATTGATCGGTTGCGGCACGGAACATGGTTCGGCAATCTTTTCGACGATTTGCCGGTCTGAACCGGTGAAAGCGACGAAACCGATGCCATGCATCGCTTTTGACGACAATTTCGAACGCGGAATGCAAACCGCCGACGAAACAGGACGTCCCTCATTGGTTTTCTTCACATTGCCGCAATGCTCCAATGGAAACCAAATGCTGGACTCGACGTTTCGAAATAATGAGATCCAATCGCTTTCGCGGCGTTTCGTTTGTATCATGATCGATGCGTCGAAACATGCGACCTTGTGCGAAAAGTACCAGGTCAAAGGCTTTCCAACGATTCTTCTTCTTTCGCCGCAAGGGATCGAGCTCCAGCGAATGAGCGGCAAGCAAAACGCCGATCAACTTTCGGTCCAAATGCAGGTCGCGCTTCAATCGACCGCCCAAAAAGCGGTCGCTTCAAGAAAATAATGAGTATTTAGCCCGTACTCGGCGTTATTTTACCCACCCCGTACTCGGTGCCCGGTTCCTTTTTTTGAACCATGGGGTATATTGGTATCCGCTTGGACGAATGCAAGGATACCCCCAATGGACCGACAGATTTACGGTATACAGACCGCTGCAAAAAAATTCCGCTTGAAGTTCGATTGGAACTCTTCCGGAAAATTGTTCTTTTGCAGCATTCTCATCGGCGTGTTGGCTGGTCTCATCGCGGCGATCGCCTTTTCAGGGTTTCAAGCGATTCAAAGTGTTGTTCACCAAGGATACGTTGCGACGGGAATCGAGTTTCCCGTCCCGGATGATTATACTCACGAAATCGGTCCCGTTCCCGGCAACGCGTTTCCCAAGTCGGAACGGCAAGACATTCTTCCCGGCGGCCTCACCGTTCCCCGATACTGGATTTTGATCCTGTTGGTTCCGGCGTTCGGCGGGTTGCTTTGCGGGTTTATCGTCTGTTCTTTTGCCCCGGAAGCGAGCGGAGAGGGGGTCGATTCCATCATTCGGGCTTTTCACTTACGGACGGGCATTCTGCGTAACCGCGTTGCGGTCGTCAAGGGACTGACCAGTTTCCTTTCAATCGGTTCCGGTGGATCCGCGGGTTGGGAAGGACCGATCATGCTCGTTGGCGCCGCCATTGGAAACGCCATCGCCCATTGTTGGCGAACGAGTGTCAACGAACGTCGAATGCTTCTCCTCGCTGGGGCGGCGGGAAGTCTTGGGGCCATGTTTCAGATACCCGTCGGCGGAGCGATCTACGCCACGGAGATTCTCTATTGCAGTATTGCGATGGAGTTCGCCGCAATCGTTCCTTGTACGATTGCTTCCTTTGTCGGATATTCGACATTCCGCTGCTTCCATCCGAACATTCGGACGTTCATGTTGCCGGACACCGTCGGCATCAACCATGGTACCGACTGGTTCGTTTTTTTGCTTTTTGTTCCGATCATCGCCCTTTTCGGGCTTGTTTTCGTCCAGGTTCTCCACGAATGCCGCAATCGTCTTTTCAGGCCGATGCGGGTCCCCGATTTTCTGAAACCGGCGATCGGCGGACTTCTTCTCGGTTGCGTCGCCTTGGTCTTTCCCCAAGTTCTCGGCGGAGGGTACGAATGGATGGACCGCCTGATCGACGGACGACTTCCGTTCCTGTTGATCGGGCTTCTCATTCTTCCGAAAATGATCGCAACGGCCTTGACGGTTTCGTCCGGCGGAAGCGGTGGTCTGCTCGTTCCGTCGCTCTTCATCGGCGGTTTGATCGGCGGCACCCTCGGTCATCTCAGCCAGATGGCGTTCGCCGCTGCCGGATATCCGGAGCTTGCCCCCGATCTGACCACATGCGTGCTGATCGGCATGGGATCCTTTTACGCCGGAATCGGGAAAATTCCGTTGGCCGCCAGTGTGATCGTTTGCGAAATCGCCGGTGTCGATTACTCGATCTTGATTCCGCTGCTCGTTTGCAGTATCGTTCACATAGCGATCCAATCCCCGTCCGTTTCGCTTTATGAGGAGCAGGTTCTTTCTCCCGTCGACAGCGAGGCACATTTCGGCGGCTTTTCGGTCGATCTGCTTCGTGTGATTCTGGTCGGCGAACTCTGTTTCCCGACGAAAAAACCGCCGATCAGCATTCCGAGTGAAGCAACGATTCCCGAAATGATGAAACTCATCTCCCACAGCTCCGATTCCCTCTTTCCTGTCGTCGACGACAAGGGGGGGATGGTCGGCGTCCTGTTGGCGGGGGATGTTTGGGCCTTGTTCCGCAGCCAAAAAAAATGGGCAACCGTGGTCGCGGAAAACGTCGCCCAAAAGATGGACGTCTGCGTTTCGCTTGACACCGATCTGTACACCGCTCTTCGAAAATGCACGCAATACGCCGTTTCGGAACTTCCCGTGCTGGATCGGAACGATCCGCGAAAAGTCGTTGCCATCATTCGTAAACACGAAATTGTCGCCGCCTATTATGAACGTCTCAGCAGCGGGACTTGGAACCGCCCGACGATCGACGATCGCCCCAATGACTCTTGAAGCCGAAAAAACATCCTGTTGCGAAACGGAACGTCGACTTCCGCTTCCCCGATGGTTGAAACGAAAAATACCGAAGGGAAACGCGAATCACTACACGGAGAAACTCGTCGCAACCTTGAACCTGCAAACGGTTTGCGACCATGCGAAGTGTCCAAACCGGATGGAGTGTTTCGCCCATAAAACGGCGACCTTCCTGATTCTCGGGCCGATTTGTACGAGAAATTGTCGATTCTGTTCGGTTCAAAGCGGAACGCCGGTCCCGGTCGATCCGACGGAACCGGATCGAATTGCCGAAGCGGTTGCGCAACTCGGCTTGGCTCATGTCGTGTTGACCTGCGTTTCCCGGGACGATTTGGATGACGGTGGTGCAGTGCAATTCTGCCGTTGCATGGACTCCATTCGAAAAACGTCGCCGTTGTCGACGACCATCGAAGTTTTGCCGAGCGATTTTGCCGGAAATTTCGACGCCGTCGATCGTTTGGCGGACAAACTGCCGAATGTGTACAATTATAACACGGAAACGGTTCCCCGGCTTTTCAAGTCGGTTCGCGGTTTGGTTCCCGATTTCGAGCGTACCTTGGAGATTTTCCGTCGGATCAAACGTCGCCGTCCGGAGATTCGCCTCAAATCGGGACTCATGCTCGGGTTAGGGGAAACGGACGCTGAAGTGTTGGACGTCCTCCGTGAGCTCCGTTCCGTCGGATGCGACATGATCACGATGGGACAATATTTGCAGCCGTCGCCGGATTGCATGGCGGTTCAGCGATATGTGACGCCGGAAGAGTTCGAACGCCTCGGTGTCAAAGCGGAGCGGCTCGGATTCGTTTCGGTCGCTTCCGCTCCGTTTGTTCGGTCGAGTTATCGGGCAAAGAACTTTTAATCGCGTGATTGTTCTTCGATGCGGAATCGGATAAAATCTCACCGTAGTTATTCCGTTTTCCCCCACGAGAGATACCGTGAGAAAAATCATTGTTCTATTGTCGTTGTTTTGCATGTCGACGTTATTTGTATCGAAAAATTCGTTTGCCGACCGACCGGACATCCTGGTCGCCGACTTCGAAGGGGAGAATTACGGCGACGGTTGGAAGATCGAAGGAACCGCTTTCGGAACCGGTCCTGCCAAGGGAAAGATCGACGGCCAAATGAACGTCACCGGATTCCTTGGTAAGGGCTTGGTGAACTCGTTCCACGGCGGCGACGATCCGAAAGGGAAGTTGACCTCGCCGACATTCAAGATCGAACGACCGTTTCTTTCGTTCCTGATCGGCGGCGGCGGACACGAAGGCTTGGCGATGAACCTGATCGTCGACGGCAAAACCATTCGAACGGCGACGGGACCGAACATTGTTCCCGGCGGCAACGAAAACCTCGATTGGATGGATTGGGACCTCGCCGACCAGCAAGGAAAGGATGCGTTCATTGAAATCGTCGACGACCGTTCCGGCGGCTGGGGACACATCAACGTCGATCATATCATTCAAACGTCACAAAAACGGGCGTCGGTCGAAAAAAGAGCCGAGCTCATCGCCGAAAAGGAATTTCTGTACATTCCGATCTCGATGCACGCTCCGGTGACATGGATCCGCGTTGAAGTCGACGGCGTTTGGCAACAGGAATTCGACTGTCCGCTCCTCGTCAATGCGTGCAAGCCGGATTTCTTCGCCAGCATTCCGATCGGCCAATGGAAAGGGAAGAAAATCACGCTGATCGCCGAAAAGGTTCCGCACGAATCATACGGTCTCACCTTGCTCGAACAGAGCGACGAATTACCGCACGGCGACACGATTTACACGGAAAGGTATCGGCCGCAATTTCATTTTTCGCCGCGCATCGGTTGGGCGAACGATCCGAACGGCCTCGTTTATTACAAGGGAACCTGGCATCTTTTCTACCAACACAATCCGTTCAGCACGAAATGGGGAAACATGACCTGGGGACACGCAACGAGCCTCGATCTGCTGCACTGGACGGAACACGCCGACGCGATCCAACCCGACAAATTAGGAACGATATTCTCCGGGAGCGCCGTCGTTGATGGGAACAACACCTCGGGATTCCAAAACGGTAACGAAAAGCCGATCGTCGCGATCTTTACCCAGGACGGCGGCAGCGCTCGGTTCGGACACAGGGCGTCGCAGGGAATCGCGTATTCGACCGACGGCGGAAAAACGTTCGTTAAATACGACAAGAATCCGGTGTTGCCGCATATTGTCGGAGGGAATCGCGACCCGAAGGTGATCTGGTACGAGCCGACGAAACGCTGGATCATGGCGTTGTACATGGACAAAGAGGATTATGCCCTGTTCGAGTCGCCGGACCTGAAAAATTGGGACAAAATTTGCGATATCCCGAACCTCGGTTGCAGCGAATGTCCCGATTTCTTTCCGCTTGCCGTCGACGGCGACAAGAACAACGTGAAGTGGGTTTTCTGGGGCGGTAACGGAAAATATCTGCTCGGTTCCTTCGACGGTAAAACGTTTACGAAAGAAACCGAGCCGCTGCAACAGAAATACGGCGGAAACGATTACGCCGCGATGACGTTCAGCGACGCCCCGGACGGTCGCCGGATTCAACTGTCGTGGATGAGCGGCGGAAAATATCCCGGAATGCCGTTCAACCAGCAATTTACGGTTCCCCGTGAATTCACGCTCCGAACGACGCCGAAAGGTGTTCGGTTGTTCACGAATCCCGTCAAGGAACTCGAAACGCTACGAGGAGACGTCAAGGAGCAAAGTATTATCTACGATCCCGACAAGGGAGAATCGTTGATTCCGTTCGACGGCGACCTTTTCGATGCGGAAATAATCGTTCCTGTAATCACCGCCACAAAATTGACACTCAACGTCGCCGGTGAAAAAATCGAATACGACAAAGCCGCAAAGAGAATTTCGCTCGGAAATATTCACGCTCCGTTGGAACTGCCGGGCGAACGGTCCTTGTGCTTGCGAATTCTCGTTGACAAAACGTCGGTTGAATTGTTCGCTCAAGACGGCGAGGTGCAAATTGCAAAATGTATCGTGCCGCCAGCCAACACCGTTTACATGGGGATCGGATTCTCCGCCGATGGAGGATCGCGTATCGTCCTGTCGAATATCTGGCCGATGAAATCCGTTTGGAAACGTTAACCGACGCTTGCGTTTAAGCCGCGCAGCGCGTCCCAAAATTATTAACGAATAATCATGCGACAATCATTTTTCCTTTCGCTGCTTATCCTTGTTTCATCAACCGCAGTATTCGCCGCCGAACCGGCGAAACCGTATTCCGTGCCGATTCCGGCTGAAACGGAAATCCTCAAAACGCTTAAACCGGAGCATCCGCGACTTTTCGCACCGAAAGGGGAAGAGGAGCGAATTCTCAAACTGATCGCCGACCACCCGAAGGCGAAACGATTTTTCGACGAACTTATCAAGGAAGCGGACAAGCTCGTCATGGATCCGAATCGTACCGTCGAACACAAATTGGTCGGCCCGCGTTTACTCGATCAGTCCCGTGCCTGCATGAACCGTGTTTACACGTTGGCAACGGCGTATCGGCTCACGAAAGATAAAAAATACTGCGACCGTGCCGTTACGGAAATGCTTGCGGCGGCGGCCTTCCCCGATTGGAATCCATCCCATTACCTCGACACCGCCGAGATGACGCACGCCCTTGGTGCCGGATACGACTGGTTGTACCACGACATGACGCCGGAACAACGCAAGACGATCCGTGAAGCGATCCGTGACAAGGGGCTCCTTACCGGAAAACCGATCTACGAAAAGAACGGTTGGTGGGCGAAGTCGGAGAACAACTGGAACCAGGTCTGCAACGGCGGCCTGACGATCGGCGCGTTGGCGATTGCGGAAGACGAACCCGAACTTGCGGCATGGATCGTGAACCGGGCGGCGAATTCCGTACAAATTCCGATGCGCGAGTTCGCCCCGGACGGCGGTTACGTCGAAGGACTCGGATATTGGGTGTACGGCGTATCCTACAACGTCTTCATGCTTGCGGCGTTGGACACGGCGCTCGGAACGGACTTCGGATTGAGCACGTTCCCGGCGTTCGACAAGACCGGCGATTTTCGTATCGAAATGATTGGACCGACCGGCCGGGCGTTCTGTTTCGCCGACGGCAGCGATCGGGTCGGCACCGCCCCGATCATGTTTTGGCTCGCAAAAAAGTTTGACAAGCCTCACTACGCTTATCATGAACGGGAATTGATCGACCGCTCGAACTACTGGTCGCTCTGGTGGTTCGATCCCCGTGGCACCGTCGAAGACCTGGCAAAGAACCTCCCGGTCGCCGAACAGTTCCGCAAGGTCGACGTCGTTGTGATGCGTTCCAATTGGACCGATCCGAACGCTCTTTTTCTTGGCTTGAAAGGCGGGAGTAACAACGTGAATCACTCTCACCTCGAACTTGGCAGCTTTCAATTCGACGCAAACGGTGAACGTTGGTTCATCGATCTCGGTGCCGACAATTACAACCTGCCGGATTTTTGGGGCAAAAAACGGTTCACGTATTATCGACTCTCCACGGCGGGACACAACACGATTTTGATCGACGGCAAGAATCAGGAACACCGCAAGGGAATCGCGCCGATCACTGCATTCGAGACGGACCGTAACGGTAATTCGTCCGCAGCGGTCGATCTCTCGAAGGCGTATCCGGAACAGGTTTCCTCGGCCTCCCGAACCGTGAAACTGGACGGAAAAGTCATCGAGTTTCTCGACGAATTCGAAGGGATCAAAGGAAACGAAATCGTTTGGCAGGCACACACGCGGGCAACGATTAAAATCGACGAGGCCGCCGGAAATAAGGCCGTATTGACACAGAACAAGAAATCATTGAATGCGGAAATCGTGGAGCCGAAGGACGCCGTGTGGGAAATCGTTTCCGCGGAGGAACCGCCGGAACCAAACGCGAAAAACAAAGGAATCGTCAAACTTTCGATCCGCCGTCCCGTCACGGAAAAACCGGGCGAATTTCGTGTTCGGTTTTCGTATCGTTAACGATGGATCGACAACTCTCATTAATTCACGACATAACAATGCTGCATTTTTTTCTGGCCCTGGCACTACCGACGCTGTTGCTCGCCGACGATAGTGTACCGAATTTCGCCGCCGTCACGCCGGACATTCCCAAACTTGTCGCGGAACTCGGTGATGACAGTTATCTCGTCCGTGAACGGGCGGAAGCCCAGCTGTTGCGAATCGGCGCCGAGGCGTTCGCGGAACTGCAACAGGCGACGAAAAGCGACGACGTCGAAATTGCGCAACGAGCCCGGCAAATCATCTCGCAGATCGAGCAGAACGAT
>JAVBPI010000126.1:0-13926 GCA_031549705.1 Thermoguttaceae bacterium
TCAAAGAACGGCAGTCGATGCTGTTCGCGGATCGGACGAGTTGCCATGATTCCCGGGCGAACAAATTCCGTCTGCCGCTTTCGAGTTTTTCGTACGTTTTACTGGAGACGCTGCGTCGAACGGCCTTGAAGGGAACGAAACGGGAAAAGGCGCAATGCTCGACTCTTCGTACGAAATTGCTGAAGGTCGCGGCGGTGGTGAAGGAGAGCGTGCGTCGGATCTTGTTCGAGTTGCCGACGTCGTTTCCGTATCGGGAAGTCTGGGAACTGGTGACGCGGCGTCTTGGCGGCGTGTCGTCCTGTTCTTCGGACTGAGCGTCGCCCCATCGGAACTTTCGCGACCTCCGTTGGGGGAATGGGGGTTTTACGCTCAAAGGACGTCGAAAAATGATTATCAGAATCGAATATCAATAAAATCCACGCCGAAAGGAATTCACGCCACCGCCGCTCTGCCTATGAAATATCCGGGCTAGGGAGTACACGGGAACGAAGGACCTGCGGGAACGGGCAATCGGATTACGTCGGCTTCCTCCGCAACCGAATTAGCCTCTTTCGGCCGACGAGGACCACCCCCACCTCCGCCCAATCCCCCAGTTCCTCTGGAAGCCGCCTCTGCCTCAACGCCAGATCGTCAACGTGTCACCTACCGGTACTGTTGTTGCCGAGCAAAATGGCTCCTGAGGCGGTCGCCTTTCCGCCGCTGGTCAGGTTCAGCGCCCCCGTGCCACTATCGCCGACCCGGAGTTCGTTGCCGCCGGTGAGTTTCGAATTGGCACCGTCAACGGTTACCGTACCGTCGCTGCCAACCGTTTGGCCGATGGCGATCAGGCCGGAAAACGTTGCGTCGAGGTTCATCGCCGCGCTGCCGCCGTCGACGGTCAGCGTGTTGCCGTTCAGCTTTTGAGCGGCGGCGGGGGCGAACGTGTAATCGCCGCCGTTGACCGTCATGTCGTTCACCCTGATGTCGTTCGTCAGCGTCACGGAGCCCGGGGTGGCGTCGGAATCGGTGAAGACAACGCTGTCGCCTTGTTTGAAAACGTGTAACAACGAACCGCCATCCAGATTCCAGTTATCGTCCGTTTCGTTCCACTCATCGGTCACGGCGTCGTTGGTCCATGTCGCCGTCCGGGCGATGTCGGTATTGGAAACGGTGAGAATGAGACCGGCATTTTGAGTGACGTTGACGTCGCCGTAACGGGCGTTGATCTTTTGATACGTGTCGGCTCCGTTGTATTTTATGGCAGCCGGTCAAATTCGAGTCGCTTTGCCGTAGGTCGTGAATCGACGGCGTTTTGAACTCCGACCCGTTCATTTTCATTTCCAGCACCAATAAATGGAACGTTTGACGCCGGATTTGATGGCAATCCAAAATTTTTTGAATTTATCGGGGACCAATTCCAATATTGTAGAACGTCCAGTATAATACTTGCTCTCATTCCCGTCCGCCCAACCATCCATCATGTAAGAGTAGCTATGAGCAGTCATGTTTCACAAATTCTGAATTCTTTCGGCGGCGGACACAATTGCTGCCAATCGATCTTGGCCGTCTACGGTGAAATCCACGGTTTGAACCGTGAAACGGCGTTGAAACTCGGGACCGGCATGGGGGGCGGCGTCGGCCACTCCGGCGAGCTTTGCGGTTTCGTCAGCGGAGCGTGCCTCGTTCTCGGTATGAAATACGGCACGGACGCTCCCGCATCGAAACTCAAGCTGAACCCGATTTGCTTGGAGTTCTGCAATGCTTTCAAGGAAAAGTTCGGTTCCGTCAACTGCCGGGACATCATCAAGCGGGACATCACCACGATGGAAGCGACCGTCAAGGCCAAGGAAGAAGGAGCGTTCAACATCTGCGGCGAATGCGCCCAATTCGTCGGCGAACTGCTCGAAAACAAATACGACATCCTGAATTCGTAATCCGGGAGGCTCGGTAGCCGGTTCGAGCTTCCGCGCGGCGTGCCAACCCGCAGGATGGTCGCTCCGCTCCCGATCCTGCCAATCATTGTCAAAATATCACGATCTTTCGCTGTAATTGAATCCCATCGCAACAATGCCAAACCCCACACGCAGACGGATGCTCGCCGCAACCGGCGTGTCCCTTGCCGCTTTCGGTTTGGGAACGCAAGTCGCCGCCGATTCTCCCAAGAACCAACCGCTCGATTTTTCCGGTAAGCCGAAGGAAATCACCCCATCGAACGGCGGTTGGAAATATCATCCCATTGATCCGAGAAAGGCCGCCGACGATTCGTATGCCTGGTTCGGCGACGGAGCCTGTCATTACTCGTCGTTTCGTGCCATTGTCACGAATGTTGCCGAAGCGCTTTTGGCAACAGGAAACGACAACGACGCTGTTTTAGCACGAAATTACCTCGCGTTCCCGTTTTACATGATGGTCTACGGCCAGGCCGGTTTGGCGTTCTACGGTTCGCTCTGCGGTGCCATCAACGGTTGCGCGGCCGCCGTTTCCGTTTTCGTACCCCATGTCAAAGACAAGTTCGCGATGATCCAGGATTTGGCCGTCTACCACGAAGAAACGCCGCTGCCAATTTATGTGCCGAAAGTCGACAAGTATCCGGGCAAAATGCCCCCCAACGCCGCGAAATCGATTCTCTGCCATCTTTCGCTCGATCAATGGGTCAAGAATAGCGGCACGACCTTGGAAGGACATACTCGTGTCGAACGCTGCATCCGCGTAACCAGCGACATGGTCATGAGAACGGTCGAAATTTTGAACGCATATCATGCCGACCGCACGAAAGCGGTTGCCGCCGTGACGCCGCTTTTGCCGGAAACGCAGTCGTGCATCCAGTGTCACTCCAACGACCGTGGCCGTTACGACAGCATCTCGAAAATGAACTGTGCCGAATGCCATCCGCAACCGAAAGCCGAGCGTTCCTGCCCAAGAAAGCAACCATGAGTAAAACAGACGAACAAATCAGAGAAACAGTGCGGACAAAATACGCGGACATCGCCGCAGGCCGTCAATCATCCTGTTGCGCGAGTGGCGGGTGTTGTCGCAGTCAACAAAGCGATTCGGAACGTTTGGCGGAGTCGCTTGGATATCAAGCGGAATCCCTTGCCAATCTTCCGGAAGGGGCGAACATGGGACTTTCGTGCGGTAATCCGGTGGCGATTGCGGCCCTGAAAGAAGGAGAATGCGTTCTTGATCTCGGAAGTGGAGGCGGTTTCGACGTGTTCCAGGCAGGGGAAAAAGTCAAGGATTCCGGCCGTGCCATCGGCGTGGACATGACCCCGGAAATGATTACCAAAGCACGTCGAAACATCGAGCACTATCGAAATCGTACAGGATTAAACAACGTGGAGTTTCGTCTCGGCGAGATCGAATATCTCCCTGTCGCGGATTCCAGCGTCGATGTCGTGCTTTCCAATTGCGTCGTCAATCTTTCGCCCGCCAAGCAGCAAGTGTGGCGTGAAGTCTTTCGCGTACTGAAACCCGGCGGAAAGGTCTCCGTATCGGACCTGGCTTTATTGAAACCGCTTCCCGATAACGTGCGGGAATCGGTCGCGGCGTTGGTCGGTTGCGTCGCCGGTGCGGTTTTGGTGGACGAAACGGAAACCATGCTGAAAACGGCCGGTTTCACTTCCATGCAGCTCACCCCCCATCGTGATTACGTCCGCAGCATGGTGACGTGGAACGAGCCCTTGTTTCGTGAAATCACCGCGGCACTACCCCAAGGGGAGGAGATCGCGGATTATGTCGTCAGTTTATCCATCGAGGCTCAGCGAGGTGTACAACAATGACAATGCAACCTTTTGTTAAGAAGGCGTTTACGTTGGTGGAACTCCTTGTCGTGATTGCCATTATCGGGGTTCTCATCGCGTTGCTCCTCCCTGCCGTGCAGTCGGCGCGCGAGACGGCCCGCCGGATGCAATGCGGCAATCATCTCAAGCAAATCGGCTTGGCGATGCACAACTATGCGGACGCTCACAAGGCTCTTCCGACTTACGCCGTGAACGCCCAACGAACCGGAGAGATGCAGCCGGGAGCCCTCCAACCCGGAAACGCCTGCTGTTTCGGCGGCAAAGTGACATCGGTTCATTCCCGATTACTTCCTTATATGGAACAACATTCGGCATATGCGAAAATTCCCGGGAAAGAATGGGTTTTCGTAACGTGCAGTCACGATAATGTCCGGGTCAACGGAGCCGTCACCGGCGACGGACGGAGCATGGCGGAAGCGGCGGCAACCCCCATTCCGACGTTTCGCTGCTCTTCGGATGGCGGGCCGAACGTCACGTCGAGCATTAGCACGTTGTTCGGCGCCGCCATTGTGATCACGCCGGATATTTTTTGGGAAGCGACCGTGAATCCGAACGAACCGTCCGCCACGGCGACGACCAATTACATGTTTTGCGTCGGTACGGCGACGGAAACCCGTTACGACCTGAACCATCCGACAGACGGTCCTTTTTCGTACGACTTGTGGAACGGCTTTGAACGAATGAACAAAGGAACCAGCAACGTCATGGTGTTCAGCGAAGCGATCAT
This sequence comes from Thermoguttaceae bacterium, assembly GCA_031549705.1. Lineage (GTDB taxonomy): Bacteria > Planctomycetota > Planctomycetia > Pirellulales > Thermoguttaceae > WRKP01. Next base: position 4,507 of record JAVBPI010000126.1, read on the forward strand.
CGGCGACGGAGCGAACGGAATGGACGACCCGTCGACTCCCGCCCCGGATCCGATGCAGCCGTGGACCCGATCGGCTCACGCGTCTTCCGGCCAACGCCCCCACCCCCTCTGGTCACAGACGCCCGGTTTGACGACAATAAGTCCCAACCCCGATATTCCCACGTTGATCACCAGCCAGACGGACCGTTGGATGGGTTGGCGGGGGAGTATTTGGCTCAGCGCGAGACCCGCCGCAACGACGTTTTCGACATACAGTCCTCCGAACCCTCCGTATGCGGACTGGGGAACGCGAAACGCCTACGGCTTTTATGCCGCGAGAAGTTTTCACCGAGGTGGTGTCAACACCCTCAAAGGGGACGGCAGCGTTCATTTCGTTTCGAACAACATCGCCCTCGATATTTGGCGGGACATGAGTAAGATTGATCCCCTGTAAACTCAATATAACATGCCTCATCGTTTTTGTTACGTCATTTATCCGCTGTTGTTCCTGGCGTTTTCCGGCTGCCAGCGGTTGCCGGAACGCCCCGACGGGATGCCGGAGTTGACCCGTTGTACGATTATTGCGACCTTCGGCGGCGAGCGATTGCCTGACGTCGGCGTGCTGCTTCAACCGAAAGCCCCTCGGCTCCCCCAATGGCCTGCGGGCGGTCAATCGAATGCGGAAGGTAAAGCCGTCATGAAAACGGCCGGTTATTACAACGGAGTCGTGCCCGGTGAATACTTCGTCATCTTTCAAAAATATGCCGAACCGGAGCTTGATCGCCACGGAATGCCGCTTCCGGCGAAGCCGTTGATTCCGATCAAGTATTCCAAAGCGGACACGACGGAAACGATTGCCGTAACAAAAGACAAGACCGAGTATCGCTTCGAATTGGAAGGCTTGACCGCCGACTGACCACCATTCACGCACATGCAATCCAAGAGACGATGTTTCAACAATTACTCCAACGCTGTGAATCCGGCGAACTGCTCGAACCGACCGAAGCGATTCTCGTTTTACACGAAGAGTTGCAAGGCGAATTACTGCAACGGATTTACGCCGAAGCCGACCGTCGGACTCGTGCCGGTTGGAAGAATCAAGGCCGTGTTTGGTCGGCCATCGGCGTCGATTCGGCTCTTTGCAGCCGCAATTGCAAATTCTGTTCACACGGTGCGGCGTGGGGCGTCTTTGAAAAGCCGCACGAATTGAGTGTCGAGGAGGTCTTGGAACATGTTGCCCGACTGGCTCCACACAAACCGGATTGGATCACGCTTCGAACAACACAGGATTACGGTATCGACCGACTCTGTCATCTTGTACGCGAAGTCCGCAAAGCGGCGCCGCCGGAATCGGAAATCGTCGTCAACACCGGCGAATTCGGCGTCGACGACGCTAAAAAACTGAGACAGGCGGGCGCTTCGGTCGTCTATCACACGATTCGGTTGCGCGAAGGTTGCGATACGGGCTTGACCGTCGAAGACCGAATCGCAACGCTCAGGGCGATGCAGGTCGCCGGGCTCAAAATGGCCGCGCTCGTCGAACCGCTTGGGCCGGAACACACGGATGAGGAAATCGTCGAAGCGGCGTTTCGACTGAAACCGTACGATATCAGGCTCGGCGGCGTGATGGCGAGGGTTCCGATTCCCGGTACGCCGTTGTACGAACTCGGCGAGGTTTCCAAGGAACGTCAAATTCGGGTCGTTGCCCTGACGCGGTTGATTTACGGACCGGAAGTCGACGCGATCTGCATTCATCCGCCGATTCCTGAAGCGATGCAAGCCGGAGCCAACACGGTTGTCGTCGAAAGCGGCGCAATTCCCCGCGACCAGGACATGAGTTCGGCACCTTGGCGTGGATTCAGCCCGCTTGACGCCCACAATCTTTTTGGCGATCGGGGTTTTGTCGTCAACCGCTGACGAGGGCGCTGGCGTCAACGTTTTTTTCGAGTATAATACACGATGTGATCGAACTCCTTTCAAGGCATCGATAATGACGAAAAAAACGAACAAAAAAACGGGCTCCTTTTGCGACTGTCCCTGCGTCGGGGCCACACTTGACAAGTTGCTTCAACCGGCGATACTCTCGATTCTTGTCCGCGAACCGTTGCATGGCTATGAACTGACTCGACGGATCAGCGGTATTCCGGGCTTTCTGGATCAGGCTCCGGACATTTCCGGCGTCTACAGAATGCTCAAAACACTGGAGTCCCGCGGAATGATCGTCGCCGAATGGGACGTTTCCGAAGCCAGCCGGGCGAAGCGGCTTTACTCGATCACCGACGACGGACGACATTGCCTTGAGCTGTGGCACCGGACGCTCCAAAAATACCGCCAAGCCATCGACTCCCTGCTCAAGGCGACCAAGCGTTCGCTCGCCGAAGTGGAGTAAATCGTTCGAAGCAAACGAGATACCTCTACAAATTCACGACAACGAAGCTGCCGTGCCTCATGTCTCCGGTACGACGTCACGGTTCGTTCAAAATATCGTACCATTTCGAGACCGTGCACCGTTTCGAAGATTCCATCACATGAATCCGCTCCCGGCCGCGCTCGTTTTGTTGTCAGGCAAAATTCAAGATGCCGTCCAAACCGGTCATTTCGAAGATCTCATGTAAGTCGGCGTTGACGTTTTTGAGAACCAATTTTCCCCGGCCGCCCAACTGTTTGTGGGCCCACAGCATGACTCGAATTCCCGCACTGGAAATAAAGACCACGTGGGAAAAGTCGACGTTCATTTCCGTAACTTCTTCACTCAGCAGGGACTTCAATTCCTTTTCGAGTTCGGGGGACGTAACGCTGTCGATGCTTCCCGTCACGAAAACGGTCAGTTCGGGGCCGTTTCCGATCGATTCGATTTTCAATGTTTTCATCGGATTCTCCTGGTATTGTTGAACTGATGATAAAACCTGATCCGTTGCTTAACCGACTGCCGTGAATGGTTCGCTCACCGACCACTGCCGGCACATTAAAGGACGTTTGCATGAACAGGTAAAGCAATAACTTCCGTCATCCCCACGCAGGCGGGACCTAGAGAACAAATGTCAATGAAAGCATTGATATTCCCTCTTGACTAATTACTCGAATGATACTATGATAGTGCCGGATGTCAAGGAGGTTCCTGGTATTTTTTGAAAACAAGTCAAACATGGCCAAAAAACCCGTACATAAACCTGCGAAACAGACCGAAGCGGAATTCTTGAAATCGTATGACGCAAGCAAGTACCCGCGGCCTTCCGTAACGGTCGACATGGTGATTTTCACCGTCATGGACCGCCCGCAAACAAATTACCGAAAACTCCCTGAAAAGGATTTGAAAGTTTTGCTCATCAAGCGGGGCGGACATCCGTTCAAAGACTGCTGGGCGCTGCCGGGCGGTTTCGTCAAGCCGACAGAAAGTCTCGATCAGGCGGCGGCACGCGAACTGGCCGAGGAGACCGGCGTCAACGACGTTTACATGGAACAGCTCTTTACCTGGGGTGATCCGGGACGCGATCCTCGGACCTGGGTGATCAGTTGCTCCTACATGGCATTGATCGATGCAAGCCGAATCAACCTGGCAGCCGGAGATGATGCCGTTGACGCACAATGGTTTTCCGTGGCAAAAAAACTGAAACTGGAAAGAAAGAAACCGACGAAGAACGGTTCTATTGCGAAACAAATATATTCGCTGCTTCTCTCTTCGGACGAGCTGAAGACCGAAACGCAGCTTGAAAAAACCGTTCGAAAGGCGGGGGCCATGCGGACGGAAGACGAAAGGATCGTCTTGCCGGGCTCCTTGGCGTTCGATCACGGGAGAATGATCTCCTGCGCCTTGGATCGATTGCGCAACAAAATCGAAGATACCGACATGGCATTCAACCTGATGCCGGAGTATTTTACCCTCACGCAACTGCAACAAGTTTACGAAACGATATTGGGGAAAGAGCTCCTGAAGGCGAACTTCCGCCGCAAGATCGAAGACAACGTCGTCGATACGGGAATGTTCACCGACGGCGACGGTTACCGGCCTTCAAGACTGTACAAAATGAAACGGGAAACCCCATGAACGACAATGAAAAAATCAGAATAAGCAGGTTCCTGAGCTTGGTCTTGAGGCACAAACCGAGTGAAGCCGGTATTCGTTTGGACGAAAACGGCTGGGCCGATGTCGGCGAACTGATCGAAGGCGTTCGGAATCGCGACCGAAACCTGACGATGGACCTACTCCGGGAAATCGTGGCAACGGACGACAAAAACCGTTACGCTTTCAGCGACGATCTCCGAAAAATCCGCGCCAACCAGGGCCATTCCGTCGCTATCGACCTGAAACTCAAGCCGGTCGAGCCGCCGGAATTCCTGTACCACGGGACGGCAAGTCGATTTTCGACACAGATTCAAAACGAAGGACTGAAACCACGAAGCCGCCAATTCGTTCACCTTTCCTCGGACAAGAAAACCGCCGTCAATGTTGGAGCACGGCACGGCGTTCCGGTGATTTTTCGAGTTCACGCACGAAAAATGTACCTGGAAGGTATTGTGTTTTATCTTTCGGAAAACAAGGTTTGGCTCTCCTCGCATGTTCCGACGGAATATCTCGAACTGCTCCCGCCAAACCAATAAGTCGCGTCGACATTTTTTCAGAAATTCTTGAAATTTCGTCTTGACAAAACTAAGACAGTGTCATAGACTGTTTCTATGACACTGTCTTAGTTTTTCGATCAAGAGGAAAGCATGCCGAAAAAATCGACGTCGGTGAAAATCAGTCCGGGTGAAATGGAACTGCTCCGAATCTTATGGGAACTCGGTTCGGCAACGATTTCGCAGGTTCACAAAGAGCACACGGCTCGCGGCAACGCCGTTTCGTACGGGACGATCCAGACGCGGTTGAATCGGCTCGTGGAAAAAGGGGCGGCCAAACGTGTCGGTTTTCCCGGGGAATATCGTGCGCTGCTCCAACCGGAAAACGTGAGCGATCTTTTTTACGACAAGATCGAAAAACTCTGCGGCGGCAGCATCGTTCCGCTCCTGTCGCACCTGCTCTCGAAGCGGCGGTTCGACGCCGAGGAAATCGAGATTCTCGAACGGATCGTTTCCGAACATAAGGTCCCGCCGGAGAAACCTGCTCGATAATTCAGAATGAGTTTGAATTTTCACAGCACACCTTAGCAACCAACCGATCATGTCCGCCGAATACTTGCTTGGATCGCTTTTCCGTTCCGGAATCATGTTGGCCGTTGTCGCGATGGTCGTCGGCATCCTGCTCCGGTTCAGCCGTTGCCGAAGCCCGCGAATTCACCGTTTGGCATGGGGGTTCGTGATTCTGCACGGAATTCTTTGGATACGGATTCCCATGGAACTTGCCGTACTGAAACCACTGGAAAAACCTGTCGTGAAAACGTCCTCGCCGGTCCTCGACGTCGAACCGATTCGGACGGTCGATAGGCCCACGGTTGAATTCGTGCAACCAACGCCGCTCGAAATATTCGTTCCGAAAACAGAATCAACGACGAAACACTCGTTGACGCATCGGGCTCTGCCGCCCTCCGTACTCGCTGCCGTATGGTCGGTCGGTTTTGCCGGGATCGTTCTTGTTCGGATATTCGGGTATGTTCGACTCTTGATTTTGTTGCGCACGGCGACGGCATCCGAATACCGGGGAACACGACTGCTCTTGACGGACCAGATCGGACCCGCGATCGTTCGGTTGCCTCCGGGAAACACGATTCTCGTTCCGAAAACGTTTTGGGAGGAGGCCCCGGACACCGTTCGGGAGGGGATTTTGAAACACGAGCTCTCGCACGCCGAACATCACGACGGCCTGAAATCGTTCGTTTTCTCGACGCTTGCCGCGGTACAGTGGTTCAATCCAGCGGCTTGGTGGGCGATCAGGAAGTTCGACGAAACCGCCGAATGGCGTTGCGATTACGATGCGTATGGAAACGAGGAGCAGTCCATCGTCCGTTTCGCCGAATCGATGCTGTTGCTGCACCAAACCACGGATCGTTATGTCGGCGTCGTTCCGGCGTTCAGGAACCGCGACCTCGCCGAACGGATTCGTCGATTATCGGAACAGCAACTTTTTCCCGAGGAGAAAACCATGAAACAAATCTTGATCGTTTTCCTGCTGGCCGTGATTTTCTGCTGCGGCATCTTTCGAATTCATCTTGTCGCGAAAACACCGATGCGTGAGGTCGCCAATCCGGAGATAGCGGCGAGTACGCCTTCCTCCCTGCCTCTTGAAGTGAACATTATTCACGGAACGGTTGCCGACGCGGAGGACAAACCGGTCGCCGGGGTCAAAGTTTACCTGATCGGCGACAGCACCGCGGAGGACGGTTCGACAAAAACGGACGTCCATGGTCGGTTTTCGCTCGAAAAACCGTTCGATCGAAATTGGGATGCCGTTTACGCCGTCGATTACGAAGGCAAACGGATCGGCCAAGCGGAATGGTGGAAGAACTCGAAGACCGGCGAAATCCTGGAGCCGAAGATCGTGCTCCACACGGCCGAGCGTCTCATCACGGGAACCGTCGTCGACGCCGGGAATCGGCCCGCCGCCGGAATTCTCGTCGCGGGAAGTGGTTGGGGCATCGGCTCGGAAATCGTTCGAACCGACAAGGACGGAAAGTTTCAATTTCTGTATCACGATATTGCTCCGTTGCTACAGCTCATCGCTTATAAGAAGGGGGGAGGACTCGATATCTGTCCGACCGAGGAAATCGATCCGAATCAACTGTTCAGCTCGATCATGCCGCCGGAAAAGATCAGCAACGGCCCATTCCGGCTCAAGCTCGTTCCGATCGAGCCGGTCAAGATTCGTGTCGTCGACGAAGACGATCGACCGATTTCCGGCGCAACGGTTGGTCCGTGGTTGATCCAAAAACCGTCCGTCGGTTCCGGTTCAGGCGGCTCGTTCGGAAATTACATGCGACGACGGGAAAAATTCCAATTGAATACGGCGACGACGTTCGGAATATTCGATACAAAAACCGACGCCGACGGTGTCGCCATCCTGGAATCCATTCCGAAAAGCTTTCTCGACGGTTCGACATTCCACGCTTCCGGTCCGGTGGGCCATGCGAAATGTTCTTACGGAAGAGCATCCAAAGAATGGAAAGATATTGCAACGAAATCCGGTTTCCCAACGATGGTGCTGCCGCGAAACGCCGCCGTCAAGGGAACCGTCAAACTGGAAGACGGCACGCCGATTCCCGATGCCAATATCGGTCTCCGCTGGCACAACGGTTCCGGCGGATTGGCGAAAACCGACAAAAACGGCGAATTTATTCTTTCCGACAACGTCGGCGTGCTCTACAATTTGAGTTTCGACAGCGACAAGGGAGCGGCTCCGTCGGTCTTCAATTTCAGCGTCGGCGACGGCTCCGAGGAGAAGAAACTCGATGTCGTCCTGAAACCGGGGATCCGACTGTACGGAAAAGTTCTCATGCCGAACGGTTCCCCGGCAAAGGGATACCATATTTCGGTCAGCGAAAAAAATCCGAATCCGCCGACGACGTTTCGCGACCCCTCGGAAAGTGCTCGGCGATACGGTTCCGTTTACATGACCAACGACGCGGACAAACAGGTTTACGACCGAAACTTCTCCAGGAAAGAGGGGGAATCCGGGTTCGGCGAATACGAAACGCTCCTCCCTGCCGTGCCGCGTGAGTATTCGTTCCGAGTCGACAAATATGCGACGAAAGAGAACCCGAACCGATATACCGTTTCCGTGTCGAATATCCGAGTCCTTGGAACCGAAAAAGAGATTAATCTCGATTTCCGCCTGGGGGAAGAACGTTTTACCTTTTTACGGCAACCGCCCAAAACAACGGTGCAGACCGGTGCGGGCATTCGCTTCGAAATCAATCAGGGGGCGATCAAAAATATTCCGATGGTTTTCCTGACGGACTCCGATAAGGACGTACTGACGTTCGAGAACGGTCAATGGACGCTTGCAAACTCGTGCCCAAAGACCACCGCTCCCTTTATGTTACGTTCACGGCAACCGCTCCGGATCGAACAGGACGGCGACACGGCGATTCTCAAAACGGAGTCGCTTGCGCAAATTATCGGACCGGGCAAGTTTCGTTGGAAACGTTGGGACGGCAAGATCGAAACGATCGAACTGGGCGAGAACGAAACGGCGACGCTGGAGGGAAAAATATGGCGATTCACCAATGGTCGCATGCTTTCCATCGACATGCCGGGAGAGACCGAAATCACCGGCAACATCGCGCTCAAAACGGACAGCACCGTACTGGCGACGGGGAAATACGTCAAAATCGATCAGGGGGGAACCCGCATTCTCGTCGGCGACTCACCGGAAGCCGCGAAACCACTTGTGGTCAAACGGTGACTTGCGTGCCGAACCCTGTTCGGTTAAAATTCGTGCATCATGCCGCAATTTCGATACACCGCACGGAACGACTCGGGTGCAAAGCTCGACGGAACACTCGACGCCGCCAACGAAACGGAAGCCGGTTCGCAACTCGCCGCCGCCGGCCTGTTTCCACTGGAAATCAAACCGGTCCTCACCCAAACGACGACCGGAAAGGTTCGGCGCGTCCGCGACAGTGTGCTCGCATCGTTCTATTCCCAGCTCGCCGACCTGTTGCGCGGCGGCATTCCACTGCTCCGGGCGCTGAAAATCCTGCACGACCAGACATCGAATCCGAATCTGAAATTCGTGCTCGACAATGTTTATCGCCGTGTCGAAGAAGGGGAACCCCTTTCCGATGCGATGCAGCGTTATCAAGTCGTATTCGGCGAAATGGGGGTCCAAATGATCCGCGCCGGCAGCGAAGGAGGATTCCTCGAAGAGTCGCTGACTCACGTTGCCGAGTATACGGAAGCCCAAGACGATCTCAAGGGCCGGATTTCCGGCGCCCTGATTTATCCGGTGGTGCTATTTGTCTTCATGATCGTCGTCGTGACGGTGATCCTCGTGTTTATCGTTCCGCAATTCGAGAAGCTGTTCATCGATTTGCGGCGGCGCGGCGAGTTGCCGATGTTGACGGAAATTCTGCTCATGATTTCGCGACACATGAAATACATCGTGATCGTCGCGGTGCCGTTGCTCGGGGCTTTCTACGCATGGTTTCGACTTTGGAGTCGGACCGAAACCGGACGAACCATCGTCGACGGTTTCAAGCTGCGTGCGCCGGTTGTCGGACCGGTGTACGAAGGGTTTGCCGTTGCGCGATTCTGTCGAGTTCTCGGAACGCTCTTGAAAAACGGCGTGCCCATCGTGAAATCGCTCGATATTTCCGCGGACTCGACGGGAAACAAGCTGCTTGTCGACGCCATTCACCAGGCGTCGGAAAATATTTCCAGCGGCTCGCGGTTGTCGGAACCGTTAGCCGCATCCGGCTGCTTTCCCCGTTCCGTCGTCGAAATGATCGCCGTCGCCGAAGAATCGAACACGCTTGATTCCGTGCTCGTCGAAATCTCGAAATCCCTTGA
>JAVBPI010000168.1:0-3973 GCA_031549705.1 Thermoguttaceae bacterium
AGGTCGCAGCTCGTTGTTCAGGGGGGCTTCCGTTTCGACGGGGTTCGGGTAAAATTCTTTCTCCAAATTAGTCAAAAACTCATTTTTGTCGATCCCGAAGGTGTATCATGGCCGGAAAAAAGGGTAAAAAGAAAGCCGAAACCGTGTTCCTCGTTTGCGAAGAAACCGGCGAGTACAACTACGCGGTCCGTAAGAAACCGGGCGGCGAGAAGCTCAAGCTGAGCAAGTACTGTCCCCGTTTGCGCAAGCACACGATCCACAACGAAAAGAAGAAATAGTCGTTGATCTTCGGATCATATGACGGTATGATAACGTGTTGGCGGACAATCCATGTCAGCCGACCGTTTTTTCATGCGCTCTTTGAGCGCGGAGTACCGGCTAAATGAATGCAATCACCCCGGAGGATTTCATGCGAGCGTTCAGCGTGTTTTGTATCGTGCTTGGGATGTCGGCGACGGCGTGGGCCGGTGGGCTGACGATCGAATTGAGCGGCGACGACTCCGACGTTTCGTTCGTCGGCGCAATTTACCGTTGGGACCCTGACGGGCTGCCGAGACAGGCGGACGGCTCCGTTCGTGTCGCCAAGGAACGGGCGGAGGCCCCGAAAATCGAAGAACCGTGGGTCGACTACCGGGCCGTCAACAAAGGGGGCGGGAAATGGGTGATCGACGCCATGCCGATGGGAACCTACGACATTATCATCGTCAAACAGGGGAGCAAACAGCGTTTCGAAGGTTGGCGGTACGCTCCGCCGCTCGATTTCGACCCGTTCATCCCCCCGGACGCCAAAGTGCTGCGGGACAAGGACGAAGACGGCGTCATGAAAGAAAAAATCGAGGACACCGAGAGCCTGAAATTTGTCGACAAGCAGATCCGCGAGTCGAAGCATTATGAAAACAAGGTCGTCCCGCTCTATTTCGGCGGCCTGTATAAAAAAGGACAGATCCGCCCGAAGCAGATCCGCTCTTTGGTGATGCTCATTCGGGATGAAGGAACGACATTGGACGGAAGTTCCGCGACGATGCGGTTTGAAATCTGGCAATTCGAGGATCGGACCGGTGGATACGTCAAGCAGAAACGGACTCACGTTATGCATCGCCTCATTATGGACCGGGGTTTGCTTCGTCAATGGACTTGGCTCTGGGATCCGGCTTTGGGCAACATCAACGTCGAGAAGAGCGGAACCACAACGGTCAAGTACACGATCCCGGACCCCGCAACGTCGGAACTCAAAGGGCTAAGGCCGTACTGATACCCAGCCCTAAGCGTCAGCGCGGGGTGATTGTTCGGACCTTTTTTCACCACGAAGACACGAAGGACGGCACGAAGATATTCACGAAGGATTTTGGGAGGGATGTTTTTCAATTTGTTTCGCGTTAAAGAATTTCATTCCAGAATTCTTCGTGCATTCCTTCGTGCCGCTCTTCGTGTCTTCGTGGTTAGCTGATCGCTGCTCAAGTGTGCGGCGTGAATGATACGGAATTACTCCGCGACCTTTTTGAAGACGATCGTCTGACCTCCTTCACGACCCATCTTGACTTCCAGCGAATCCGTTGCGCGAACGGTTTTCTTCGTGATGGAAATCTTGCGGGCGTCCTTTTCGGTTTCCGACGTATCGGCGTAAATCGTTGCCTCGTAATCGCCGCTGTCGAGAAAGTCGAGTTTCAGCGTCAGCGTTCGCGGTTTGTCGTCGGTAATCGCTCCGTAATACCAATCGTTTCCGCTCCGGCGAATCAGGCTGAAATACTCGCCGATTTCCCCTTCGACGCCTTGGCTTTCGTCCCAAACGCACGGCAGCCCCCGGAAGAATTCGAGTCCCGGCTGACCGCGATACACTTCGGGAGCGTCGCAGAGACAGCGAATCGGCGAGTCGTAAACCAAACTGATCGCAAGTTCACGGGCGCGGGTTCCGATGCCTTGGGCGGTCTTGAATCCTTCGACGAGCGGGCCGTCGTAATATCGATTCAAAAACGAGCCCGGGGTGAAGTCGCCGGGACCGAGCATCAATCGAGTGTACGGCAACGCGCAATAATGCTGCGGCGTAAGCTTCGACCATTTATTGTACTCATTGCCGCGAATTCCTTCCCGGGTGATCAGGTTCGGATGTGCCCGGCGATATCCGTTCGGCTTGAACGCTCCGTGGAAGTCGACCAGCAATTTATGTTGCGCCGCTTTTTGGGTCGTCATGTCGTACCATTCGATCATTTCCTGATCTTCGCGGTCCATGAAGTCGATCTTCACGCCGGCGATCCCCCATTTTTCGTACAGGGCGAACGCTTCGTCCATTTGCCGGTCGATGTCGAGCCAATTCAGCCAGAGGAATAATCGGACGTTTTTTGCCTTGGCATGTTTCAGGACTTCGTCCATGTCGATCTTGTCGAACGCTTTGAGAACGCTGTTCGATTTGTCCCCCATCTTTTTCGTGTCGCCGTTGTACCACGGATCGTCGACGAACGTATATTCCCAGCCCATTTCGGCGGCGAAGTCGATGAATCCTTTGATCGTTTCGGTGTTCATCACCACATTGCTGCCGCTCCACCAATCCCAAGAAGCGTTTCCCGGCTTGACCCAAGACCAATCGGTCTTGGAATCACGCGGCGTGCTGACGTTCATCAGGATCGTCTGATCGACGAGATTGATCGCCTTCGGAGCGATAATCAAGAGTCTCCACGGCGAAGCGTCGGGAGCTTGCGACTTCGCCAAGCCGTCGCCGTCGTTGCGGGGAGCGACGGCGGACTTGATCTTTCCGTTCTCCGCTTTGAAGAACTGTCCGCCCCACGTTTTGACGTCCGCTTCGGCAAGGGCGACGTACGGACCTTCCGGCAACGCTTGGACGACGAGCGGGCAGCCGATCACGGCATCCGACTTGATTTCCTTGAGCGTCATTTTCGGAAAGAATTCTTCCTGACTTGTTTTGAATCCTTTGTGGAGCGTCGCCCAAGCGGTCGGATTGCCGACGAAATTATACTCGGTCAAATCCTGTTTGAGCGTGTAATCTTTCTTGCCGACGGTCTTTTCGTCGATCAGATATCGAAGTGCAACGCCGTCGTTGTAAACGCGGCATTGGAGTTTCAGTGTTCGATTCGGCAATTCCTTTTCGACCAGCGTCAAAACGTTTTCCCAGAAAAGGTTTACGACTTCCCGTTGGCGACCCCAATGATCGATCCAACGATTATTGATCAAAACGCCCTGAATATCCGCGACGTTAAAAGCTCTGAACGGGGCGGCGTCTTTGAACTTGAGCCCGAGCTTCGAGGCGGTGATGATCTCCTTGCCGTCGAACTGCACGGAATAGTTCAACTCCGGTTTGACGGAAACGGTCAAGGTGATTCTATCGTTCGGCGATTTCGTAACAACGAAGTCGGAATTGTCTGCGGCAACGGCCATGGAGATTGAAAAAAGTAAAATGAGAACGATAAAAATTTTGTACGGCATGGTTCGAATGGTGTGATGGGGTTTCGGTGCGCCGACGCTTGCGTTTTAGCCGCTTCAGCGCGAACGGAATGTTGATGATCATTGCGTCATGGTTTTTCGACGGCGTACGCCCGAACATAGTCGACTTCCAGCACGGACGGATTCGGCGTATTCTCGACGGAATATCCGCTACCGAGCGCGAGGTTGACGAGGAGCATCAGCGGTTTCGTGTGCTCTTTCGGCGTGGAACGCTTGCAGACGTCGACGCCGTCGAAGTAAAACGTCACGAACTCCTTGTCGACGAGAACGCCGTAATCGTGAAAGCCGGTCGCCGGCTCGTTCGGTTTCGTCGTGATCCCCGCTCCGAATCCCCGGTGCGGTTTCGGCTCCCAGACGTGCAGCGCGATTCGGTACGAATTCGGAAAATGTCCGTAATACTCGACCGTATCGATTTCGACGGAACCGTCCGTGCCGTTTTCCTTGTTCGTTCGATCATAAGCGGAAGCGAGCCAGAACGCCGGCCAAACGCCGGGCCCCGGCGGCATTTTCATGCGGGCTT
>JAVBPI010000021.1:0-60521 GCA_031549705.1 Thermoguttaceae bacterium
TATCTGTTTGTTTTCGACAAAGACGGCAAATGGCGAAAACATCTGATTGCCGTTGCGTTTCCGGGGTGGTCGGACGCGGAAATACGGAAACGAATCGCTCGATTACAGGATGCAACCGGGTTCGATCTGCTCCATATAAAGCACTCGTCACCCTAAACACATTCGCTGTGTTTGCGTCAAACGTCGAATCCCTGACCGCAGAGGATGGTGCGATACCCTTCTTCGTCCAGCGGGCAATCGATCAATGCGAGAAATTGGGCCTTCGTCAGGTGAAGTTGCCGAGCCATTTGGGCAATAAGAGGAGAGCCGATGGAGATTCCCATCATGCCATGGCTCACAAAAGTCATGATGGTGGAGTCGTGACCGTCGACGGTCTGGAAAAAATATTGGATATGTTTTCCGTCCATGACTCGACGGAACCCTTTTCTGCGAAGGGCGGCGTCAATGCTGCGACCGGTTCGGGCGTTACCCATCGACAGCCTCCGCAATGGCGAGGTAATTTCGTTGGATTTTTTTTGTTTCGGGAATCAGTCGGTCGTCCGGAACTTGCACAAAAAGCCGCCAAGCGATGCGAATCGCGGAATGGACCGCCTCAATGAGGTCGTCACGGGTTTCCGCAAAAACGTCGATAGCGAGTTCGGGGCGGATGATTTGCCAATATTCCCGGTCGCTCGGTTCCTCGGGATCGTCCGGAACCCGTTGAGGCGTGAGGACGAGCGGTTGATGGAACTTGATCGTGGAATTGTCGAGCATCACCTCCCAAATTTCGAAGGGAGCGAGCAAGCCAGTTTCATTTGTTCGGCTCATAGGTAATCTCCTTTACCCTATTTTATCGGCAATTTCCGTTTCCGTCAACGAATTTTACCGCGACGTCGGCGGGAGCAACCGACCGGCGAGGAACGCTTCCGCAAGGAGAAGAAGCACGACAAGGAAGAGGAGCGAGTCGCCGAGTGATCGGGCACCGGTGAATTCCTGCGGCGCGGAGAACCCGGCAGCGCTCTCGATTGAAAGATTTACCGAACGGAGCAGTTCGGAAAGATTGCCGACCTCGATCAAGCGGGTATCCCCCTCTTTCGGGTCGACGTTCACCGCGAAGAGCTTTTTCGTCTCGGTACCGGAATGTTCACGGAACACCGCCTCATAGAACCCACTCCGATGGGTCGCCGGATAGGTTCCGCGTCCTTCGGCATCGAGATCAATACTCGCGGTTCCCCCGGTGGTTTCATCTTCCTTCGCCGGGAGCGCGATCGTGATTTTCGGCTCGACTTGCGAAGCGTCAGCGTGCAAAGAAAGCGGAGCGCCGACCAACAGGGCCGCGTCGTCCCGATTCCGTTGCGAGAGCCAAGCGGCGAGCTCCAACATCACGACGACGAAGCTCGGATTTCCACGTCCCCAATTATTCCAAACGGGGGCGGCGGTCGTCAGGAATGCGATCGTTCGCCCTTTGCCGAACGACTTGGCAACAACAAGCGGATTCCCCCCTCGGAGCGTTGCGAGAACGTCCGGCTTCGTCCCCTCTGTTTCCGACGACACCGGCTCGACGGCGATGTATTTTTCGATCTTGACGTTTTGGAGCAACGAGCTCTCGCCGCTCCCGAAAAGCCGAAAAATCGGATGCATAACGACGCTCATGTCCGGCGTTTGGCTGAGAAAATCGGGGGGAAGCGTCCCTTCCGTAAGCGGCGCGACGGGGGAGATTCCGTTGCCGTTTTTGTACAGTTCGGAGCGGGCGAACGCAAGATCGGCGTCGGGGCCGAAGAACATCGCCAATCCGCCGCCGGCGGCGACATAATCTTCCAGAGCCCGGATCGCCGACGGATCGAGCTTCGGCACGTCGAGAAGAAAAATCGCGCTGAATTGTTCCAATTTCGCCGTGCTGAGAAACGACGGCGGCTCAACCCGGGCATGAATTCCGGACTTCGCTCCGCCGGGAGCCAAGGCAACACGAACGTACTGCGCGGAATCGGACGCCGACGCTTGCCGATTCGGCGTAATCAGGAGCACGCCGAGCGCCGGCGGAACGTCGAGCGCGAGAAATCGGGCGTTGTCGTTCGGAATCGCGTCCGGTTGGAGCTGAACTTCGACCCGATGCGCTTGCGTTCCCTCCAATCGAACCGGAAAGCGGAGCGGCGGCGTGGTGCGGTCGCGGGCCTTGACTTTCGGGATCGTTTGGCCCGATTGCGATTTGCCGTCGACGGTGATCGCAACGTGAATGTTGTCGGCGTCTTCCTGTCCGTGGTTGACGACCGTTGCGTCGAGAAGCAGATCGACGTCGGCGGCGTGGATGCCGGGAACAAGCGTCAGGTCGGCGATCGACAAATTCGGCCGTTCGTGGTCGGTAGCGCGAACCATGCGAATCATTCCGCCGAGTTCGTGAATTTCGCCGAGCGATTTTAGCAGCGGAGCGGGGTTGTCCCAATTCCGTTGCCGAAAGTCGGAGAGGAAATAAACGACCGGCTTGAGACGGACTTTCGAAAGCCGTAAAACGTGAATTGCGGCCCGAAGCGGCTCTTCCGACCCGGCAGCGGTCTCCGAAGATTCCAGATTGCCGAGCGTTTCCTGCACGACTTGGAATCCGGCGTTGTCGAGCGTCAGTTCGGCGATATCGGGCTCTTCGCCGTGCAGCACGCCGTTCGCCTGGGAAAAGCGAACCAGCGTCAGGCGGTCGTTCGTTTTTCGTTTGAGACCGTTCTCGGCGATTTGGCGGACGAGTCCCTTAATGTCATCGAACAACGGAGTTCCCCCTTGAGCGGCGTTCCGATCGTTCATCGAGTAGGAATCGTCGAGCAGCACGATATGGTGCGTCGGCTTCCCCCCGAAAAACTCGGCGAGCGGCCCTTCCAGTTTCGGTTGCGCGAACATCAGGACGGCGGCGACGAACGCCAAGGTCCGCAGGAGCATCAGCAGGAGCTGCTGGAGCAGGATGCGGGTCCGACTTTTTCGGTATCCGGCGAGAAGAAATTCCAGAGCCGCCCATTCGACGCGCCGATGCCGGAACATGTTGATCAGGTGAATCAACACGACCAAACCGGCGAGCGGCAGGAACCAAAGCAGGGCGGAGTAGGTAAACAACGGCGTTGTTCCTTGGTAAAAAGCGAAAAGGGGACCAGACGTCTCAATATACCACAAGTCCGTTCCCCTTTTCAAGACGCTTCGCGCTTTGAAGGCGCATCCTGCACAGCTTTTCGAAATATTCGTCTTGACAACAAACCACGAAAACGATATTTTTCCGCCGTCAGCTTTCCAACAAAGGTCAGGATGACCGACAACAATCAGGTTAGGACACCAAAATGAAGGGAAATTTCAATCAGTCGACGGCTGAAACCAGTATCCAAGGGGTTGCGCTTTTGGACCTGAAACGCCAATACGCGGTTATCAAGGACGAAATCGCCGATTCGCTGAAACGGGTCTGCGATTCGGGAGCGTTCGTTCTCGGTCCGGAAGTCAAAACATTGGAACAAAATCTTGCATCGTACTGTCAGGCGGAACACGCGATTGCGTGTGCTTCCGGCAGCGACGCGATTCTCCTCGCTTTGATGGCCGCGAACGTCGGTCCCGGCGACGAGGTGATCGTTCCGAGCTTTACCTTTTTCGCAACCGCCAGCGCCGTTTCCCGTCAGGGAGCTCGCCCTGTCTTTGCGGACATTGATCCGGTCTCGTACAACATCGCCCCGAACGAAATCGCGAAACTCGTGACCTCACGGACCAAAGCGATTATTCCGGTGCACCTTTTCGGTCAGATGGCCGAAATGAAGGAAATCAACGCAATCGCCGCTCCGCAACAAATCGCGGTGATCGAAGACGCCGCTCAAGCGATCGGCGCCGAACTGGAAGGTCGCCGCGCCGGATGCTGGGGCGACATGGGGGCGTTCAGTTTCTATCCGACGAAGAACCTCGGCGGCGCCGGCGACGGCGGATTGGTGACGGCACAGGACGAAACGTTCGCCAAGCGGTTGAAGCTGCTCCACGTTCACGGCATGGAACCGCGTTATTACCACAGCGTCATCGGAATCAACAGCCGCCTCGATTCGTTCCAGGCCGCGATCCTGAACGTCAAGATGAAATACCTCGAAGGGTGGACCATGATGCGGGGTCAAAACGCCCAGCGGTACACCGAAATGTTCGTCGACGCCGGATTGGACAAGTGCGTCGGCATTCCGGAAACGATGCCGAACCGCCGACATGTTTGGAACCAATACACGATCCGTGTCGGCGACGGCCGCCGAGACGAAATGCGGAAAAACCTCGCCGAACGGAAAATCGGCTCCGAGATTTACTATCCGCTCGGCCTCCACGAACAGGAGTGCTACCAATTTTTAGGATACACTCCCGAATCGCTTCCGGAAACGTACCGAGCCAGCCGTGAAGTACTCGCGCTGCCGATCTTCCCGGAACTGACGGAAAACGAGCAACGGGTCGTCGTTCGCGGCATCAAGACGTACTTTGACGAGAACCCGGCGCGACATTTGTTCCCCGTCTCCACACCGGCCGCCAAACGCGAAGCGGCGTAACGCCCCACTGGAAAGCCGACCACAAGTATTACCCGCCCCAAGCGTCAGCGCGGGGTGATTTCCCCGGACGGAGCCCTCTCCGTCCGGGGATTTTTTGTTAGAATGGTCGTAAAGCAAAATTTCCGTCATCCCCGCGCAGGCGGGGACCCAGAGGTTCAACGTCATTGTTCTCTTGCACACGTTGTGGACGGATACAAACGGTCAACAACGTCTTTCGTCGAGGTCCCCGCCTGCGCGGGGATGACGAACTTTTTCACCAAACGCCCATGAACTACAAAACGGCAGGCGAGTCGCACGGACACGGGATTCTCGGTTTACTGGAAGGCTTTCCGGCAGGGCTGAACGTCGATACCGCGAAAATCGACGAAGAGATGCGGCGACGCCAAACGGCGTGCGGTCGCGGCGGTCGGCAGAACATCGAGTTTGACAAAGTCGAGTTCCTGAGCGGCCTTTGGCGGGAAACGACGATCGGATCGCCGATCATGCTTTGGGTGAAGAATCGGGATTTTCGGATCGACACCGCCCCTGATCTTTTCACGCCGCGCCCCGGGCACGCCGATTTGGCGGGTTCGCTGAAATACGGGATTCCGATCCGTCCGATTTTGGAGCGAGCGAGCGCTCGGGAAACCGCCGGCCGCGTCGCCGCCGGATCGTTGACGAAACAACTTCTCGAACAGTGGGGTATTTTCGTCGTCGGTTATGTTCGAACACTTGCCGCCATCGAAACGATCGGGCAGGATCCGAACACGTTGACTTACGACGAGATCGTGACGTTGCGGAATCGGAGCAACATTCTTTCGCTTACACCGGAAGACGACGCGGTGTTCGAGGCAACAATCCGGGACGCCGAACAGCGAGGCGACACGGTCGGCGGCGTGGTCGAGGCGAGGGCATTCGGCTTGCCGATCGGGTTGGGCTCCCACGTTCAATGGGACGAACGCTTGGACGGCAAACTTGCGCAGGCGGTGATGTCGATCCAAGCGGTCAAGGGGATCGAAATCGGCGAGGCATTCGATTCTCCGTTCAAGACCGGCGAGCAGTACCACGACGAAATCGGTTTCGATTCGGAACGGAAAGGGAGCCGTTGTCGTGGATTCACGCGACCAACCAATCATGCGGGAGGAATCGAAGGGGGAATCACCAACGGTCAGCCGCTCGTCATTCGGGCTTATGTGAAACCGATTCCGACGTTGAAAAAGGGGCTCTCGACCGTCGATTTGCGGACGGGTGAGCCGACGCAAACGGTTTACGAACGGAGCGACATCAGTGCGGTTTCGGCGGCAAGCGTCGTGGTGGAGAACGTGGTCGCCCTCGAACTGGCGAAGGCGATTCTGCAAAAATACGGCGGCGACAGCGTCGACGAAATCACGGCCCGGATCAACGCCTGATTTTCGTCAAGGATCCCTATGACCCGGCCGGTCCTCAAATTGCGGATAGAGTCGTTTGAGTTTGATTCGTGCGTCGTCGGCGTTGCTCCATCCTTCGAAAATCCTCTCCCCTTGTCGAAATCCTTGCGGGTGGTCTAATGAATTGATTCATGGGGCAGGCCGTCTTGACGCTCCGTATCGAATGAACCCCGGAGTTTTTCCTGGATGAGAACGCTCTACAAACGGTTGCGGCTTTGGCTGCACGGTCTCCGACCGACTCATGCCATTCTGGTCGGTTATGTTTTTTACGTCACGGTTATTTTTCTACCACTCTGCCTGCCGATCTGTTGGACCGCCGATTGGGTCTCGCCGATCGACAATCTGTTCATTGCGACTTCGGCGATCAGTACCACGGGGCTCGGTTCGGTCAACACCGCCGACGTCTACAATTTTTGGGGACAACTCCTCGTTTTGATCGGCGTTCAGATCGGCGGACTCGGGTACATGACACTCGGCTCTTTCGCGATTCTCGCTTCGAAAGGGCGCATCCCGAAGTCGCGGCTCAACATCGGACGGGCGGTTCTCGCGATGCCCGATACATTCGAGCCGACGCGGTTCCTGCGACATGTCGTTCTCTTTACGTTCAGTATCGAGGGAATCGGCGCACTCGTTCTCTGGCAAGCCTTCACGGAAGCCGGTGCTCCGAATCCGTTGTGGGCGGCGATTTTTCATTCGGTTTCCGCGTTCTGCACCGCAGGTTTCAGTACGTTTTCGAACAATTTGGAATCGTTCTCCGACAATGCCAAGATCAGCATGACCGTTTCGGTCTTGAGCCTGCTCGGCGCAATCGGGTTCATCGTCCTGGATGACGTATACCATTCGATCAAGAGCCGCAGCGTTTCGACGACGCTCACGACGCGAATCATCCTCGTTTCGACATTGGGGGCGGTCGCGGTTGGAACGATATTGCTTTTCTTCGACGCAACCGTTGCGGAGATGCCGCTCAAGGAGCGTTCGCTGGTCGCCTTTTTTCACACCGTCTCGGCATTGTCGACAGCGGGATTTGATACGCTCCCACTGGCGAAATTTTCCTCGGCGACGGCAATGGTCGTGATCATCCTGATGCTCCTCGGCGCTTCCCCGGCAGGTACGGGCGGCGGCTTGAAAAGCACGACCTGGTCGGCAGCGTTGGCGACGATTGCGAGTTACGTTCGCGGTCGTGAGGAAATCACTTTTTGGGGAAGCAAGGTTCCACACGGCCGAATGACGGCGGCATTCGCGTCGTTCGCGCTTTACTTGATCGCGTTCACGGTCGGAACCTATTTGCTGCTCCTGACGGACAAGCATCCGTTTGAAGACGCCGCGTTCGAAGTCGCTTCGGCGCTCGGCACGGTGGGCTTGAGCAGGGGAATTACGGGCGACTTGACGTTTTGGGGCAAGGTCGTAATCATCTTGATGATGTTCATCGGTCGATTGGGCGTTGTTTCGCTCGCCTTGGCCGCCGTTGCCTTCTACCGAAACGGAGAGGAACCGGAATTGCCATCCCAAGGGAAAAACGAAGATATCGTGTTGTGAGACATGCTCGGATTTTGCTTGCCGAAACGGGTCAAGTAACAAAAAACCGCCCGTCAGGCCGAATCCCACCGAGCGGTTCTTCTTATTGTCGACCTATTTTTCGTCCTTCTTTTCGCCACTCAGGAAGTCCGGGAGGCGGTTGACGCCGTCGGCGACGTCGCCGCGTTTCCCGTTGCCCCCGTGCCTCCGTGTGAGAAAATACTTGCCAATAAATGGTTGCAACGAATTCTGAGGGTTGTACAGTCGAAGTAATTGTACGGTGCAAGATATCGGCATTATTGTCAAACGCGCGGACTGGAGACCGGAGGGAACGGCTGGAAACCGGGAACTCCCGCCCCCGATTTCACCTCGAAGAATCGAAAATTCGGAAGGCAACAACATTCACGTTCCATTCTCGAAAAAAGAGGTTTCGGCGGCGTCTTTCCAGCGGGTTCGCAATCGGATAGAATACGATTTTATGTTCGGATGCAACCACCTCACCCCAAGGAGAGAAAACGATGAAAAATCCCAACGACTTCCGGAATCGGCGTGAATTTTTGGCGGCAACGGCGGTGGTCGGCGCGTTCTCGTCCATGGCATTGGCATCGGGACAGGCAACGGCCGCCGAACCGACCGCGGTTCCGGGCGACCGGCGGGCCGAGGCGAAACTTCGGATCGGCAGCCAACTGCGCGGCTGGATTCCCGGCAAGGACGACGTTGCGAAGATGAACCAAATGAAGGCGTGGGGAATGGAAGCAGTCGAAGTCGGTAGCAACCTCGGTGACAGCGTCGAAAAAGCGGCGGAGTTCAAAAAGAAAGCGGACGACGTCGGCCTGAAAGTCAGCGTGATTTGTTGGGGTGCCTGCAACGGCGAACCGTGCTCCGCCGATCCGGAAGAAGCGCAAAAGGGAATCGACAAGATCAAAAAGGCGCTCGATTGCGCCGCCGTCCTTGAATGCAATGGCGTGATTTACGTCCCGGCGTTCAACAATCATCAGGCACGGATCAATCGAACACACCAGGAAATCCGCAAGGCGCTCATCGACATCGATCCGAACACGAAAGAAGTCAGGGGCGGATTCCTCAAGGACGTCGGCGATTACGCCGCATCGCTCAAGACCAACGTGATTCTCGAACCGCTCAACCGCAAGGAGGCGTGGTTCCTCCGCCAAATCGAAGACGGCGCCTCGATCTGCCGCGACTGCCAGAGCGAAGGGGTCAAGACGATGGGGGACTTCTATCACATGTTCTACGAAGAGAACAACGACATGGGCGCGTTCATCTCCGGCAACCAATTCGTAAAGCACGTTCATTTCGGTTCCGGAAACAAGCGGATCATGCCGGGACAGGATCCCGCCCAGTCGTTCGTGTTGGGCTTTCGTGGCCTGAAGTACATCGGATACCAAGACTTCATGAGTTTCGAATGCGGTTGCGACGGCGGCGACGCCAAAGGGGCCGAAGAAGTCCCGAAGGTGCTCGACTTCATCAAGAAAAGCTGGGACGAAGCGTGAGATCTGACGAGCCGGGAACTGTGCTCCCGACTTATTCCCTTTCTTTTTTTACAAGTCGGGACCGCTGGCCCCGGCTCGTTGTTTTCCCTAGAATACCATGAAACGATTTTTTTTGTTTTGCTTGCCGGTGTTGTTTTGTTCAGGGCTCCATGCCGATGAATCCGTTTTTCCGTCACAGGAACTCGGTTCGAAGCCGCCGGCGTTGACGAAAGCCGAACCGCTTTCCGACGAGGAACTGAAAGACGGATGGATTCGACTCTTCGACGGCGTCTCGACTTACGGTTGGACGCCGCTGGAGGGGGACTTCGGCGTGCAGCACGGCGTGCTCCTCAACGACCCGCCGAAAGCGAACAGCGTGATTCGTTACAACTGCCGCTTCTCGAACAGCACCCTCACCGGCGAACGCCGCCGCGCCGACGGCGAGGGTGAATGGATGCCGTTCAAGCTCGGATTGGAAACGAGCAACCTGCGGCAATCCGGCGTTACGGATATTACGCTGGAGTCCGGGCAATATCGCAACATCATGTTGCGGCCGGACAAAATGACACCTCTTTTCAACGGCAAGGACCTGACCGGTTGGAAGGTTTATCCCGAAGCGAAAGCGACGATCGAAAACGGTGCCATCCGCTTGATCGGTGGAAGCGGATCGATTGAAACGGAAATCGCTTACGACGATTTCGTGTTGCAACTGGAATATCGGACGGATAAGCCGGTCAACTCCGGCGTTTTCTTCCGTTGCATTCCCGGTTCGAAAATGGACGGATACGAATGCCAAGTGTTCAACAATCCTCCGGATGCCGATTACAAAAAATTCATCGGCACGGACACCGGCGGGATTTTTCGTCGCCAGGTCGGTCGGAACATGGGACCGAAAGACGGCGAATGGAATTACCTGACGATCTTCGCCGGCGGCTCCAAAATCGCGACATGGGTCAACGGAATTCAAGTGACGAATTGGACCGACCAGCGGGATCCGGACAAAAATCCGCGCAAAGGCCGCCGTACCGAAGCGGGAACCATCCAGTTCCAGGGACACGATCCGTCGACGGATATTTTGTTTCGAAATATCCGAATCGGAAAGTTGTAAACCGAATAAGGCAGGTTGCCGACCGCCGGGCGGCAACGTCCGGTACTCCGGACCGTTTGTTTTTGAGTGTGGAGTACCGCACGCGACCGCCCGGCGGTCGGCCGCCTACCTGAGATCAATCCTCCAGCCTGACATGAACGAACGCCCACAGTTTTTCGTTTTCGACATCGAGAGCGTCGCCGATCCGGAATTGGTGTCGAAGGTCCACTTCGGCGGCAAGGTCCCGGCATCGCACGCGGTCCGGAAATATCGGGACGAACTCATGGAAGCGGACGGCAAGGATTTTATCCCGTACACGTTCCAGATCCCGATTTCCGTCGTGATCGCCAAGGTCGCCGGCGATATGTCGTTGATCGACATCGTCGTTCTTGACGAGCCGCAATACCGTCCCCATGAGATTTGTCGGAAGTTTTGGCGGGGGTGGTCGGCGTATAACCAGCCGACACTTGTGAGCTTCAACGGACGCGGGTTCGACATTCCGTTACTGGAACTTGCGGCATTTCGTTACGGTATTTCGGTCCCGGACTGGTTTGCGGTGAACGCCAAGACCTATGACCAGCCGCGAAATCGTTACAACACGAAAACGCACCTCGATCTGTGCGACATCTTGACGAATTACGGAGCGTCCCGATTCAACGGCGGGCTGAACATCGCCGCGAACATTCTCGGTAAACCGGGAAAAATGGATGTCCAGGGCTGCATGGTTCAAGACCTGTACGAGGACGGAAAACTGGCGGAGATCAACGATTATTGCCGCTGCGATGTTCTGGACACCTATTTTATTTTTCTCCGGAGCAAAGTGCTGACCGGTAACTTGACGCTCGAAGAGGAGCAGATTCTCGTCAAAAAAACGAAGGATTGGCTGACCGCTCGTGCTGAAACGTCCCCTGCTTACACGCTGTATCTCGACAACTGGGGCGATTGGGCCAATCCTTGGGACTGATTTTGTACGGAAACACACTCACCACGAAAAGACGAGTTTTCCCGTGACATTGTTGACGACGAAACATTGTCCGAAACACTCCGGGCCCTTTTCGACGGCGACTTTCCCTTTCCTCCACGGTCGGTCGGCGTTGACATAAGCGTTCAACTTATCCGCGGTGATCCGCCGGTCGGGATAAACGTACACTGTTGCGTTTTTCAGGCCGCCGACTTCGAGACGGCGTGTAATTTCGATTTCCTCCGTTGTCCGTTCCGTGCAGTAGACGGTCTCATGGGAGTCGGCTTGCTGCACGAAAACACGGCATTCCCGGTGTTCGGCTCGCGGCAGGTGGTACGTTGCGCAACCGTCTTCGATATTCGTTTCGTATCCGAGGAGCAGCGGTGCTCCTTGCGGAAACTTCAATTTCTGTTTCAACGTCGTGTTCGGCGTGTAGATCGAAAAATAGAACCCGTTGTCTTTTCGAGCGATACAGGTGATCGGACCCGAAACGTCGGGCGATTGTTTTTCCCATCGTAACAGATAATCGAATTCCTGGAGCGCGTACCGCATGAAAACGCCGCCGATGGCGAATTCGTTCGGATTGTCCCGTCGCAACAGATGTCCGCCGGGAAACGTCGCGCTGTTCGTCCCCCGAACATAGACGACTTTTCCGCCGTTCCAATCGCGGTGCGAGCGGGCAACGACGACATCATAGGTGAAACCGCCTTGTTTCAGACCCACGCGAATTTCCGTTGCGACATCTTCGACGTCGCGTGTAACCGCTTGAAATCCGCCGCCGCTCAGCATGGAACGGTGTACGATTTTCGCCGGAGCTTTGCCGTGTAACAAAATGTCTTGTTTGAAGTCCGTATTGATTTCGAATTCACCCTCGACCGGTCCGGTGCTTTCGACGTTCATGAACGCGAGAAATCTCTTGCTTGCGTGCTTCACGGGGCCGTAGATGAGGAGTCGCCCCCCTTTTTGCACGAAATCGATCAGGGACGATTCGACTTTCGAATCCGGCGCCGGGACGACTGTTACAAGAATCGACTCGTCGTACAGTTTCGGGTTTTTCGCGATCGACTCGACAAACGCCGTGGTCGAAACGACCGTGTTCAACGGAAAACCTTCGTTAATCGCTTGTCGGATAAACCAATCACCGAAGAATATTTCTTCGAGCCGCTCCGGTTGCTTGTCGGCCCAATCGTGATATTCGTCGAACGGATAAACCCAAACGGTCGGCCCCGGTTGATCGGGGGAATCGTATCTGCCACACAGCAAATGCGGCGTGACTTCGTCGGGTACCTGCGTCGGCATGTTTCCGAACGAATCGTCGACCGTCAGGATATTCATGTGCGTCGGCAACGCGATTTTTCCATCGGGATCGATTCTTGCCACGGAAAGCGGCAAGTAAATGTCGTGTGCTTCCCGTCCGTATCGGTCGAGCCACGGTGAGTTAGCCCACCACGGATCGTGCGTATAATATCGATACAAATACTGGTCGTCGGGTGTTTCGACAATTCGTGACATGTATCCGGCCAGTTCGATTCCGAAGTCGCCGTTCAACGCCGCCCAAGGGGAGTTCGGCGGCGGAAGGATATTGAAGCCGCCATGATAGATTCCTCGCAAGTCGACGCCGTCGGAGGCAAGGTCGATTCCCGTCGACAGATTCGTCCCACGGGTCTCGACACGGAAATCGGGGCATTCCTTGCGAAAGAGCGTCCAGAATTCGATGATCTTTTTTCGCGTGTCGAAGATATGTTCGCGGTGAAACGCCTTGCCGTCAAAGACCGCGCCGGTCGTCGCCCATGTTTCAAGGCCGAAGCCGAGCCCGTTCGAAAGCCAGAGATAATCGAAACCGATATCGGTCAAAAAACGCTGGGATTGCCGCCCTAAAAAGGTTCCGAAGGGAGTGTCTTGTGGAATTCCGTCCGGATATCCGGCATATTTCCCGTCGTCTTTGTTCAGTGTTGCGTAACAGCAGACGAATGTTTTCGCGCCCATGGTTTTCGCCATGCAGATTTCCGGGTGTTTTTCGTACTTGAAAGGCGACTTGGCGAATTCCGGGCCCGGATCGAATGTTTCGCCGACCCGCACCGGCTTGCCGGTCGCCTTCATTCCTTCTTCCTTGAGCGTTCGGACGATGAATTTCAAGTCGGCGTACGAAAACCGCGGCGGCGATTCCATGTAATCAAAGGCCCGTTCGTGAGTGGTCAGGTCTTTCGGTCCGGAGTTAACAGGGCGACCGCTGTTCGGATTACCGATGTATTGGCCCCATTCGAGTCGCTGGTTCAAGTCGCCGCTGTAATCGAGAATTTCACTTCCGTCT
The DNA here is from genome assembly GCA_031549705.1 of Thermoguttaceae bacterium. GTDB lineage: Bacteria > Planctomycetota > Planctomycetia > Pirellulales > Thermoguttaceae > WRKP01. The sequence continues at coordinate 13,282 of JAVBPI010000021.1, forward strand.
GCGGTCCAGAGCATCACGGCAACGGTATCGGCGTGACGCAACAACGAGTTCCATTGCGTGAAAACCTCGCGGCAAACTTCACGAATCGCTTCCGGTTCGTTCTTTTTGAACGGTTTCAAGCTCATTTCGAGCGTGATGCTCTTGAATGGTTTTCCGTTTAAGAACGGTTTGGAGTGAACATCACGATCCACCGCCGGGGGGATCGCTTCCTGTGCGATAATCGTCCAGGAAAACATCACGATAAGCATTGCAATCAAGCTTCGGTACATCGGTCGCCTCAAGAAAAAGAGAAAGGGCCGTATCGTTCACGATCACGGCCCCATTATAGTCGAATTTGTCGACAAGGTCTACTCGTCGATATGTTGTTCAAGGAATCCGGCGAGTGCCTTGCAACGGCCCGGTTGCTGGAGCTTCTGGACCGCTTTCGCTTCGATTTGACGAACGCGTTCCCGGGTGACCTGGAAGATTCGACCGACTTCTTCCAGAGTGTACGAATAGCCGTTTTCGAGACCGTAACGTAATTTAATGATTTCGCGTTCCCGGTACGTCAAGGTCTTGAGGAGTTTTTCTATCTCCTTGCGCAGCAATTCGTTCGAAGCGGAACGTTCCGGTCTTTCGAAATTATTGTCCGCAACGAATTCGCCGAAACAACTTTCATCCCCTTCACCGACGGGGTGTTCGAGACTGATCGGATTCGCGCCCATGAGCATGATCCGGCGGACGTCGTCGAGAGACATCTCGGCAACCTGTGCGATTTCCTGAATGCTCGGTTCACGTCCCTGTTGTTGGTACAAATTTCGCGCCGTTGCGCGAATTCTGGTCAGGGCGTCGATCATGTGGACCGGAATCCGGATCGTTCTCGCTTGTTCGGCAATCGCCCGGGTGATCGCCTGGCGAATCCACCAGGTCGCATAGGTCGAGAACTTGAAACCGCGACGGTATTCGAATTTGTCGACCGCCCGCATCAGGCCGGTGTTTCCCTCCTGGATGAGGTCGAGAAAACTCATGCCTCGATTGCGATACTTTTTCGCGACGGAAACAACAAGTCGCAGATTGCTGCGGGAGAGATCGCTTTTCGCCCGTTCGTATGCAGCGAGACGCTCACGCATCAATTTGCAGCGATTACGCAAACTCTTCGGACTTTCCTGTGTCGTGAGGATCAAGTTGCGCAATTCGGCACGGAGCATTTTGCGCCGTTCGGGGAGAATCGTGATGTTCGTCGAGCGAAGCAACGTTTGGATTTCGTCCATCCGGGCGGACATGCTTTCGAGTTGTTTCATCAACGCATGAACACGGCGGGTTCGGAGACTCAATTCTTCGACAAGAGTCAACGCTTTACGGCCGCGTTGTACGAATCTTTTTCGTGCGATCTTCTTGCGGTCTCCGGGAGTGCTTTTTCGCACGAGAAGGTCGAAGTCCTCGTTCATCGAATTCAAAAGCGGCGCCAGCGTCTTCAAGTGGTGCGGCATTCGCCGTTGAATCTGGTCTTTCGAGAGCTTTTCCGTGAGGGATAGTTTGATCGTCCGTTCGAAAGCGAGCTGGCCGTGGAACACTTTCGTCAACGTCTGGAATGCATTTTGCAACGAAAACGGCGATCCTAACACACAGCGACGAAACAACTTACGACTTCGTTCGATGTTTCGCGAAAGATCGACTTCCTCTTCCTTGGAGAGGAGCGGGATGTTCGACATTTGCGAAAGATAAAGGCGGATCGGGTCGCTGTTCCAGCGTTCCGGTTCTTCAGCCGGAAGAGACGTCAGGAGTTCATCGTCGTCGGTGTCGGAGAAGACGGTTGCTTTTGCGGAAGCACTTTTTTTGGACGAGAGTTTTTCCGTGCCGCGTTCAATGCCGGTCGCTTCGTCTTCATCATCGTCTTCATCGAAACTATCGATGAACGCTGAACGAAGATCGCCGTACATTGCATCGTCGGATTCATCGTCGATGTGGTCTCGCGACGGAGAAAGATCGCCGAGAAAGTCGGACAACCGCGACATGTCGCCGTGGTCGTCATCCGGAAGCAGGCTGACGACATCCTCGTAATTCAGCCTGTTATTCGTGTTTTCCTTGTTTTCAACTTCGCGCACTTCATCGCAAAACGTCATCCGTGACATTAAAAATCTCCTGGGGGTTTTACGTCTTCCGTAACGTACCGGGTCAATTCAACGAACAATGATCGGTGAACAAAGGACAGTGGGAAATCAACGGATGAACGATTCGAAGAACGCTTGCGTCTTCATTGTTCGCCGTTTGTCGTTCTCTATTCACTCAATCCGAGTTTCTTCTTTCTCTCTTCCTGCAAACGACTTTCCTTCGCCTGCATTTGGAGCAACTGTTGGAGCTTTTCCTCTTCCGTAAGGGAAACTCCGCGGAGCTGGTCGACTTCCTTTATCCGACGGCGCTCTTGATCGCGCTGATCGAAACCGTCAAGGATTTCCCGAACAAGTCGTTCCCGCGTTTCCGGCGGTATTTTTCGTTCGTTTTCACGGTTTCGGAGCGATTCTTCCAGTTCGCCCACTTCGTCGCGGACATCCGGAGTTTCCTCCTCGGCGGGGTCGGCGACGATCGGCGGCGTGTGAACCGCCAGTTTGCTTCGGCCCGAATCGCCAAGCTCCACGAGGAAACTTTTCATTTTCGGGTCGTCGAAGGCAACGATCAGTCGATCAAAAGTCGGCGTTTTCTTGCGTTCGACGATTTCGTTGCACTTATCGTAAATCATCCGGGTAATCGGCGACCGGCAACGCTCCGGCGGGATCGGCTCCCAAAATTCGTACAGCGTCGTCGGATCGACGAGCCAAAGTTCCAACATGTTCCGCTCCAGCGAATCCGGGAGGTTTTCGCGAAAGCTTGAGATACTGTCGGCTTCGGCGGGTTCGACAAAATCCTTTCCGTCGTCGGTATTCCGTCTTGTCAATTCCCGTTCGCGCTCCCGCTGTTGTTTGTCGTTGAACCGTTTTCGGACGGTTTCTTGCGGCACGGCGAATCGATGGGATAAATACTGTAATGTTTTTTCGACACGGAGTCGAAGCGGATCGTCAAATTTTCGTTCGTTCACCGGCGTCTTCGCAACCGTCGTAATCAGTTCGTCCAAAGCATTGCTCGACGCAATCACGTCGTGATCCAAATCGATTCCGCGTGTCGCGATCCGGAAGGCGTGTTCCAAGGCGTCGACCGCTTCGGTGTCGAGAAACATCTTGAACGCCTCGGCTCCATGTTGTTCCAAAAACTCCGCGGGATCGAGTCCCGACGGCAGCGTCACGACCGCCATGTCGGCCCCTTCGGCGACGAAATCGCCCAAAACTCTTGCGGCGCTTGTCGTTCCGGCTTTGTCGCCGTCCAGCACGAGCAAAATCTTTTCGACATGCGATTTCAGTTTTCGAATGTGTTCCGGTCCGACCGCCGTTCCACATGCCGCGACGGCGTCCTCGAAACCGAATTGGTGTGCGATAATTACGTCGGTATACCCTTCCATGATCAACGCCCGCCGTGTCGACCGCATTTTCTGTTTCGCGAAATCGAATCCGAACAAAATCCGGTGCTTCGTGTACAACGGCGTGTCCGGCGTGTTCATGTACTTGCCGACATCCTTTTGGGCGAGCGGCGTTCCAGGGATCACACGACCGCCGAACGCAACCGGCTTACCCAAATCATTCCGGATCGGAAACATCACCCGACCGCGAAAAAAGTCGTAATATCCCGCACCCTCTTGTCCTTCTTCCGACAGTTTCGACGGCCTCAAGTTACCGACGAGCTCCAATATTTGCAACCGCTTTTTGTCGAACACGACCCGTTTGGCGAGCCAGTCCCGTTCCGATGGAGCGTATCCGATTTGGAATTTCCGGATACTTTCCGCGTTGATCTTTCGGTCCTCCAGGTATTTTCGTGCAATTTCCGCTTCGTCAAGGGTTAACAGCGCGTGGTGGTATTGCGCCGCCAACCATTCGATCGCTTTCATCAACGTCTTCCGATCGACTTCCTGCGGTTCCTCTCCGGCGTATTCGTTTTCCGTAACGTATCCTGATTCGTCGTCATCATGCCCCTGGGCGGCGAGTTCGGCGTTCGGACCGGTCGGCTTGAGGAAGATCTTCTTCTGTTTCTTTTTCGGTAACGGAATTCCGGCTCTCTCCGCGAGCATTTCCAACGCTTCCCGAAAACCGAGGTTTTCCATCTTCATGATGAACGAGAAAACGTCTCCGCCTTCCTGGCAGACCCAACATTTGTACGTTTGGTGTTCCGGATCGACATTCAAGCTCGGCCGGGAGTCATCGTGAAAGGGGCAGAGCGCAAGGTATTTTCGTCCGGAGCGGGTAAGGGGTCTGTACTGCTGAACGAGATCGACAATATCGGTCGCCTCACGAATCCGTTCCTTAAAGGCGTCATCGGAAGCAAAGGACACGTTCGGGTTCTCCGTTACAACAAATCGATAAAACGTGGGTACTCTTCAAAATACTCCGGCAGGATCGAAAGAGGAGCGACCATCCTACGGGTTATTCGTCGAGCGGGAACTCGGTTAATGGGCCAACTGCGCCGGGTGAACGGACAGAACTCCATTTCTCTTGGGGGTGCGAAACGCGGCGTCGGGAAACGCGGCGGGTAAAATCCGTTTACCGTTTGTTGCGGGAAACTCTTGTGTTCCCCAGCAACGCAAGGGAGTATAGAGGAATTCCGAAACGGCGTCAAGACGAATTTTTCGGAATTTTCCCTTCGGGTCAATCAAGGGGAAAATCGATGTTTTTCGACTTCGGAAACATTTCACGTCAGGTGCGACAGGCAGCCGGCGACATTGAGGATGATCCAAACCACGACGGCCAGCACGAGGATGCCGATGATGATATGGATCACCGAAAACAACAGCTTGAGCAGGTTGAACAGGATGCCGAACAGGGCTGCAACGGCGTCGACGAGCGATTGAAGCAATCCGAACATGGTTGCGTCTCCTTTCGGAAAAAACGAGGCCGATGGAAATACCGCTACAGGATTATAGGAGAACGCAAGTTCGAAGTCAAAAGTTGATTTTTGGGGACGGCACACCTATAATTTTTCGGATGGGATACCTCGGTCCATTTGTATTAAGCCGTCAATAAATCACTCGGGGAGGCTTCGATGAACACGTCAACCATTTCGCCGAAAGAACTGTACGAAAAGATGCAAGCCGGTTTGGGAATCGTACTGATCGATGTTCGTACGCCTGGCGAATATCGGGAAATGCATGCCTCCGGCGCCCGCAACATTCCACTCGACACTCTGGAGCCTGTAAAACTGTTGGAGGAACTCGGCACGAAAGACGCAACCGTTTACATGATCTGCCGAAGCGGCGGTCGCGCCGCACAAGCCTGTGAACGGATAACCGCGGCGGGTTGGACGAACGTCTGCAACGTCCTTGGAGGGACACTCGCTTGGGAGATGGCGGGGCTGCCCGTCGACCGCAACGACAAAGTCACCATGTCGCTGGAACGTCAAGTTCGTATCATCACCGGTTTACTCGTCTTGGTCGGTTCGCTGCTCGGCTTTTTTGTTCACCCCTATTGGATTGCATTGCCGAGCATCGTCGGTGGAGGATTGGTTCTCGCCGGACTGACCAATACTTGCGGTATGGGGGTTCTCCTTGCGGCAATGCCATGGAACCGGCTGAAATGAAGCCTTTTCCCCGCAATTTTCTGAAACGGTGTCATTTGCGGGGAGTTTGGAGCGTTCAAGACGGTATCTAGTGAACAATTTTCGTAAAAATCGGAAAAAATCGTCACACAGTCGGCCTCCCCGATGGCAATTTAGGGTAATTGGGTATAAAATACACACTGTATCGACGGTATGACACCGGCTTTGTTGCATCCGATGGACCGCTGCACCGAACGCGGAATTCGTCTTGACATCTTTCGCCAAAATAGGATATAGTCTCGCGACGATACCTGTTTGTTACCGCACCCGGTATGGGGAAGACGCTTATCCGATTTTCCCATTTTTACGAGACGCAACATTTTATGTCGGAACAACTCAATACATCATCGCTTGTCGCCCCTTCGAGAACGCAAAAATCGATTTCGAGCCCTTCGCCGGAACGTCTTTCGATTGAACTTGATTTCGGACGGATCTCGCACCAAGCGCAATCGGGATCGACCCATCCGCATGTTTTGTTTTCGCCGATGCACTACGAACCGGGGTATGCCTATCCGCTGCTGGTTTGGCTGCACGGACTCGGCGGCGATGAGCGGCAAATCATGCGGTTGATGCCGATTCTCAGTATGAGAAATTATGTCGCCGTCGCTCCCCAAGGGTTTGTCCCGGTTGAACCGAAATCTCCGACGAAGCAATTGGCGGGCTGCTCTTTGGACGTCTCGGAGATCATCAGCGGCGGCATTCGTTCGAAACCGACGTACGATTGGCCTCAGACCGACGAAGCGATCAACGACGCTGAACGACGGATTTTCGACTGTATTTCCGTCGCCAAACAGAAAAACAACATCGCCGACCATCGGGTTTTTCTCGCCGGATTCGGCAGCGGTGGTACCATGGCGTTGCGGCTCGCCCTTCTTTATCCGGAATACTTTGCCGGCGTTATTTCGCTTTGCGGAGCGTTTCCGAGCGGCAAACTTCCGTTGCGGCAATGGAACGCTGCTCGAATGCTTCCGATTCTCCTCTCTGCCGGCGTTAAAAGCACCGAGTTTTCTCTCAATGACGCTTGTTCGGCGCTGGAATTGCTCCACACCGCCGGAATGTCGGTGACGCTTCGCGAATATCCCTGTGCTCAGGAACTCGCGCCGGTGATGCTCCAAGACGTCAACCGATGGATCATGGAACGGGTTTGCGGGTAAACGGCGTCAATTCGCCGGTCGCAACGTCCCAAACGGTCGTGGAACCGTCGGCAAGCTCGACGGTCAAATCATCACCGATCAAAGAAACAAACCGAACGAATCGGACTGGCCGACCGTGAACCGAATCGCGGCGAAAAACCAATTTCCCTTCCGTTTGAATGTCCAGCGAAACGAGCACATTCGGACGGTTCGGCGCGGTCGTCTTCTCCAAAATCACGTACAATCGTCCGTGGCGCTGGAGCATTGGAACCGGACGGATCGGACGAACTCGACGCCGTTCCAACTCGGAAAGCCGTTCAACGTCGATTGAATACCGTTCCCGATAAAGGAGTCCGTCGTCGCTCCAAACCGGCTTCGACGTCGTTGTGTCGACGGCGAAAACGGCGCTGCCGTCCGATTGGAAACGAACGGATTCTTCCGCCGCAACAAACCCCGAGGATGCGAGCGTGATCAAAAACAGTACGCAATAAATGTTCCGTTGCATTTTGTTCGGATGGCGGTTGCCGACTTTATTCCTTTTTCAGGGCGAGTTTGGCGGCGACGCGGACCGCTTCGATCATGCTGCCGGTGTCGGCGGTCCCTTTCCATGCCTTGTCGAACGCGGTTCCGTGCGCAACACTCGTCCGGATGATCGGCAAGCCGAGCGTGATGTTGACCGCCCGATGCATCCCGAGAAGTTTCAGGGCGATATGTCCCTGGTCGTGGAACATCGCAACCACGGCGTCATATTTTCCGTTGCGCGCGTCGATCATGATCGTGTCCGCCGGGAACGGGCCGTCGATCTCGATTTCCCCGGCAGCCGCCTTCTCGACGGCGGGACGAATGATCTCGATCTCTTCGGAGCCGAAGAGCCCCTCTTCTCCGGCGTGTGGGTTCAACGAGCAAACACCGATTTTCGGACGTTTTCCGCCATCCATGATCGACCGCATGAATTTATCGGCGAGCCTCGCTTTGGCAAGCACGGAGTCGACGGTGATCACGTCGAAAATCTTGCGCATCGCGGTGTGCAGCGTGACATGAACGACGGCGAGCCCGTTTTTTGATACGATATTTTCTCCCGGCGGCAGGTAGAGCATCATCGCGAAATCGCTGACGCCGCAACGATGCGCGAGGAGTTCCGTGTGTCCGGGGAAATGATGTCCGGCAAGGTTCATCGCTCCCTTGTGAATCGGTGCGGTCACGACGGCGTCGATCTTTCCCGCCAGCGCGGCGTCGGTGGCCGAGGCAATCGCCTGGAACGCCGCTTCACCGGCCCAAGCGTCGACCACGCCGGGCCGAACCCGTTTGACGTTGTCGTCGCCGCACGGAATGCACGGAATCCGTCCCAGCGTTCCGAGTACGGACTCATCCGGTGAATTCACGGGAACGATCTCCGCGCCGCTCCGGCAAAGAGTGACGGCACGTTGCAGGATCTCCGGATGTCCGAACACCACGGGGCGGCATGGTATTTGTTCGATAATCTGCTTCCACGCGCCGACGATGATCTCCGGACCGATTCCGGCGGCGTCTCCCATCGTGATTCCGATGATTGGTGTTGCCATGATTCGCTTTCTTACTGGCCCCAAGCGTCAGCGCGGGGTGATTGAACTTTTCAAAAACACAATATCACCCCGCGCTGACGCTTGGGGCTAATATTGCTACAGTAACGGTAGAATTCGGCTAAGTACCAATACGACACCGAGGCCGGACAAGCCGAGCAGGACGAGCCCGACGGTCCAGGTACGCAAAGCGTCGGTTTCCTTGACGCCGCCCATCCGACAGAACAGCCAAAAGCCGCCGTCGTTCATCCAGCCGGTCACGCAGGAACCGAGCCCGATCGCGACGGCGAGATAAGCGATATTGTACGGTAACACAGCCGCTCCTTCGGCGAGGACCACGCCGTTGAAGACCGCCGCGGTCGTGATCATCGCCGTCGTGCTCGAACCCTGGGCTGTCTTGATCAAGGCCGCAACGCCGAACGCCACGCAGAGCAGCATCGAACCGGTCAGGCCGACGGTTTTATCGCCGCGAAACAGCATTTCAATTCGTTCGCCGACATTCGCGGCGCGGAGCATTTCGCCGAACGCGCCGCCGGCCGACACGATCAGGATAATCAACCCGGCGCCGATGAGCGCCGCTTCGGTCCGGTGTTCCAGCGTATGAAACGATAGTTTTCGGGTTTTCGCCAAGACGAACATCGAAACAAGCGCTGAGAAGATCATCGCGATTTGCGGATTGCCGAGGACGTCCAACACGTTCCGCCAGGCCGGTTGCCCGTTTGTCCAAACGAGAAGATGCTCCGCTTCGAACATCTGGAACACCGTCAGCGCCGCAATGAGGATAACGGGAACGATAATCGGCAGCAGCGACTCCCACAGCGACGGCATCGCAACATCTTCGGCCGGTTTCTCTTCTTCGTCATGGAGCGTGAGCTCCGGATGCGGGAGCGTGTAATTCATCAGGGCGGCGATCCCGAGCGCGAACGGAGCGGTCAACGCGCCGACCATCACGCCGACGAGCATCATCGTACCGATCGGAACGTTCAACGTCAGCGCCGCGGCGACGGGCCCAGGCGTCGGCGGGATCAGCGTATGGGAGATCGTCGCTCCCAAGCCGATCGCCATGAGATAGAGGATGTAGTTCTTTTTCGTGGCGCGGTACACCGACCGGGCGATTGGGACCATCAGGTAAAACGTCGCCTCGTAAAACACGGGAATCGAAAGAATGAACCCGCCGGAAAGAAGCGATGCGGGAATCAACCGTTCGCCGAAAAATTTTCGCAACGATAAAATGATCCTCGCCGCGCTGCCGCTGTCCATCATGCATTTGCCGACGATCGAGCCCATCGCGATGAGGATGCCGACCTTCCCCGCCATGACGCCGAACGCTTCGCAGACCCGCATTACTTTTCGTCCCCAAATTCCGGACGGGGGAACGGGCGTCTCCAAAAAACCGAGGAGAAATGTCCCCCAATCTTCCGGCGGTCGTGGAACCGGTGCAAGAAAGCTGACGAGGAACGCCGCCGCGAGGAGCGACAGGAAAGCGTTGACACGGAACACGACGATCAGTCCGACGATCGTCGCGACACCGACGGCGAGAATGAAAAGCGGATCGTGAAGCATGGATACACGGAGCCCGAAGCATCGGCGAGGGTTTGTGATCGAATCACTCGCTTACGCTTCGTGCTCTGGAAAATGATTGACAAATTTCGACAACGAAACGGCGACATTTCGTAGCGCAAACGTTCGATTGTTCGGATCGCCGATTTTTTCCGCGACGCCGACGGATCGCTTGAACATCGCAATCGCTTCGTCTTTGTCCGGAATCGATGCGGCAACGACGGCGAGGACGGCAGCCCAATCACGGTCGAATGCGCCGGTTTCGAGTTCTCGTACGGAAACAGTTTCCCGAAGCTCCTCGACGATGTCGAGCGTTTGGACCGCTTCGTCGCACAAGGAGGCGTTCGCTTGCGCTTCGGTCGTCTTGCACAGGCACAGGAGTTGGAACGGATATCCGTCGATCGTTTGCGCCAAGGCGACCGCCAAACGGAAGATCTTCACGGCGACGTCGTCGTTTCCGAGGCCGGCGAGTCGGGCGGCGAATTCCATCAGCGTCATCGTTTGCGAATATGAGTTACGGATTTCCCGAATCGCGGCGAGCGTCTCCTTGAAGACGGCTCGCGCTTCGGCGACATCGCCGATTCGCTGGAGCGCTTCGCCGACCTGCCGGAGCGCGGCGGCCCGGTGGAACGGATCATGCAACCGCCGCGCGGCGGTCGCGGCTTCCCCGGCGGCGGTTCGACCGCCGGTATGGTTGCCGCCGTCTTTGAGCGAAACGATAATCGAGCAATACGCCGCGATTTGCGTCAGCGGCTCCGTGATTTCCTTCGAAACGGTCAACGCATCGAAAACCCGTTGAATTTTCGTCAGGGCGATCGCCGAATCGGAAAGAGCACGATTCCGTACGGTTTCGTCCGCGATTCCCCGTGCAATCGACAGGGAATTGCGCATCGTCGTCAGAGCATCGTCCGCGTTGCCGAGATCCCACTGGGCGAGGGCGAGATTTTGCAACAACCGGGCTCGCGGTTCCGCCTCTTCAATTTTCGCGGCGGTTGCAACCACGTCGTTGAAAAGCCGCCGCCGAATCTGTTGTTCGCCAACCGCTTCGAGCACCGCTTCGAAGTCATCCAGATCTTCGATTCCATCGGATGTCGTCAAAGCGTCGGCGAGTTGTCCGGCTTTCGCTTGGGCGATCGCGATTTCTTTCAAGGCATATCCCCTTTGCTCCGTTTCCTCGTCGAAGAGCGGGAGTGAATCGATCGCGTCGACGACACAACCCATCTCACACTGGAGCTTGACGAAGAGCCGCAACAGATACGCGAACTCTTTCGGGTCGTCCAGTTCCCGAATCCGAAGCAGCGTTTTCGGTAACAGAGCCCGGGCGTAATCGGTATTGTCCACCTCGAGAAGCGAACCGATGATTTGCAGCAGTGAGTTGGCGACGTCCGCCGGTTCCGGAATTCGAAGCGCGGCGTTCACCGCTTCCATAAAAAGATCGTCCGGCGTCGGCAGGGAAGGGGCGTTGGGCATGAGAAAACGCTGCCTACCGTCCCCTCTCCCCCCGGGAGAGGGTTAGGGTGAGGGGCTCTGTGGTCGATATTTCGGAAAGGTACAAGGAAATCAACATCCTCGTTTCTCTGACTTGCTTGTTCGTTGAGTCAATCAATGTCGAACGCCCCTCACCCTAGCCCTCTCCCAAAGGGAGAGGGGAGGGAAATCTACGTCTTTCAAGCCGGCGGATCACTCGGTATTACTTCCCGTCCCGGAGGCGTGTTCCGAGGTAATTGTCGAGGTCGGGAATCGCGAGAATTTTCTCCAATGTTTTTTCGAATGGATACTCGACGCGGCGATAGGTGATCGTCAAGTCTTCGAGAACGACATAGCAGGCGCGGGGGTCCCGGTCGCGGGGCTGGCCGACGGAACCGACATTCACCATGACTTTCTTGCTCCCGATGGTGTAGCGGCCGCCGAGATCGGTCGGGGAAAAAAACTCCCGCTTTTCGGTGAAAACACCGGGGACGTGGGTGTGTCCCTGAAACGAACACTTCGGAATCATCCCGAAAAGCCGCTCCATTTTCCGCTCGTTGTAAATATCGTCCTGAAAAACGTATTCGTTCAGCGGATTACGCGGCGAACCGTGGACATAGATCAAGTCGTCCTCTCGATGGACGCGGGGGAGCTCGCTCAGGAAGTTCCAGCGATCTTCCGCTCCGGAGAGCTGAAAGTTCTCAAGCTGTTCGCGAGTCCAGAAAATCGCCCGTTCGGCACTGTTGTTGAAACCTTCCGGGTCGAAAAGTGTCGCTTGATCGTGGTTGCCGAGCAACGAAATTTTTGCGCGTTTTCGCATCATGTCGATGCACTCGATCGGATTCGGGCCGTATCCGACAAGGTCGCCGAGGCAGTAAATTTCCGTGATTCCCTGCGATTCGATGTCGTTGAGGACCGCTTCAAACGCCTCGAGATTGCTGTGAATATCGCTGATAATTGCTCGTTTCAACTTTGATACCCTACCGCTGGGAAAACGTGATGCGAATGTGAATGGATTACCGAGCCCTGCGCGACCTCGCAGATTCGCTGAACAACCGTTTCGACGAAAAACAACTCGAGAACATTATATTGTTACTATCATACAAAGACACGACTCACAAAGCAAGGGCGTATATTGAGCAGGTTTGATAAAATTTGATCCGTCGTTCAACGGCCGGCGAGTATGGTCGTTTGCCCGGACGCAGCACGGACTCCTTCGGTGTTCCGGCAAAGCATCATTAACGTCGCCGCTTTTTTTTGTGGGAAAGCCGCCGTTCGTAGCCCCGAAACAGAATGCCGAGTTCACGTCCCCCCAAAAGTCGGTATGTAATCAAAAACACGAACGCCCCGACGCCGCTGCCGGAAACGAGGTGAACGATATCGGAAAGCGAGTCCTGCCCGGGAAGCAGTTTCATCGTGAAGGCAACGGCAACCGCCATGAACGCCGTGGCAACGCAAGCACGGCCGATGCAAAGGAAAAAGGCTCCGAAATCGAAATGCCCGTGCTTCCAAGCAAACAGAAGAAACAACACGACCGATTGAACTCCCGCAGAAATACTGGCGGCAACGGCGAGACCTTGTTCCCCCATCGGCCAAATCAGGACGAATCCGAACAACAAGTTGAACACAACGCCGAAAAAACCGATACGGCAAGGGGTCCAATAGTCGCCGACGACGTAAAACGCACGAACGACAATGGGAAGAGCGCTGAACGCCCAAACGCCCGCCCCGAACCAAAAAATCATGTCAGCGGTACGGAATGTATCCTCCGGCGTGAACGCGCCTCGCTGAAACAGAAGATGCGCGAGTTTTTCGGACATTAACATCAATCCAACGCCGGCGGGAATCGCCAAGGCAAACTGGATGCGGGCGCCGAGGGTCAAGTCTTCGCCGAACGCCTTGAAATTCCGCTCCGTGGCGTGTCGGCTCAGCAGTGGATAAATCGCCGTTGCCACTGCCAGTCCAATCAATCCTTGGGGAAACTCAAAAAGGCGTTCGCTGTAATAAATCGCGGCAACGGCGCCTCGCTCCACGGGAAACGATACAAGGCGGCCGAGCCAACGAATTTTTTCGTCCGGCGGTCCGGAAAAGAGCCAGGCAATGACGCTGGCGGTCAGGATGTTCAACTGGACGGCCATCAAGCCGAACATCTGCGGGAAGAACGCGGTGAAAATTTGCCGCATCTCGGAACGAACGGTTGCATAGTTGAAATGAAAGCGAAAACCGAAGGCCCGCAAAATCGGGAGCTGAATGAATAATTGGATCAGTCCGGCAAGGAGAATGCAAATCGTCAACAGATAACATTGGACGGTCGGGTCGTCGGAGAAGAAAGGAGCAATACCGAGAATGCCGATCAGCCAAACGATGTTCAAGACCGGTGGAATCATCGCCGGAACCGAAAAGTTGCCAAGCGTTTGGAGCGTTGCCGAGGCGATTGCCGCCATGCAGATCAAAATGAGATACGGCAAAAGAAGGGACAGGAGGTGCGAAATCAGATAAATTTTGCTTTCCGGCGGAAAGAAAAAACCGAGCAGGCAGAAAAGTTCGCCAAGAACGACGAACCCGGTGAGAAGAAAAAAGATCCAAGTCAACATGACCGAGAGAAGCATCCACGCTTTTTTTCGGTCTTCCTGCCAGGTTTTTGTGAAAACGGGAATGAAACCGACAGCAAGCGAACCGTCTCCGAAGAGGCGACGGGCAACATCGGGGAGCCGAAAGGCCATGACAAAGGCGTCCATGACTCCGCCGACGGACATTCCCAAGGTTGCGGCGGTTGCAATATCACGCACCATTCCCAAAAGTCGGCTCAAGAGCGTACCGAGACCGGTCACGAGAGTGCCGCGAAGCATTTTTTTGCGATGATCGGACATTCTGACGCCGCAGGGAACGGAAGGACAAAAAACAAGGGAGGCACGGAACACCGAAAAAGGCGCGGAGTACCGGCTAAATGGTAATAAAAAACCCTCCGTCGAAACGACGGAGGGCCAACTCGAAACGGTTTGAAACCGTGTTGGGAATGCGCTCAACCGCAATTACGGTTGGGCGCTTTCGCCACCGTTACGGCTACCCATCGCACCCCAAATGCCGTGCACGGATTTGCCGGTTGTCACGATGTAGTCCGCACCAACAGTGTAACCACCGTTGCTGCCTTGGTAGTCGATCGTGTCGGAAATGAACTTCACCGAGGCGTCAACCAACGCGACATTCACACCGCCCGGGTGGAAGCTCGACGGAGCGATCACAGCAGCTGCGACAGCGGATGTACCACCCCAATGGCACGAAGCGGCGTTCGGCGGGAGAATGGTGTTGAATCCGGTGTACAGCGGCGAACCGTCCGACCAACGTTTTCCCGAGATCGACGAACCGGTCGTCGAAGCGGCTACGGTCAGGTTTCCACCCGCACCACGGAGCGCGTAGCAGTCGCCGAAGTTGAGTGCAACTGTCGTCGTGGTTGCAGTGGCAACCGTAGCTGCGGATGGGGTCCAACCAGTGGTCGAATAGACTTGCTTGGCTTGACGCAAGTTCGTGGCGATGCAGCGTTCCGAAGCGAGAATCGTGTTCGACGTTCCATCCGTGATGGAGTGGAAACCGTTCCACTGGTTCATGGCGAACGCACCACGATTGATGTTGCAAACATTGCCTGCGTTCGTGCCGACGGTGACGTTACTCGAAGTCGTCCAGTTCGTCCAGGTAGCCGTGTGATTTACCGTGCCAATATCAGTAGCAATAAACGTGGCAGTCGGACCGCCGAATCCATTGCCGTGCACGGGGTAATCGCCTTGGCACAGTCGGTAGTTGACGCGGCTTTGGTCGCCCGACGCCTTGGAGCGGCCACCACCGTCCGACGGGCAAATCATCGGATCAAGGGTTGCACACATGTAGGTCGTCGTGAGGACACAACCACCTGCGACGGTAGCTGCCGAACCGGCGCCGTCAAGATCTCCGGAACCGATACCGTCAGAGTTGAAGTTGACATGATAACGACCGGAAACAATCGACTGGTACAGCGCGGTTTGTTCCAAGTACGGAAGCATGGCGATGAACCCGGAAATACGCCGAGCCACCCGAGCGCCACCGCTACTCGATTGCGAATAGTACACCTGTCCACCTGCGGGGAACGCATTGAGATAAGTGTCGTGGTAGTTGTGAACCGCGATACCGATCTGGTGCAGCTTGTTGGAGCACTGCATACGACGAGCCGCTTCACGAGCCGCTTGGACGGCGGGGAGCAGCAGCGCGATCAATACACCGATGATCGCGATGACCACGAGGAGTTCCACAAGCGTGAAACCTCTGATTTTTCGAACTGTCATTTTCCTTCTCCTTAACTTAGAAGTGTACAACTGGAAACAAATGCAGACGGAACTTCGCCGTCAAAGTATATATGCATGTATTCTAAATGAACTTCGACGAAAAGGGAACACCGAAATTGAAAAAATCGAGAAAATTTTCATTTTTTGTGTTCTCACAGTCGGCATTTTTGTGGCGGAGAATCATTGCCATATGGGAGGGCTTGGCGCTTCGGGCGAAAACGGTGGTGGCGTTTGGTGAGACGCCGAGATTACCGTCCCCTCTCCCACCGGGAGAGGATTAGGGTGAGGGGCGCTGTGGTTGAAATATTGGAAAAAGCCCAAGAAAATCAATGCCCTGGTCTCTCTATTTTACGCAAACGCCCGCCCCAATGAACGCCGAACGCCCCTCACCCTAGCCCTCTCCCGAGGGAGAGGGGAGGTGAAAACACCGTTCACACTACTTCAAACTCGCTCCCGTTGCACAACGCCCCCTGCCAAAATGAACTCCCCCGGTTGAGAAAATGTCCATTGGGTATATATTGGAGTGTTTTCGTTTTGTTGTCGGTCGGGGGCTGTAGCTTCCGGCTCGTGATTGGTGTTTTTCAGGTTTTTACGTTCAAATTCCATGCCCCATTCATCTTGCGCCACTTGCGGGAAGTGTCCAGTCAGCGGCAATCCGAACGCCGTCCACGCTCAAATGAGCGGAGCCGATATTTTGGTTCAATCGCTCGTTTGCGCCGGTGTTACGACGATTTTCGCGTATCCGGGCGGTTCGAATATTCCGTTGCACCAAGCGTTGACGCGGTATCGGGACAAAATCCGTGTCGTCTTGCCCCGGCACGAACAAGGGGGCGGTTTCGCCGCACAGGGATATGCTCGTGTCACCGGTAAGATCGGCGTTTGCATGGCGATCAGCGGTCCCGGCGCGACAAACCTCGTGACGACCATCGCGGACGCCAAAATGGACAGTATTCCGATGCTGGCGATCACCGGACAGGTGGGTACCGCCTCGATCGGAAGCGATGCGTTTCAAGAGACGCCGATGGTCGAATTGTGCCGCGGAATCACGAAGCACCATTATCTCGTGACCGACGTGAACGATTTGGCACGCGTTGTCCGTGAGGCGATTTTCGTGGCGACGACGGGACGTCCCGGCCCGGTGTTGATCGACATTCCGAAAAATGTGCAGGTTTCCCAGTGCATTCCGGACTTCAACGCTCCGATGGACCTTCCCGGTTACAAAGACGACGGCCCGACGAAACAGCCGCCGGAAGCCGAACTGAACGCCATCGTTGGTGCGATCAAAAAAGCGAAGCACCCGATTCTTTACGTCGGCGGTGGTATCGTGACGTCCGGCGCGGCGGAAGAGTTGCTGAAACTCGCTGAAAAGACACAGATTCCCGTCACGACAACCATGATGGGGCTCTCCGCCTTTCCGCGCGACCACAAACTCGCCCTCGGAATGCTCGGAATGCACGGAACCGCTTACGCCAACCTCGCGGTGCACGATTGCGACCTTCTCCTCGGTTTCGGTGTGCGGTTCGATGACCGCGTCACCGGAAAAGCGTCGGAATTCGCCAAAAACGCGACCATCGTGCATGTCGACATCGATCCGTCCGAGATCAACAAGGTCAAGCAGGCGGACATTGCGCTCGTCGCCGATGTGAAAGCGACACTCATCGCCCTGAACGACCAATTGAAGTCGTTCAAGCCGGTCGCGGACATCGTGGATTGGCAGAAACGAATCGACCAATGGAAAGCGGAGTTGCCGCTCGGTTACGACAAAAATTCGCCGTATATTTTGCCGCAGTTCGCCATCGAAGAACTCTGCAAGGCAACGAAAAGCCGCGAAACGATCGTCGTGACCGGCGTGGGACAACACCAGATGTGGACGACGCAGTTTTATCATTTCGACAAGCCGCGAACCTGGGTTTCCAGCGCCGGGCTCGGAACGATGGGCTTCGGACTCCCCGCCGCCATGGGGGCGAAGCTCGGCTGTCCGGAAAAGTTGGTCGTCGACATCGATGGCGACGGGAGCTTCCTCATGAACATTCAGGAAATGGCGACCTGTTTCTGCGAAAAGATTCCGGTCAAGGCGATGATCCTGAACAACCAGCACCTCGGCATGGTGGTGCAGTGGGAAGACCGCTTTTTCCAGTCAAACCGCGCCAATACTTATCTCGGACCGATCGACCATCCGGAAACGTTTGGCAAAGGGGTCGGCATCGGGCCGGAAGTCCGATATCCCGATTATGTGACGATCGCCAAGGGGTTCGGCTGGCAAGCGGAGTTCGTTTCCGACAAGAAGGAACTTCCCGCCGCCATCAAGCGGATGATCGACGCACCGGGACCGTATCTGCTCGATGTGCAGATTCCGTACCAGGAACACGTTTTGCCGATGATCCCCGCCGGAACGACGGTTGCCGAAATGATTCACCAGTAAGCGACGGGGCGGAATGAAGCGGTCAGACGATCACATGAAATCGTCCCGCTTCGTTCGGAACGGCGGGTCGCCGGTTTTGCTTCCCCAATGCTTGACAACGGCCATGGGAACCGCGACAATACGATCATCGACTTGCTTCTTTTTTTACCGACTTTTGAGGAGAATTCCATGCACCGACGTCATTTTTTGAAAACGGCTTCCCTTTCACTTGCCGGAGTGGGACTTGCGTCCGAATTGTTCGCCCAAGAGAACAAACCGAAGGATTATTTCATTTCGAACGGCGGCGAACCGGCACTCGATCATCTTACCTGCTATCCGGACACGCAAAACGGCAAACACCAGCTTTTCCAGCTCTGGGTCCGCAAAAACAACACGGTTCTCACCTCGTACCGGGCGCACCAAACGCAAAAGTATCCGTTCTTTTACCCGGTCGCCGGACCGGTCAGCGGACTCTCCCTGACAGCGGAAACCGCGATGCCCTGGCCGCACCACCGATCGCTTTTCTTCGGATTGGACAAAGTCAACGGCGGCAATTATTGGCAGGAAGGTCTTGAACGTGGGCAGATCGTTTCGCAGGGACCGTCCTTCGCCAAGGGAGCGGACGGAAAATTCCTGATCGACGACAAGTCGGCGCAAATCGTCGACCGCTGCCTCTGGAGTCGCAAGGCCGCCTTCAAGGACGAAAAGGATTTCAGCGATGCGCCGATCATTGAGGACAACCGCGTTTTCAAACTCCAGTTGCTCGACGACCGACGGTATGTGATCGACGCTGACATTACAGTCAAAGCGCTCGTTCCGATTACGGTGCCGAAGACGAATCACGGCCTGTTCGGCGTCCGCACGGCTCCCGATATTTCCCCGGTCGGCGGCGGCAAATTGGTCAACGCCGACGGCGCCGAAGGGCAGCCGAAAACCGAGGGCAAACCGTCCCGCTGGTTGGCGTTCTACGGCAAACGCGCCGGACTGAAAGAAGACGTCGTCGAAGGTATCGCTGTTTTCTGCCCCTCGAAAGCGCCGCATCCGAAGTTCGAAAACTGCCCGTGGTTCACCCGCGATTACGGCAACTGCTCGCCGATGCCGTTCAACTTCTTCAAGGGTGACGAAAAACTCGAACTCGCCGAAGGGGAAGAACTCAAGCTCCGATACCGTGTCGTCGCCTTCGCCGGAACACCGCAAGATGCCGATCTCGACGGGCTTTGGACCGAATTCGATAACGGTTGAGATCTTGACAATGATTTAGTCGGGACCACAGGTCCCGACCCGTTTTTCACCTAACTCCAATTTTGCCGATGAAGCATTCCTTTGACGACAGTTTGATGATGCGGGCGGTGCGCTGCCAGAAAAACGATGCCGTGCCGGTTTGGGTGATGCGCCAAGCCGGACGGTATATGCCGGAATACCGCGCGGTGCGGGAACGGGTTTCGTTCCTGCAACTGTGCAAAAGTCCGTCGCTGGCCGCCGAAGTGATGCTTACCGCGGTCGAACGCCTTCGTGTCGATGCGGCGATCATCTTCTCCGACATCCTGCTCATCCTGGAGCCGATGGGATTCGAACTGACGTTCCAACCGGAAGGGGGACCGGTCATCGGGAATCCGCTCCGTGATCCTTCCGACGTCAAACGGGTCGCCGAATTGATGAACACCGATTCCCTCGGATTCGTGATGGATGTCGTTCGGTACACTCGGGAAGGGCTCAGCAGTCGCTTGCCGCTGATCGGATTCGCCGGGGCGCCGTTCACGTTGGCCGCCTACGCCGTCGAAGGGGGGAGCAGTCGCGATTTTCGCAACGTGAAAGCGTTTATGTACCAATATCCGGAAGAGTGGAAGGAGCTCATGACGAAACTCGCCCGGTCGACGGCCAGGTATCTCAACGCTCAAATCGCGGCTGGTGTTCAGGTCGTTCAGCTTTTCGACAGTTGGGTCGGTTGCCTTTCCGATTACGACTACAAAAAACATGTCCAGCCGTACACGAAAATCATTTGCGACCTGGTTCTGCCGGGGACGCCGATCATCCATTTCGGCCCCGGCAATCCGTTGTTGCTGCCGTATTTGCGGGACGCCGGCGGACACGTCATCGGCATTGATGCGAAGATCGATATCGACAAGGCGTGGGAAATGATCGGTTCCGATTACGCCGTCCAAGGGAATCTTGATCCGGCGGTGCTGTTGACGAATCCGACCGTGATCCGCAAACAGGTGCAACGGATTCTCCGGCTCGTGGAGAGGCGTCCCGGTTTCGTGTTCAATCTCGGACACGGCATCCTGCCGCAAACGCCGGTCGAAAACGCGATCGCCTTGGTCGAAGCCGTCCACGAGTTCGGCCAAATCCGTAACACTTAGCCGATACTCCGCGTCCTTTTACTTTTTGAAAATAAAGTACACCGCCGCGATCAACAGCGCGAAGCCGATCAGGTGATTGGTTCGAAACGTCTCGTTTTTGAACAATAACACCGTGAAGAGTGTGAAGACGACGAGCGTGATCGTTTCCTGGAGCACTTTGAGTTGCCAAAGGTTGAACGGACCGCCGTTCTCGGCGTAACCGACCCGATTGGCGGGAACCTGGAAACAGTACTCGAACAGGGCGATCCCCCAACTGATCAACACGACCGCCGGAAGTCCGAGCGCGGCGAACCAGGGAATCTTCTTGAATTGCAGGTGTCCGTACCACGCAAATGTCATGAAGACGTTCGACAACGCCAACAACCCGATTGTCAACAAAATTTTCGGCATTTATCCCCCCATTTAGCCGGCACTCCGCGTCTATTCCTGAATCCCCCGTTGGTGGTTCTCATTGCGTGCCATCACGAACAACAGATCGCTCAGCCGGTTCAGGTAGGCGAGCGGAATCCGCGAGATTTCCGATTCTTTGCGCATGAGAGAAACGTAATTCCGCTCCGTGCGGCGGCAGACGGTTCTTGCCAAATGGAGATACGCCGCCGACTTGCAACCGCCGGGAAGAATGAACTTCGACAACGCCGGTAAAATCGCGTCGATGTTGTCGATGTCGTTTTCAAGCGTCTGGATGTGCTCCCGGGTGATGTTGCGTGTCCCGAACCGCACCGGCATCAAACAAACGATTTCGGAACCGATGTCGAGCAGCTCCTGTTGAATCCGGTGGACGATCGGCTCGCTGATCGATGTCAGCCCTTCCGATCGGGCAACGCCGAGCAACGATGAAAGTTCGTCCAGATCGCCGCAAAGACAGATTCTCGCCTGATCCTTGGCGACACGGGGACCATCGTAAAGGGCCGTTTCGCCCAAGTCGCCGCGTCGTGTGTAAATTCTCCTTCGGGACAACGTTTTCTCCTCTACGGTAGGCAACCTACCATCCAAAAACACGGGTCTACAAACTAAAAATCCGTTCGAGTTCCGGGCTGGAGGTTTCGACGCAACGGAGCCGCTGAAACACAACACGGAATCGGGGATCATTGCGCATGGCATCGAACCTCGGCGATTGGTTCAGGTCGATCGGATGCGGCGTAACCAGAATCAGGTCGGCGCTCGGATCGGTGTTCTGTAACGTCGTGAGCAGCATTTCCGGCAAGTCGTCGTCCGGCGTCGGTTCGACGATGGCGAGACGTTCCAAAATGCTTTCGACAAGCGGCATGCAAACCGGCCCCGCCAAAAATTCCTTTTGATCCCGACTCGTTGCGAAAAACAAGGTACAACCGCCGCGCCGCGTGATTTCCGTGACAAGCGTCGCCGCAAAACTGATCGCCAACTCGAAATTCTCCCGTTCCGTGTCGGTCGGTTTGGTCGGCTGGAAAAGGTCGAGCAGCACGGCACAATCGCGGTTCTGGTACTGTTCGAATTGTCGGACGACCGGCTCGCCGTGTTTGGCGGACGCTCGCCAGTGAATCCATTTGCGGACGTCGCCGCTCTGCCAACGCCGAACGCCGAGGAACTCGCCGGAAACGCGGCTCGGCCGAAAATGATGCCGATGCAGGCTCTCCGCCGCTTCGTGTTGTCGGGTTTTCCATGTCGCGGAGAGCTTGCCGAGTTTGGGAAAAACGCAAAATTCGGTTGTCTCGCCGGAATCCGAGCGGACGTCGAACCAATTCCGGAAGAAGCCGAACGGAAACCACGTCGACACGCAGAGCGGCCCGATACTGTACCTGCCCCGCTGCGGCAAGCGACCGGCGTAGGTTTTGCGACGATTTTCTCCCTTGGCGACGTATTCGAAATAGACGGCCGGTTCGTAGGGGCGCTCTTTTTCATTGTCGACGTTCAGCGGCCGAATGCGGTCGACGACGACGAGTCCCCAACTGGAAATGGATCGTCCGGACGCTTTCGCCGCTTTTTCGACTTCGAGATTGACGATAAACGGCTCTCCGGCGAAAATTTGCGGCGGCAAGCGTCGTTTCACGGTTATTCCCCGCAACGAACGACGGCCCAAACGCCAAGCAATGAGCAGCGGCGCACAAAGAAGCACCGAGAAGAGCAGCAACGGATTCACCTCTCGAAGAACCGCGCCGACCATCACGATGGAGACGACGAACAGATAATAGAGACCTTCACGGCTGAACGCGGTTTTCATGGCAAGAGTGGTTAATGGCTCCTCCAGAATACGGGAAACGTCGCCTCAAAACAAGTGGGGCCAACGATCGACGCTCACCGATTTTCCTTCCGTCGGAAAATAAAAATATTTTTACGAACATCCTTGAGCATGGCAACGTATTTCATAGTGTTGTGGTAGACGCCTGTCCCCATGACAGACACGAAACCGCGACGGTGCTTCACAAATCAAGTTTTGGCAGTAAATTACAGAGATAAAGGAGTGATTGGCATGAGAAAATATATGTTTTCGTTGATTTCGGCAAGCTGCGTCGGGTTTGCGGCGACGTCGGTCGTCTTGCTTCTCTTCTATGGTGGACAAAACGAGTTGGCGGCCCAAAATCCCAACATGCGGCAACGAGTGTCGCCGCCGCCGGTTGGCGTCAGCAACCAGACGCCGATTCCCGCCGAGGCGTCGACATTGCCGATCCCCAATGAGAGCCCGCTCTTCGTCGAACGATATCCGGAGCTGATCCCGGAAGAACGGACGTCGATTCAGGTGTATGAACGGTGCAACAAAAGCGTCGTCAACATCGACACCCAAACGCGGTACAACGTGTTTCTCATCGGTGAACTGGAAGAACCGGGCGCCGGAAGCGGAATCGTGATCGATCGGGAAGGACATATTTTGACGAACTCCCACGTCATCAGCGGCGTCGACAGCGTTCTCGTGACGCTCTTCGACGGCGAATCATATCCGGCGACGGTGGTCGGCGAAGACCCGATTACGGACCTTGCCGTCTTGAAAATTTCCGCTCCGAAGAAGGACCTCTTCCCCGTTTCGCTGACCGATTCGTCCCGATTATTGGTCGGCCAAAAAGTGTTCGCGATCGGCAATCCGTTCGGCTTGGAACGGACCCTGACAAGCGGCTTGATTTCGAGCTTGAACCGTTCGATTCCCGGCCGATTCGAAGCGAGAGCGATCAAAGGGGCGATCCAGATCGATGCGGCGATCAATCCGGGAAACTCCGGCGGAGCGCTTCTGGACACGCAGGGGCGGATGATCGGTATCAATACGGCAATCGCCAGTAAATCCGGTGGTTCGCACGGCGTCGGGTTTGCGATTCCGGCGAACACGGTTGCCCGCATCGTGCCGCAACTCCTGAAATACGGCAAGGTGATGCGCGGCGAAATCGGAATCATGAAAACGAAAGACGCCGAACGGAACGGCGTTAAAGGGGTGCTGGTCGTCGTTCTCGTTCCAAAGGGGGCCGCCGAAAAAGCGGGACTTCGCGGCCCGGTTGTCGTCAAGGAACGGTCGCTGTTCCGAGGAATGGTGATCAGCCAACCGCGTGTCGATCTCGACGCCGCCGACATGATCGTTGCCGTTGACGGTGTCGAAACAAAGAAAACCGTCGACTTCACCGCCGTGATCGACGACCGCAAACCGGGAGACCGTGTCGTGCTCGATATCCTTCGCGGAAACGATCGTATCCAGGTTCCGATCGTTCTTGAATAAGGCGTCCGCTGAATCGGCCAATCCGTGGGAGTTCCGCAAGGTTCTCCCCCTTGCCGTTTCTGGGTCTCTCCGAAAAGGGTGTGTGGGCGCTTCCTCGGTCTATTCCTTTGCCGCGATATCGGCGCTCAATGTAAGAAGCATGTAGGAAACAACCGGGGCGTTCGATTTCACAACGGCAACCTTCGTGATTTTTCCTTCGGCCGAGGGCGTTTGTAATTGAAGCGTTACGAAGCCTTTCCCTTTTGGAGAAATCGATGACTGCGTGTAGTCTCCCACGTTGATGCACGAACCACATCCGGCTGCAACATTAATTAAAGAGATCGGATAGTTTCCCCGGTTTTCCAAAACGAAACGATGTACCGGCGTATCACCGCGATGAACAACCCCAAAATCATGCGAAGGAGCCTCGCAAAACAGGGTGAAGGTGGATGTTTTTCGATGAAAAGGAGCCCATGTGTGTACGGCGAGGACTATTGTACACACAAAGAAGAAGAGTGAAACAACGAAAAGAAAACGCTGCCCAAACAACATGGATACCTCCGCCTGTTCATGGACAACGGCATTCATACTGTTCACCGATCCATACGGGAGCTTGCCCTTGGGGGCAACCGAGATCTCCACCAGCATGGGCCACCGGCGATTCCGGAACCAAGGCAAGAACCAGCAAACCGAGACCGAAATAAAGGAGCGAGGCGACCATATAATTTTCGCCCAGCGTAACCAATCGCACTATTCTTTTTTGTAGCATGAAAACCTCCTCCTGAAATATTTATATTGCATGAACAAAACGTTCAACGTCACTTTTAACTTTTGTTCGGATTGCGAGCTTTTAAAAAAAGAGCCAATAGAATCAAAACGAGACCGGCAACGGCCAAAACAATACGGGTCCAGGAAATAGGTCGCGGAGTCAATGCCAACGCCGTTTGTTTCTTGTCCCGGGCTTCCTGAAGGTACTTTTCCACTTCCTGAGGCGTCTGCAACGTGATGGCCGGTTGATTGTCCTTTCCCCAAAAGGAGACGGGCATCGCGACGGTTTGGCCTCGCTGAAGTGGGCGGGGGGTCAGGTCGTCACGCAACACCATGAAGAATTCCGGAATCACAAAGCAAGGATCGGTCGTCACTTGTTCGTTGATCGAAACCGAGGTGATTTCGTATTGGGTTCTGAAAAATTCCGGATGACCTCTGAAGGAAGGCGGTCCCACGCCACTCCCGGTTTTTCGGGGCAAATAATAACCGTTGCTCAATTGGATGTATTCCCAAACGACATATTCGTTGATGATCGAAACCTTTTCGCCGGTTGCCTCCATCGTTGCACCGGAAATGGCAGCGGGACGAAAAGAAAAAAAACGGTGCAAGCAAAAGCTTTTGCTTTCGTTGAACGTCAATTCGCTGTAGGCCGATTCCGGGTTCTGATCGTTCTCCGGGGAATCGATACGAAAGGCCCAAAGGATATCCCCGTTCGCATCGACAGAACGAACGGGAATAGACAATCTCTCACATGATTCCAAAAATCGAATCAAGTTAACGGGCTTGTTCGGTTCCTTTGGGGAACGAAACTCGCCCATTAAAAAACTCTCTTTAGGAAGCCGTCGCCGATGCGACTCGCCATTGACGAGTTGGGTGGCTCGACACTCATGATCCAAAGATTCCTCGAGCGTCGCCGGTTTGAATGAAGCATTGCCGGGTTTGACGGACCATTCGAAAGCGCGGTCGTCGCAGCGAATGTATCGTCGCGATTTTCGATTCGAATAATCTTCTTCGGATTCCGACGGTTTTTTCAACTCGATCAATTGCTCACAATCCCCTCCGGAGATCCATCGGAAACAATCTTCGGTATTTCGGCGTTCTGTTTGTTTTTTCTCGTTGGCAAACACCACAACCGTTTTTCTCGTATAGCACATGTCGATCTTATGGATCGATTGCCAGAGACCTTCGTTTTTTTCCGCCAAGGAAAGAGCGTCGTAAGACTGCGAAAACAGTAACGGACCGACAAACAATGTCAACAAAAAGACGCCGCAAGTCCTTAAAAGAAAAAAGAACAGAGATACCCGCGCTCGTGCAGGTCCGGCATTGCAATCGCCGATGGATAAACCGCAATCATCCTGCATTTTTTCCTCTTGAGTATGTGAACAAAAACTAATTGCAGGTTAATTGGGTAAACGGATGATCTTCTTGTTCGCCGTTCGCCGGCGGATTCCAGAGCGGACCTTGCTTGCATGTTGAAAACCTCGTGTCCAACGCTTCAAGACACGGGGGGGCCGGCAAAATTTAATGGTGAGCATTTCATAAAAAAAACCTCGTTGTCAAAAAAACCCGCAAAGTGAAGCACTTGACCATCAGGAAGCTCCACGCGTATTCCGCAAGGATCGTTTTGATGAACCACAACATCTTTGTGCAGGCACATCTTGCAGTTCCCCGGATGGTAATAACTCTCCACCGTTTTAGCAACAACAAACATCACGCACATCACACAGAGAACGACCGTGGTAATTTTTCGCTTTGTCATGTCTCACTTTGGAGGTTGAAGTATTCGAAAGCCGATCCGGCACGAAATTCAGAGATGGGATCATTCTACTCCATCCTCCCCCCCCCTTGTCAACCGGTTTTTTGGAATTTTCGGTGAGTTTTTCAAAAGACAGATGGTATCCGGAAATTTCTTGAATTCGCGTACATTGATCCTCCCGTCTTCCCGAAAGAAACGGCTTGCGGTAGAATTGAATCCATGTCTGATCCGAACCGCGAAACCCCAATGATGAAGCAGTATTTCGAAGCGAAACGGGCCTGTCCCGAAGCGCTGCTGCTCTTTCGAATGGGGGATTTTTACGAACTGTTCCTCGACGACGCCAAAGTCGCCGCCCAAGTGCTCGGTCTTGCGCTGACCAGCCGCGATAAAGGGGGGGGCGGCATGCCGATGGCGGGGTTTCCCCATCATCAGCTCGACGCTTATATCGCCAAACTGATCGCTGCCGGATACCGTGCCGCCGTCTGCGAACAGATGGAAGACCCCAAAAAGGCGAAAGGGATCGTCAAACGGGAAGTCACGCGGATCGTTTCCGCCGGAACCGTGACCGACGACGCCCTGCTTGATCCGAAATCGTCGAACTATCTCGCCGCGATTTCCGGCGACGTTGATGCCGTCTTCGAAAAAATCGGAATCGCCTGGGTCGAACTCTCGACGGGAAAGTTCTATGCGGCAACTGTCCATCCGAATCAGGTCGGCGAACAGCTTGCGCGGATTTCGCCGTCGGAGATCGTGTTCAACGAAAAAACGCCGTTCGAACGCCGTTCGATGAGCAAAACGCTCTTCACGAAGCGTCCCGACTGGACGTTCGGATACCGAACCGCTTACGATACGCTGCTGAAGCAGTTCGGAACCGCCTCGCTCGAAGGGTTCGGATTCGACCGGGGAGACGACGACCTTCCCGCAATTTGCGCCGCCGGAGCGGTTCTCGAATATCTGAATGAAACGCAGAAACAGACCTCCTCGCATATCGATTCGATCGTCGCGTACCGTCCCGGCATGCAACTCGAAATCGACGAGGCGAGCCGCCGAAGTCTCGAAATCACCCGAACGATTCGAGAAGGCCGCCGCGACGGTTCGCTCCTCGCCGTGCTCGACCGTTGCGTGACGCCGATGGGATCGCGGCTCCTCGGCGAATGGGTCGCAAGTCCGTTGACGGATGCCGTCGAGATCAATCGTCGGTTGGACGCGATTCAAGAGGTGTACCAAAACGATGCGTGGATGCGGGACTTCCGCGAAAACCTCCGCCGCGTTTACGATTTGCAACGGATTCTGACGCGGATCGTGCAAAATCGGGCGACGCCGCGCGACTTGGCGTTCGTTGCGCGAACATTGCGGGCGCTGCCGTTCTTCCGGGAGCGGCTGGAACCGTGTTCCAGCGAGTTTCTGAAGACGTTACGGAAAAACATCGATCCCTGCGAAGAACTCTCGGCGCTGCTCGACGCCGCGCTGGCCGATGAATGCCCGCTGTCGAACCGTGAAGGGGGATTCATCCGAAGCGGTTTCAACGCCGAGCTCGACGAACTCCGCGAATTGCAGAGCGGCGGCAAGGAATGGATCGCGCAGTATCAAGCCCACGAAACGGAGCGGACCGGTATTTCGAGCTTGAAAGTCGGCTTTAACCGGGTGTTCGGATACTTCATCGAGATCACGAACACGCATCGGGAAAAAATTCCGTCCGAATATATCCGCAAGCAAACCGTCAAGAATGCGGAACGCTACATCACGCCGGAATTGAAGGAATACGAAGAGCGAGTTCTGACCGCCGACGAACGGGCCTGCGCATTGGAGTACGATATTTTCGAACTGCTTCGGGAACGAACCAGCGCAGCCCGCAACGTCATGCAGCAGACGGCGGTTGCGCTGGCGAATCTCGACGTTCTCATCGGCTTGGCGTCGCTGGCTCGGGATCGTGGATATTGCCGCCCGGTGCTTGTCGAAGATTCCGTGCTGAATATTACCGACGGCAGACATCCGGTGCTCGACGCCTTGGAACCGGACGGAACGTTCGTGCCGAACGACACGGTGCTCGACGACGTGCATGGAATGATCCAGCTCATCACCGGCCCGAACATGGCGGGAAAAAGTACGTTTATTCGGCAGTCCGCGCTGCTCTGCATCTTGGCGCAGATCGGAAGTTTCGTTCCGGCGAAAACCGCGACGATCGGAATTTGCGACCGGATTTTCGCACGGGTCGGCGCGAGCGACGAACTTTCCCGCGGTCAGAGCACGTTCATGGTCGAAATGACGGAAACCGCTCGCATTTTGAACCAGGCGACGGAGCGGAGTCTCGTGATTCTGGACGAAATCGGTCGGGGAACGAGCACTTACGACGGGATTTCGCTGGCGTGGGCGATCGTCGAATTTCTGCACGAAAAAATCGGTTGCCGGACGTTGTTCGCGACCCATTATCACGAGTTGACCGATTTATCGGAATCGTTTGACCGAATATGCAATTTGAACGTCGCGGTACGGGAGCAGAACGACGACATCGCTTTTCTGCACAAAATCGTTCCCGGCGCGGCGGACAAAAGTTACGGAATTCACGTTGCGAGGCTCGCCGGGGTTCCCCGCGACGTGATCAAGCGGGCCAAAGAGATTCTTGAAGAGTTGGAGCAAACCCACGTCGAAGCGACCGCCCACAGCGTCGCCGTGTCGCTGCAGGAGTCGCAACAGGAGGAACCGAAACGAAAAACCGTCGGCGCCATGCAATTTTCGCTGTTCGGTCCGGAAGACCATCCGATCGTCGAGGAACTCCGTGACATCGACGTCGACGGTCTGACCCCGCTGGACGCTCTCAAACTCGTCGCCGATTGGAAAGCGTCGCTCCAAAAAAACACGAAGCGACGACGCTGATTTTTCAGACAAACGAGGTAACATATCATGCACCGATTCTCGATCGTATTGTTGGCTGTTTTTTTCTTTTTTCTTTCATTCGTCTCGATTTCCGTCGCGCAATCCCCGAAGGAGGTCAAGGTTCTCGCCGTGGGAAACAGCTTTTCCGAGAACGCGACCACCTACTTGCCGCAAATCGTTGCGGGGGCACCGGAACCGTGCAAATTGATCCTGGCCAAGGCGACGATCGGCGGCTGCGATTTCTCACGACATTTTCGTCACGCGGAAACTCACGAAACCGATCCCGGCAATCCGGAAGGCAAGCCGTACAAAAAAGGAACCCAAAGCCTCAAGGAGATGCTTCAAGCCGACAAATGGGATTTCGTGACCATCCAGCAGGCGAGCCCGAAAAGTTTTCGTCCGGAAACGTATCGTCCCGATGCGAAACGACTTTACGACTATATCAAAAAATACGCCCCGCAAGCCGAAGTGGTGATCCACCAAACTTGGGCCTACCGTGGTGATGAACCTCGCTTCGGCACCGCGTTCTGTGCCTCGCAACAGGAAATGTACCGCGGATTGTGCGACGCCTACGCCGGAATCGCCGAAGAACTCGGATGCCGGTTGATCCGTGGTGGCGACGCCATGGAACTCGCCCGACGGTCTCCCGAATGGGGCGATGTTCCCGAATGCCTCAAGTTCGATCGGAAAACGACCGTTTATCCGACCTTGCCGAACCAGAGCCGCTCGCTCAATAACGGATATTCCTGGAAAAAGGACAAAGAGGAATGGAAACTTCACTATGATGGAACCCACGCCAATGTTGCCGGCAACTACTTGCTCGGTTGCGTTTGGTTCGAGTTCTTTTTCGGCGTTTCGGCGGTCGACAATTCCTTCGTCCCGGACAAACTCGACGCCAAAGACGCCGCGATTCTTCGACGAATCGCGCATGAAATCGGATCATTCAAGTTCGGACTCGTCGGGGAGAAAACACCCCGGGAAGCTTCATTGAAATGACGAGATTCACTCACGATGATTTCCTCCATTGACTTTCGAGCACTCCGCAATGAACCAGCCGATTGACCCCGCGATCCAGGGCGAACTGGACTTGATCCAAAAATTCACCACTCCCGGTACGGAAAACCTCGACGAAGCGTTGAAAGTCGCCGACCGACTTTGTGCAGCGTCGCCGGAATATGCGAACGCTTTTATCATTCGAAGCATTCTTTGGGCGCAAAAAGGGGACCGGCAAGAGGCGGCACTGGATCTCGAACACGCACTGAGCATTCTTCCACGAACTGCCGAAGACATTCAACAAGCCGCTTGTCTCCTGATCGAATCCGGCAATCTGACGGTTGCCCGCGATTTGCTCTGCGAGCTGCTGGAAAACGAACCGGAGAACGCTCACGCTCTCGGCTTGCGCGGCATCGTCTGGAACAACCTCAAGGCCCATGATCGAGCGGTTCACGACTTGGGGGCGGCCTTGAAAAAGGGGGGCGACGACGCAACGCTTCTTCAGCATCGCGGTATCGCCTGGAATGAATTGGGACATTATTCGTTCACTTGTTCGAATTATCGTCGCGCAATCGCGGATTGCTCGAAGGCGATGGAGCTTGAACCGAAGAACGCCGATCTTTGGCGTCTTCGCGGCGTCTCCTGGTTTCAGATCGCCCGTCGTGCCTGGTTCGGTACGAAAAATCACCTCCAAAGCGCGATCGACGATTATTCGGAGGCGATTCGTTTGAATCCGAACGACATCGACGCTTGGCAATTTCGGGCACTGGCCCATTGGTTTCGGCTGGACCTCGACGACGTCATTGCCGATTGCACCGAAGTGCTGCAACGCAATCCCAAACATCTTGAAGCCCTGCAATTGCGAAAGCAAGCGTATCGCCGCTTGAAACGAAATTTCGAAGCGGATGAAGACGACCAGGCGATCGGCCGAATTCTGAAATCCGCGGATCAACATTGCGGATCCCATCATTGCGGTTGTTGCCATTAGGCGTCTTGAAATTTGAGCGGTGGGGGGGTACACTACTCGGGTAATAAGCGCCGGAACCTTCGGTTCGCGGCCTAAACGGTAACCTTTACCCCATTCCCCTCATGAAACGATTTTTGTTTTTCGCATTGTTTGTTGCGGCAAGTTCTGTTGCGGCAACGATTTATGCCGACGTTCGGCTCCCGGAAGCGTTCTCCTCGAACATGGTTCTCCAGCGGGACATGAAGGTTCCCATCTGGGGTCGGGCCGACGCCGGTGAAAAAGTCACGGTATCGTTCGGCAGCCAATCGAAATCGGCGACGACCGCCGCCGATGGAACTTGGCAGGTCGAACTCGATCCGCTCACAATGTCAGCGGAACCGGCGACGTTGACGATCAAAGGAAACAACGAACTCAAGCTCGACAACGTGCTCGTCGGCGACGTTTGGCTCTGCTCCGGCCAATCCAACATGGAATGGTCGCTTTCCCGTTCCGACGGCGGTAAGGAAGAGATCGAAAACTCGACGAATCCGAACATCCGACTGTTGCAAGTCAACAAGGCTTGGAAAACCACGCCGCAAACCGAACTCCCCACGAAAGGATGGACGGAATGCAATCCGACGACGACCCCCGGTTTCTCCGGTGTCGGATACTTCTTCGGTAAAAAATTGAACGCCGACCTGAATGTTCCGATCGGATTGATCAACTCGTCGTGGGGCGGAACCCGCATCGAACCGTGGACGACGCCCGCCGGTTTCCAAAAGGTCCCGACGCTCTCGAATATTTCGGACGAAATCGCGGCAAAGGATCCGTCGACTTCGGCGCACAAGGAACTCGTTACGAAAACACTTCAGGAATACCGGGATTGGATCAAGGCGACCGAAAAGAATCTCGCCGACGGCGTCGTGGTCGAAGCTCCTCCGGCCTTCCCGGCGATGCTCACACCATACACGGATCACCAGAAGCCGACGGTTTTGCACAATGCGATGGTCCATCCGTTCGTCCCGTTGGCGATGCGCGGCGTGATCTGGTATCAAGGCGAAAGCAACCTCGGCGACGGAATGCTGTACGCCGAAAAGATGAAAGCGCTCATCGAAGGTTGGCGAATGGCGTTCAAAAATCCGCAGCTCGGTTTCTATTATGCGCAACTTGCGCCGTATACCTACGGCGGCAGCGGCGACGCGCTCCCCCGTTTCTGGGTCGCACAGGGAACCGTCGAAAAAGCGCTCCCGTATTGTGGAATGGCCGTAATCAACGACGTGGGCAACATCAAGGACATTCACCCGACGAACAAACGCGTTGTCGGCGACCGGCTTGCACTGCTTGCCGAAAACAGGACGTACGGTAAATCGGACATCGTCTGTGCCTCGCCGGAGCTCGATTCGATGGACGTGGAAGGAAACGCCGTCGTGCTCAAGATGAAAAACGCGAAGTCCCTGAAAACCCGCGACGGCAAGGCCCCCGATTGGTTCGAAATCGCCGGAGCGGACGCCGTGTACAAAAAAGCGGACGCCAGGATCGACGGAACCACGATCACGTTGACGAACGGCACGATTTCGAAACCGTATGCAATGCGGTACGCTTGGGACATGATCGCCGAGCCGAATGTCCAAAATGAGGCCGGACTCCAACTGAGTGCGTTCCGTGCCGGTGAAATCCCGGAACGGGGCAACCTCGACACGCTCCTTCCGGAAGCGAAGAATTTCAAATTGCTGTACACGCTCAACCCGCTTGCTCCGCGGCTGACCGACAACAATACCCGAATCGCTTACACGACGGACAAGAGCAAAGAAATCGTCGGCAAAGTAAAGCGGATCGGATACTTCCTGTACCTGCAAAAGAAAGGGGAGAAGACCCCGCAATATGTTTTCGTGACGATGGCGCCGTTGTCGCCGGAGCTCGGCAAACTCGGTGTTCCGACAAAGGCGACCGGCGCCAGGTTCCAGCAGAAGGTCAATAACGTAACGGTTGCTTCGAACGTCGACGGCGTCGAAACCGGTACCTTCGCGGACGGATGCAACGTGGAATTCTGGGACTGCAATTACGGGGCGAAAAACACGGGAGGCGTTCCGGGAGCTTCGGACGAAGCGTTCGATTTCGGTGACGAAATGTCGACCGGCAACTCGCCGGGGTACGGCTCGATGCAGATCCACAACTTCGCGAAGAAGCAGACGGTTTTCGCGTTCAACAACTTCGGAGCCGGACCGGGTTGCGACATCGGCATCGGCAACTGCCCGACGGGAACGAACCCCGACTGGACGTTCAGCCATTCCGCGGGATCCTATGAAGGAGGCCAAATGATGGTCCTCGTCGAAACGGAATAGCTCGTTTCAACGAGCCGGGGACGAAACGTATCGCAGTCCCCGGACAATTTCGTTCATTAATCTTTGTTCCGAGTCGGACACGCCGCCGCCTGTTCCAGCGACACGCGGCGGTTCTTCGGAATCGGGATCGCTTTCTTACCGCTCAGGTACGGTCCCGTCACGGAATTTTTCTGTTTCAACATTTTCTCCGGCGTTCCTTCGGCGACGACTTCGCCGCCGAATTTCCCCGCTTTCGGTCCGAAATCGAGAATCTTGTCCGCCGAAGCGATCACTTCCCGATCGTGTTCCACGAGCAACAACGTGTTGCCCAAGTCGCGGAGTTTTCGTAACGCACCGATGAGGCGGCCGTTGTCCCTCGGATGCAGTCCGATGGTCGGTTCGTCGAGAACGTACAACACGCCGGTCAATCCGCTGCCGATCTGGGCCGCAAGGCGGATCCGTTGCGTTTCGCCGCCGGAAAGCGTTGGAGCGGAACGGGTAAGCGTCAAATAGTCGAGGCCGACGTCGATTAAAAAACGTAACCGATTGACGATCTCGTTCAACAGATCGCCGGCGACTTTTCGTTCGGTGTCGTTCGGCTTCCAATGGTCGAACACATCGATCAGCTTGTCGAGCGGCAACCGGCAGATTTCGTCCATCGTCCGACCGATGAACCGCACCGCAGAAGCGTCGTCACGCAATCGGCTGCCCATGCAGACGCCGCATTCGACTTCGCCGACCATTCCTTCGAGTTCCATACGGAACGCCGGAACCAGCCGCGACGCTTCCTCCGTGGCAGGGTAGAGCCCCTTGTATTGAAAGCTGAAAGTAGGTGATAGTTGAGAGTGGGCAGTGGATAGTGAGGACGATTTCACCGACGTTTTCTTCACTCCCCACTCTCCACGATCAACTCTCAACTCGATTTCTCCCGTACCATGATAGATCAATCGCCGATGCCGGGCGTCGAGTTGATCGAACGGAACGTCGGTCGGGATGCCGGTCTGTTTCGAAAACGCGGCAAGCATCACTTGGAACATCGGGCTTTCCGGATTCGGCCAAAGGGCGACGGCTCCTTGGGCGAGCGTCAACTTCGGATCGCGGAGGAACAACGCCGGATTCGCGCCTTGTTGTACGCCGAGCCCTTCGCAATGGGGACACCAACCGAGCGCGGAATTCGCCGAAAAATGGTGCGGCGTAAGCCGTTCGAAGCTCCGCCCACATTTTTCGCACGACAAATGCTGGTTGTGTTTCGACCGTTTCCATTGCGGCTCCGGGAGATCTTCGTCCACTTCGACGACTTGAACGACGCCGTTGCCGACGGAGAGGGCCGTTTCGACGCTGTCGGCGATTCGCATTCGTCCGGATTGATCGTCACGCAATACGATTCGGTCGACGACCAGTTCGACGTCGTGCTTGCGTCGCCGATCGATTTCCGGCGGGTTGTCGAGCGGGAATGTCGTTCCATCAATGCGCACCCTGTTGAACCCCATGGTACGCAACCGCTTCCAGAGATCGTCGTAAAGCTGCCCGACCTCGACGTTCAGCGGCGCCGTGATGAGGAGCCTGCCGTCGAGTTTCAACGACAATAACTTGGCGATGATTTCGTCCAGCGTTTGCGTGCCGATCGGGATGTTGCAGTGTGGACAGTACGGCGTTCCAAGCCGGGCGAAGAGGACGCGGAGGTAATCCTGAATTTCCGTAACGGTTCCGACCGTGCTGCGGGGGGAATGGGAGGCGGCCTTTTGTTCGATGGCGATCGCCGGGGAAAGGCCGTCGACTTGTTCGACCCGGGGTTTCTGTAACTGTCCGATAAATTGACGGGCGTAGGAACTCAGGCTTTCGACATAACGTCGTTGTCCCTCGGCGTACACCGTATCCATGGCGAGCGACGACTTGCCGCTTCCGCTCGGGCCGCAACAGACCGTCATCCGATCACGCGGAATTTCGACCGAGACATTTTTAAGATTATGTTCCTCCGCTCCGCGAACGGTGATTTTTTCCACGCCTGAGCCGGGTGCGCGCGTTCCCGGAGGTTTGGTTTTAGCGAGCGACTTGCTCGCCTGGGAACTGCGCTGCAACGCCGCACCCGAGCGTTCACCGAGGTGTTTTTTCAAGGCGATGCCGGTGTACGAATTTTCATTTTTCGCGACGTCTTCCGGCGTTCCGACGGCGACGATTCTTCCACCGGCCTCACCCCCTTCGGGGCCGAGGTCGACGATCCAGTCGGCGGTCTTGATCACGTCGAGGTTGTGTTCGACGACAAGGACCGTGTTCCCGGCGTCGACGAATTCGTGCAGCACGTCGAGGAGCAATTTAATGTCCGCGAAATGGAGTCCTGTCGTCGGTTCGTCC
Source organism: Thermoguttaceae bacterium (assembly GCA_031549705.1). GTDB lineage: Bacteria > Planctomycetota > Planctomycetia > Pirellulales > Thermoguttaceae > WRKP01. The sequence continues at coordinate 49,389 of JAVBPI010000021.1, forward strand.
AGGAGATACAACGTCTTGCCGGTGCTCCGCTTGACGAGTTCTCTCGCAAGTTTGATGCGCTGCGCTTCGCCGCCGGAAAGCGTCGGCGACGGTTGCCCCAATTTTATGTAACCGAGGCCGACACGCTTCAGCATCGCCAGGTAGTGTTTGATCTTCGGGATGTTCTCGAAGTGCTCGAGCGCCTCCTCGACGTCCATGTCGAGAACCTGCGTGATCGACTTCCCCTTGAATCGAACGGCGAGCGTTTCGTGATTGAAGCGGTGTCCCTGGCAGGCAGGACATGTTACATAAATGTCCGCAAGGAAATCCATTTCAAGTTTTTGCGTGCCACGACCTTCGCAACTTTCGCAACGACCGCCACGGACGTTGAAACTGAAACGGCCCGGCGCGTATCCTTTCAATTTCGATTCGGGGAGCTCGGCGTAGAGCGAACGGATTTCGTCGAAGACTTTAATGTACGTCGCCGGATTCGAATGCTGACCACGACCGATCGGCGATTGGTCGATGTCGATCATCTTGTCCAAAAAATCGGTCCCGTCGATTCGTTTGTGCAAGCCCGGTTCGCCGCAACCATGGTTCAGGTCACGGTTTAACGCTTCGACGATAATGTCGTTCACCAAGGAACTTTTCCCGGAACCGCTGACTCCCGTAATGCAAACGAAAGCTCCGAGCGGAATTTCGACGTCGATTTTTTTCAGGTTGTGGTGAGCCGCTCCACGAACGATCAATTTTCGTTTCGGATCGACGGAACGGCGATTTTTCGGAACAGGAATCGAATCCGCTCCGGTGAGGTATTTCAGCGTGAGGGATTCGGTGAATGCCGAACCGGGAGCCGGGGATTGAGGGGACGATTTCGAAACTCTTTTATTCTCCACTTTCCATTCGCCGTTCACCATTCTCAATTGCATCGCGTGTCCGCCATGAACGCCCGGACCGGGGCCGAAGTCGATAAGCATGTCCGCGGCGCGCATCGTATCCTCGTCGTGTTCGACGACGATGACGGTGTTGCCGAGATCCCGTAAGCGGGCAAGCGTTTCAATCAGGCGGTCGTTGTCCCTCGGATGCAACCCGATCGACGGTTCGTCCAACACATACAAGACGCCGACGAGGCCGCTGCCGATTTGGCTGGCAAGACGGATACGCTGGAGCTCGCCGCCGGAAAGCGTCGGAGCGGTTCGACCGAGGGAGAGGTATTCGAGACCGACGTTGACGAGGAACCCCAATCGTGCACGGATTTCCTTGACCGCTTCGGCGGCGATCGTTTGCCCCGATTCGCTCAATTTCAGTCCCGAAAAAAACTCCCGCAAGGCGCTGATCGAAAGGTTGCAGAGGTCGGGGAGGGACAGCGATTTCCTGTCGAACGATTTTGCCACGGTATCGATGCGGAACGAACGGGCTTGCTCGTTGAGCCGTTGTCCGTTACAAAAACCGCACGGAATCACCCGCATGAACTTTTCCATCGCGAGTCGTTGAGGCTTGCTTTTCGTTTCACGAAATTGCGCGAGCATCTTCGGGATGATCCCCTCGTAAGGACCGCCCCATTTGTAACCCGACGGCCCGCTCCGCCAAGTGAAGGTGACATGTTGGTCGCCGGTCCCCCAGAGCAACGCTTTTTGAATCTTCGGATCGAGCTCTTCCCATGCCGTTTCGAGCACCGACTGCTGCTGTAATCCGTACGTTTTTTCGAGGTGTTCCGCGACTCCTTGAAAAATATGGCGTTTCCAACGGCCCATGTCCCTCCATTTGCCGAGCGGTTCGACGCAACCTTGCTGGAACGATTTCGAAGGATCGGGTATCAACAAGTCGGGAGCGAAGGAATGGATGTCTCCGAGGCCGTCGCATTTCATGCACATGCCGCGCGGCGTGTTGAAACTGAACAGTTGCGGACTCGGCGGCTCGAAACTGATGCCGCAATGCGTGCAGGCATAGTGGGCGGAGAGGGAAAGATCTTTGAGTGGTAAATCGAGAGTCGAGGGTGGAGAATCGGAGAATTCCTGTTTCTTCTTTTTCTGCGCGGCCTGCGCCTCTTTAGCTCTCGAATCTCCGTTCTCCATTCTCGATTTCTCGTCGTCATCGGCAACGACAACGAGATGACCGTCGCCGACGGCGAGGGCGCGTTCGACGGCTTCGGACAAACGGTTACGATTTCCCGGACCCGATTGCACGACACGATCGACGACGACATCGATATCATGACGCATTTGGCGATCGAGCTTCAAATTGTCCGATAATCGGACGATCCTGCCGTCGACCCGGGCGCGAACGTATCCCTGGCGCTGAAGGTCGGCGAAAAGGTCTTTGTGCTCCCCTTTTTGTCCACGAATAACCGGAGCGAGGACAAGCAGCCGGGTTCCCTCGGGAATCGCCTCGATCCGGTCGATGATCTGTTGGCGTGTCTGGGCGGTGATCGGACGGCCGCATTGCGGACAATATCCCGTTGCGACCCGTGCGAAAAGGACGCGGAGGAAATCATAAATTTCCGTGATCGTGCCGACGGTGCTCCGTGTGTTCTGGCCGCCGGCTTTTTGTGAAATCGAAATCGACGGACTCAAGCCGGAAATTCGATCGACGTCGGGCTTCGGTAATTGTCCCAAAAATTGACGTGCATAGCTCGACAGGCTCTCGACGTAACGTCGTTGTCCTTCGGCGTAAAGCGTGTCAAAGGCGAGCGACGACTTTCCGCTGCCACTGACGCCGGTGAAACAGATCAATTGATTGCGCGGCAATACGAGGTCGACGTCGCAGAGGTTGTGTTCCCGGGCGCCTTTGATGATGATATCGGACATTATTGAGCAGGTGATAACAATTGATCCGTTGTTTGGCGAACTGTTGAGCATGGTCCGCCGAGTTTTGAACTCCGCGACGTTCCGTACAAAAAACGACTCCGTTCTTTTTATTGCCACCACATTATATTACTAACGTCTGGGATCGTGAATTTTTTCACGCTCGTCGCCGGCAGGATCGGGAGCGGAGCGACCATCCTGTGCGTTTTCACGACGAGCGGAAGCTCGGTTGACGGCCCAGCCGCGCTGGGATGACATAAGTCGTGACCAGAGGTCACGAGTTGTTGGTTAGACTTCGCGTTTCCATTGTTTGCGTCCGCCGAATTCATCTTTCGGCTTTTTCGGCGGGGCTTTGAGGAGCCGAACGGCGTCGTCGCCGAGCAGTTCGGTTATTCGGCGTCGCAATTCGGCGTTCAGTTCGATTCGCAGTTTCGACGGACGAAACACGGCAAGCGAACCGTTCCGGAGACGGAGCGAAAGTTCGACGTCGCCGGAGCCGGGATAACCGCGAAGAATTTCGTGCAATTTTTTCGCCCCGTCGACGCCGTGTTTCGTTTCGTCGAGTGTGATCGAAATGCCTCGGGTCAGTTTTTGCGTCCCCTCTTCGACGGAGTACATCTCGTCGACGATGAAGTTCGCGTCGTTTTCCGTTTGACTGCGGCTTCGGTCGATGCGCCCGACCGCAAAGACGATCGACTCCGTCTTGACGAGATCCTTGTAAGTGGCGAATTGTTCCGGCCAAATAATCGAACGGATACCGCCGTCGCAATCCTCCAGCGAAAACATCGCGAACTGGCTCGGTTTTCCCGGCTTCGGATTTTTCGTTGCGGTAAACTTGATGTCGACGACGGTTCCCGCCAGGACGACTTGCGTGTTCCCCGACAGGTAGGCGGCTTCGGGGCAGGTGTGCGAACGGAATTGGAGGAACGTCGGCTCCATCTCTTTCAGCGGATGCGACGAAAGATAGAAACCGAGCACTTCTTTTTCGTAGGTCGCCTTTTCCTTGTCGGGCCATTCGGGAAGGTCGGGGAGACCGGCCGTCGCTTTTTTTGTAACGGATTGTGCCGGTTCGTCGTCCTCCAGATCGGCAAAGAGACTTTTCTGGCCTTTGGCCCGATCTTCGGCGGCACTTTGAGCCGACTTGAACGCGCCTTCGAGAACCTGGACCAATTGGGAACGGTGGCACCCGAGCGAATCGAACGCGCCGGCCTTGATCAACTTTTCAATGGTCGCCTTCGGACATGCCTTCGAGTCGACCCGTTCACAAAAATCAAAGATGTTTTTGAACGGTCCCCCTTCGTTCCTTGCGGCGACGATTTTGTCGGCGGCCCAGTCGCCGCAGCCGGCGATCGCGGTCAGCGCGAAGACGATCCTGCCGTCTTTCACGGCATAAAGCTGGTCCGAGAAGTTGACGTCCGGCGGCACGACGGCGATGTTCATCCGCTGGCAGTCCTCGATATGCTCGACGGTCGAGTCTTTCGACTTGAAATTCCGTTTCGAAATGTCGCCGCAAAGAAGGGCGGCCATGAATTCCATCGGGTAGTGCGACTTCAGGTACGCCGTCATATAGGCGACCAACGCATACGCCGTCGAGTGCGATTTATTGAAACCGTAACCGGCGAACTTGACGATCAGGTCGAAAAGCTCCTCTCCTTTTTCCCTGGTCAATCCGTTCCGTTGAACGCCGTCGATAAAATCGTTTCGATATTTAGCGATCTTTTCGTGCACCTTCTTGCTGATCGCTTTGATACAGGCGTACGAGTCCGACAGGGGGATGTTGCCGAGCCGGTTCAGGATCCGCATGATCTGTTCCTGGTAGACCATGACGCCGTGCGTTTCATGGAGGACCTCTTCCATGATCGGGTGGGCGTACTCGGCCTTTTGTTCACCGTGCTTGACTTTAACGTATTGATCGACCATCCCTCCTTCGAGCGGGCCTGGACGGTAGAGGGCAAGCGTCGCGATGATGTCACGAAAATTATCCGGTTTCATCCGTTGCAGCAATTCACGCATGCCGCCGCTTTCAAGCTGGAAGACCCCTTTCGTCTCGCCGCGGCAGAGAAGTTCGTACGCCTCTTTATCGTCGAGGGGAAATTTGTACGGATCGACGGTCTCGCCGGTCGTCTGCTTGATGATCTCGATCGTTTGGGCGAGTACGGTGAGGTTCCGCAAGCCGAGGAAGTCCATTTTGAGGAGTCCGGCGGCTTCGACGTCGGGGCCCTGCCATTGGGTCACGGCGGCGGTGGAGTCCTTGACGCGGTGTAACGGTAAATATTCGGAGAGCGGCTTGTCGGCGATCACGACGGCACAGGCATGGACTCCGGCTTGCCGGGCGAGTCCTTCGAGTTCCTTCGCGTAGTCGATCACCTCCTTGATTTCCGGCTCCATGTCGTAACGCTTTTGGAGCTCCTCGCTGTCCTTGAGCGCCTTGTCGATCTTCATCTTCGGGACGTCCGGAACGAGCTTCGTGATCGACTCGATCATCGGGATCGAGTGGTTCAGGACGCGGCCGACGTCCTTGATCGACTGCCTTGCCGCCATGGTGCCGAAGACCCCGATTTGCGCGACGTTTTCTTCGCCGTATTTTTGCTTCACATATTCAAGCACTTCGATGCGGCGGTCCTGGTCGAAGTCGATGTCGATATCCGGCATCTCCTTGCGGTTGATGTCGAGAAAACGTTCGAAAAGAAGGTCGAATTCCAACGGGCAGACGTGCGACATGTTCAGCGCGTAACAGACGAGCGCCCCGACGCCGGAGCCCCTCGCGGTCCGGTGGATGCCGTTCTCCTCCGCGAAACGAACGAAATCCCAGACGATCAGGAAGTAATTCGGGAACTCCTTCTCCCGGATGACGCCGAGTTCGCGGTCGAGCCGGGCGATCACCTCGTCGGAGAGTTCGCCGTTTTTGTAACGCTTCGAATTGTCGGCGTAACGTTTTTTCAGCCCCTCGATGCAAAGGCGTCTCAGGTATTCGTCGGACGTGAGACCGTCCGGCGGCGCAAATGCCGGGAGATGACGTTCATTGACGAGCGTGCAGTCGATTCGGTCGGCGATTTCCAGCGTCCGGCGGATCGCGTCCTCCTGGCCGGGCATCGCTTCGAGCATTTCACGACCGCTCCGAAGGAAGAATTGGTCGGTGTCCATCTTCATCCGCTTTTCGTCCGTACGATATTTCCCCGTACTGAGACAAAGGAGGATGTCCTGGGCCTCGGAATCCTTCTGGTAGACGTAGTGAACGTCATTCGTCGCCACGGTCGGGATGCCGAGTTCCCGCGAAATTTTCGTCGCCTCCTCCAGGATGATCCTCTGGATCTCGAGGCCGTTGTGCTGGATTTCGAGATAATACCGGTCGCCGAAGAGTTCGCGGTACCACGAGGCGACCGACTTCGCTTTTTCGTAACCGTCGGTTTCGGCGGCGAGCAGCGCACGGGAGAATTCGCTCGACGCGCAACCGCTGAGACAAATCAATCCCTCGTTGTATTTCTGCAACAGTTCCCGATCGATTCTCGGACGGAAATAAAATCCTTCGCTGAACGCCAGGCTCGACATCTTGATGAGATTGTGATATCCGACCGGGTTCATCGCCAAGAGCGTCAGGTGATGACTCGACTCTTTTTGCGAACCGGCCGATTTGTCGAAACGGCTCCCCGCCGCGATGTACGCCTCGAATCCGATGATCGGCTTGATGCGGTTGAGATCGATGTTATCCTTCGGTTTGTCCGGCGGCTTCGTCGCCTTCTGATAGAACTCCAAAGCTCCATAGAGATTGCCGTGGTCCGTCAGCGCAAGCGCCGGCATTTCGAGCTCTTTGGCACGGCGAATGAGCTTGTCGATCTTACCGGCACCGTCGAGGAGTGAATAATGGCTGTGAACGTGAAGGTGAACGAAAGGGATATCCATAAAATCGGTTTCGGGCAATCAGAGGAACGCTTGAGTCTCTTGCACAAACGGAAGTATTTCCAATCCCAGCGCGGCTGGGCCGTCATTCGAGCTTCCGCTCGGCGAGTTAACCCGCGAAATGGTCGCTCCGCTCCCGATTTCGCTGATCAACATCCTGAAAATATTTCACGATCCTGAACATTAGTAACACATGGGAGTGGATTTATTTTACCCGATTCACGAATGAACACAACCGGATTTTTTGCGTGAAGCAAGGAGAAAGGACGGCAAAAAAGCGAGCAGGCAAAATGGGGTGTTTGCGCCAAATCGTCATCGATGTGTGTTTCTCGATTGTATTTCGAGTTCGAGCCGCTATAATAGCGGCATGGTTTGGCAAAATATCCATGGACACGACAAAGTTGTCGAGCAGTTTCGGCGGGCCTCTCAACGGGGACGGTTGGCGGGAAGTTTTCTTTTCGTCGGACCTTCCGGTATCGGCAAGCGGAGTTTTGCCGTCGCTCTGGCCAAGGCGATTCTCTGCAAAGGAACCGTTGCGGCGCCGTTGCCAACGGAACCGCTGGAACCGTGCAACAACTGCGAATCGTGCCGACTCTTCAATGCCGCAGAGCGTCCCATCGATCAAGACAGCGATGCGACGGCAACGGAATATGTTTCCCCGCATCCCGACTTGCTGTTCGTCTCCAAGCCGCCGAACAAGACGGAGTTGCCGTTGGAGTTGCTGATCGGCGACAAAGAGCATCGCGGGCACTCCGGACTCTGCTTTCACATTTCGAGGAGCCCCTATCTCGGCCACCAAAAGGTCGCTGTGATCGACGACGCCGATTTCCTGAACGTCGAAGGAGCGAACGCGCTGCTCAAAACCTTGGAAGAGCCGCCGGAAGACGCCGTTTTGATTTTGATCGGCACCTCGGCGGCAAAGCAACTTCCGACGATCCGCAGCCGCTGCAAAATCATTCGATTTTCTCCGCTTCCGACACGAACGTTGGCGACGCTGTTGCTCGAAAAAGAGGTTGTTTCGACGCTGGAACAGGGGCTCCAATTGGCCAGGCGGGCGGATGGAAGTCTCGATCACGCCAAAGATATTTACGATGAATCTCTGGACGAACTTCGCGGCGAGTTGACGAAACAACTCACCGCTCCACGACTCGACGACGTCGGATTCGCCCAAAAAATCAACGAATTCGTCAAATCCGTCGGCGAAGACTCGCAGCCCCAACGTCGACGGTTGCGGCTCCTCTTTTCGCTCGCCATCGAACTGTTTCGCGACACGATCCGCAAGTGCGAGACGCCGAAGTCGAGCGATTCGGCGACCATCGAAGAGCGGCACATTTCGGCGGTGCGGCAAACCTTACGCCGTTTGGATCGAACGCTGGACGCCATGAGCCAAGTCGACAGCAACGCCAATTTGCAGTTCGTCGTCGATGCCTGGTGCAACGATCTCAAAACCGCCGGTTCGATGCTTTGACGCACCGTTGAAAATGCCTGTCAAAATCTTCACGAGACAAAAGAGGCCAACATCCGTTTGCATCCGTGAACAACGGATGCAAACGCCCTTGAAAAGTGAATCTCTGGGTCCCCGCCTGCGCGGGGATGACGAGATTAACCCTTGTTCCTGAATGCTATTTCGTTAACGTTGGACTAGAACGATCCGCCGCCGCTGCCGCCGCCACTGAAACCGCCACCGCCGCTGCCACCACCGGTGTTGTCCTCGATGTCCTCCATATTGCCGGATTGGATGTTAAACGATTGCACCTTTTTAATCGTGGAGAACATCGGAGACGGTGAAATGCGAACGTAACGACGATCCGCCGAAACGACGGCATTCGAGTAAAGCGACGAACCGTCCGGCAAGACGGTAATGACCGGTCGATAACCGACGACACTGGGCGCGATGAACGGATAAGGATACGCCGATCGTGAACCCGAGCCGTTGCCGCCGGTGGGAACGACATACTGACCGGAACCGCCGTCGTTGAAGACTTGGGCGAGAACGCCGGCATCGGAAAGCCGCTGCAAGAGAGCGTTACGGTTCAATTGCTTTTGCGCCGCGTTCTGACGAACATTGGCGACATGCAATTGAGCTTCGTTCAGCGGCTCTTGACGACGTCCGGATTCCAAGGTGAAGAAAATGGCGTTTCCTTCGGGATCAAGCACGGTCGCGGTTCCGTCTTTCGGTTCCGATCCTGGCACGACACCGGTTTCGACGGTAACCTTGACGGTGTTGTTCGTCAGTTGTCCCCAGTTCTTTTGGATGACCAAGGCGTATTGTCCGTTGAACGCTTTCGCACAGACATAGGAAATCTTGTTGACCGTGGAATCGCCGATCGCTTGAACGACCGGTTCCTTGATCAAACCGCCTGCCTGCGTTCTCGGATTGTTGAACCAGCAGTAGGAATCGGTCGGTTCCTTGATCGAGATATCGACACCGGCGGAACCGGTCCACTCGATGGTGACAACGCAGTCGCGGATCATGGCGTTTTCGATTTCTTTACCGAGTTTTTCCGCCTGCTCTGTCTTGCCCGCTTTTTTCATCTTCGCTTCGAGCATCGACAGATAATCAAGAGCTTGTTGGGAAAGTTTCAGCCCGACAGCGTCAGACCATTCTTGTTCAAGGGTCTTGAGGGAAATCCATCGAAGGGATTCTTCATCGTCCAAATCGTTTGCCAAGCGGAATGTGGCCGCGTACAGCTCCGATTGCGGAATCAAAAGTTCCAACGATTGTTGGTACATGTCGAACGCTCGCTTTTGAAGGCCGAGCCCCCGCATGAACTGTCCGAGCTTCATCATGTCCTGCGGGTTTTCGCAGAAATCCGCGGCAGACAAAACGGCTCGTTCAATCTCCTTTTTCGGAGCGTTCATCCGGACCAGGGAAAGGGCAAGTGCCTCGTACATCCACCCTTGCACTTCATCGTTCAGGATGGCGGTTTCGACCAAGGCAACGACGTTTTTCTCGGCGGTGGTTTCGCCGTCTTTCATCGCCGCTTTCAATTGCTTGACCGTTTCGTGGACGAGTTCTTTGTTGACATTACCGGCGTTTTTGGTGAAATAGTCGTTCCAAAACGCTTTGGCGTCGGCGCTGCTCATCGCTCCTTTGGCCAACGATTTCGCTTGGGCCGGAACGTCTTTCGTAACGGAATCCGGAACCGAGAACAGGCCGTTGCCGCTGAAGCCGTTGGCCGGTTTGCCGCCCATCGACTGAATCGCCGACGGAACGTTAAACATACCACCACCCATGCCGCCGCCACCCATGCCGCCCATGCCGCCGCCCATGCCGCCCATGCCGCCGCCACCCATGCCGCTCATGCCGCCACCGTTCATCGAGCTGCCCATACCACCCATCATGCCGCCCATGCCACCGCTGATCGGCGTCGGGTCGACAACGAGGTCCGCGACCGGATAAACTTTGATCGACAAGTTCTGCTTCGCTTCGTCGACGGAGGTGATCTGCAACATTTCGTCACGGATACAGTAGGTCAAGTCCTGCTCGCTGAGAATACGGTGCAGCGCACTTCGGAGCTTGATTCCGTGAACCGTGAACGGTTCCTTGACGACCGGCGAACCGGACGTGATACCGAGAGCACCGGCTCCCTTGGAGTCGATGATGATGTTGAATCCGGGATTCTTGTCCTTGATGATTCGGAACAAATCTTCGAACGTCGTGTTTTCGTCAAGTTCAAGATCGATATTTCGATCAAGTGCCTTGTTGATTTTCTTTTCCGCCGGGCCGGATTGCGACAGGTCGACGGGAGAGTATCGTTCCTTGCGCCGTTCCGAAAGGAGTCTCCAGGTTTCCGGGTCCGGGTAGAGAAGCGGCGGTTCGTCGGAAATCGGAATCGCGGAGCGTTCCGCGGACATGAACGCACCGATGAAACCGGTGTGCCGTTTGTACCGCAACATGGCATATTCCGAGACGTAATTGATCAACTCGGAAGTCCGCTGCGCGACGAACGGCGCGGTGCTGTCGGGGATCAATTCCATGGCGACGTTGGCAACGGATGTTGCGACTTCGTATTCTTTCGCGTCCATCAGGGCGTCGAACCGCTTCATGATCTGCACGGCCTGCTTTTTGTTGCTTTCGAGCTTGTCCAACGCTTCCATACGACCGGTTCGGCTCGCTTCCGCTTCCGCCTGCTCCTGACGTCGGATATCGTCGATTCGTTTCTTTTCCTCCGTTTGGCGGAGAATGTTGCCGACTCGATCGAGCATGACGTTTCGTTGGTCCGGATCAAGCGACGTGTTGTCGCGGAGGGACGCCAAGGTCAGCTTGAGATTCTGGATCGCTCCTTCCGGATCGTGTGCAGCGCGTTTACCGGCATCGACGATCGCTTGATTGACTTCGTTTTGCACCTTTTGGTTCAACGCGCTTTGTTGCATGACGGCAGCGTCGACCATCGACGGTTTCGGCGTAACGGCTTGGTTCTCCGCCGAGTCCTGAAGAGACGTCGGGCTC
>JAVBPI010000080.1:0-5966 GCA_031549705.1 Thermoguttaceae bacterium
GAATGGTGCGAACGAATTAAGAATTTGGTATTATACTTGACATTCTTCCATATTGGAATTAGTCCCATAAAAATTCAAAAAAATGACAGGGTGTGGTAATTTTTACCGAATACCCTTAAAATGCGCTGATGCTGCACCTACAAATCCTTGGAACCGGTTGTTCGAAATGTGAAAAGCTAGCCCAAAATGCGGAAACCGCCGCTAGGGAACTCGGCATGGAGTTCACGCTGGAGAAGATCGGCGAGATCACGCGAATTCTGGAATTCGACGTCATTCAAACGCCGGGGCTGGTCGTTGACGGCCGCGTTCGATGTTCGGGAACGGTTCCGACCGTCGAGGAAATCAAACGCATGTTGCTCGAACCAAGCCGAAACGACGATGTGAAATGAAACGCCTGATTACCGTTTTCCTTTTGGTTTTCGTCGCTTCGGCACTGGTTTCGCTCGCCGTGTTATCGTTTCGGAAAAGGGAGGCAGCGGTTCTTTCCGACGGAACATACGTGCTTTTCTTTCATTCGGAGATGCGTTGCCCGACTTGCATTCACATGGAAAGGCTGATTCGAAAGCAGCTTGACAGCTCGTTCCGTGCCGATCTGGACAGCGGAAGAATCAAATTTTTGCCGCTTCCGTATGATCTCCCGGAAGGCCGCGAACTCGCCGAACGTTTTCATGTCGGCACGATTTCGCTGATCCTTCTCGAACAGAAAAACGGAAAAACGGTTCGCAGTCTCGATTTATCGGAACAGATTTGGAAAAACAAAGGAGACGCCAAGGCAATGAACAAAATATTGTCCGACGAATTTAACGCTTTTTTATCGCCATGAATACAACGGAATGGTTGCTGGCTTTGACCGGAACATTCTGGCTCGGCCTCCAGACGGCGATCTGCCCGTGTCCGGTGGCGACGAACATCGCGGCGATTTCGTACATCGGACGCCGAATGAACCGACCTCGTGAAACTGTTCTTTCCGGCGTTCTTTATGCGACCGGACAGATTCTGGTCTATCTCGCTCTGGCGTTCGTCGTCCTTGTCGTACCGATTTATTCCGGCGACCAGTTGACACGTTTTTTCACGTCGACGCTTCACGCCGCGATGGGACCGATTTTGATTCTTATCGGCATGGTCCTGAGCGGTTTGATCGACTTTCCGCTTCCCACAACCAACGGCGAGAGGATTAAAACAATAGTTGACCGACTCGGTTTGTGGAGTGCGTTGCCGTTGGGTGTCTTATTCGCGTTGGCCTTCTGTCCGACGACGGCGGCGATGTTCTTGGCCATGCTCGTCGTCTCCGCAAAGGTCGGATCGGTTTTCATTTTCCCTCTGATATTCGGCCTCGGCATGGCGTTGCCTGTTGTTTTCTTTGCGATTCTGCTCGCCTTTCAGGTTCGTTGGCTCGGCAAGACTTTTCATGTTTTGGAAAAAGCGGAGCGGATCATGCGACTCTCGGTCGGTGTCCTGTTCATCTTGATCGGCATTGTTTTCACGGCACGAATATTCTTTGGGATTGTCTGAGTAATCGTTCTGTTGCACGAATGGAAGTAGCCAAAGACAATCGCGTCTTATGAGGTAAAACCACCGGATAACGGCGAAATGACGCCTCGCTGGGAATGATCCTGAAAATTCAAGCATCCGGTGCTGTGATCGAGAAAAACAAGCCGATGGATAATTCAACGAATCGCTTGGTCTGAACCTTCAGGGTATTACAGGGAATGATAAATACAATGGAAGCAAGCACTTGCGGCAACACCCCGCATTATTTCAAAATTTTTTGAATGCCCCCTTGACGAAAAAGGTGTGCGATTACATAATTACACGGAAGTTTGAGCTTTCAAACAACGTGCAGGCCTACGCACGTCAGATTTGAAGATAGGCTTGTTGCCGTTCTCTCCATAGCGAGAGAGTTTTTTTGGGCGAAAATGTTTGATCCGCAAAACTTTTGGCGGCAATGAACACCGTATCAGGACCATTAACGATCAATGAAAACCATGAAGGAAAAGCTCGCTACAATCGACAGTACCGCCGCTTCCCCCGCGATGTGCTCATCATCCGCTTCTTCTGCCGGATGTCATTGCCCAACTCCTTGTTCGCATTGTCGTTGCGGGCATCGACACCGGGAACATCAGGTTCCTCCCAAACCGACGGGACAGACGAATGCCGTATTGTCCGAAATTGTCCAATAAGCGTCTTTGTTGTCGTTTCGACGGAACGTGCCGACAGAGCAGGGTTGGGCCGCTTTTTAGGGTTGGCGGTTTGTTTCTGAAGGTTTGTTCTTGGATTTGTTGAAGCGAAACGGCAACAGCCCGGCGGCGATGTGTGATGGTAATTCGTTTTGCTCCTTGCCTCCGCATCGCCCCGGGTTTTATCCAACAAATTTAATCAACGGCATCGATGTATGCGAATTGACTGAAAAAAACGGTTAACCACTATCAATTAAGTATTCGAAAAGGAGAAAAATATGATCCAACGTAAGTCGCCTTCCGCGTTTACCCTTGTCGAACTGCTCGTCGTCATTGCGATCATCGGCATTTTGATCGGCCTGTTGCTTCCCGCCGTGCAGTCCGCCCGCGAATCGGCACGGCGAATGTCTTGTTCGAACAATCTCAAACAGTTCGGCTTAGGGCTCCACAACTACCACGCGGCCTTCGACTGTTTTCCCGGTTTGGGAACAGCGTCGACCAACAGTTATTCGGTTCAGGCACGATTGACGCCATTCATGGAACAGTCGCAACTCCACGATCTTGTCGATTTCAAGAAGCAGATTGCCGTCGGTTCGATGCCGACGATCCGCAACCTTGACATTCTTCCGGTTTTCCAGGCAAATGTTCCGACGATGCGATGCCCCAGTGAAGTTGCACCGCTATTGATTGAAACGTCGTTGCAGTTCAATACGATCTACGATTCTTCGGGAAATCTGCTTACGCCGACCTCGGGAACCGTGTATCCGACCGCTCCTGGTAGTTACGTCGTCTGTACGGGCAGCGATTCCGCCCGTGTCAACTCGTTGGTCGACGGACAGCTTCGAAGCAATGGATTGTTTCATTATGGATCATGTTACAATATCGGTGCCATCACGGATGGAACGAGCAATACCGTTGCGATGTCGGAATCCTGTATCGGTGAAGGAGGGGCAAATATTTCCCCCTCCGCCGCCCTTCAAACCGATGCGGTTAAGGCAGACAAGCGACAACGAACGCTCTATGCCATGGTTTCACCGACAATGTCGCCACCATACATGCTCGCCTTCTTGAAAAGCATATCGACCGTTGCCGCAGCCGATACGAAAATCGGCGCAACACCGGATGCCGGTTGGGGAGTCGATCGATGCGTTTCCTGGCTCGACGGTACCCCGACGTATACGACCTTCGGAACGCTTTTGCCACCGAACAGTAAAACGCCGACCTTGTGGAGCATGAATTCCGGGTTCTTCGGTGCCAGAGCCTATCATCCCGGCGGAATCAACGCCTTGATTGCCGACGGAAGCGTCCGGGTCATTCCGGAAACGATCAGCGAAACAGCTTGGCAAGCACTCGGCACGATTGATCTCGGTGAAACCGTAACGTTTTAATCGGCGATTTTCTGAATGTGTTTCCCGTTTCGATTCATTTTCCCATTCATCACGATGTTTTTTCTTGAACTCCTTTTTACAACGGCATTGATCCTCGCGGTCCCTTCGGCGATTTACCTTGCGGGACGTCGATTCGCACCACGACTTTTCCGCCGGGTGGCATATGATATCCATCTTTGGCTCGGCATCGTCAGCGGCCTGATCCTGTTCGTGGTCTGCTTGAGCGGAACCCTCCTGACGTTCAAGACCGAAACGATCATGTTTCTCGAACGGGATCGGTATTACGTCAACGTGCCGGAACAGGGAAAGCCGAAAACGCTCGAAGAACTGGTTCCGATGCTGGAAAATGCCGAAAATGGCAAAGTCGTGCGTGTGACGACACCCGAAACCGCGAATCAGGCATTGATCGTGAATATCCGCAAAAACGACGATGGAAAATCGAGAGCAAAAATCCCTTCCGGGATGCCCGCCATGCATGCGATGCTCGGAACCGCTTATCTCGTCGATCCTTATACCGGCGAGTCGCTCGGGCCGCAGCGAAGTGCGACGTACATGTTTTTCATGATGCTTCAGTTCCTGCACCGGTTTTTGCTTCTCCCGATCCGAATGGGCCAAATCGTCGTGGGAAGTGCGACGTTGATCTTTATCGTACTGATCGTCGGCGGCTTGTTTCTTTGGCTTCCTGCGAAAATTACGAACGGAAAATCATGGTTGCCGGGTCTGAAGGTTCGTTCGAAAAGCGGTTGGAGCCGTTTTGTTTACGACGCGCATAACACGCTGGGCTTTTACGCTTTACTTCCTCTCATGGTGATGGCGCTGACAGGACCGGTCATTTCGTTTACATGGTATCGAGACACCGCAGGAAAAGTTCTCGGCACCAAACCGTTCGAAAAATCATTCGAAAAGCCTGTCCATTCCGATGTTGCGAAAAATTCGGAAGTCGCTCCGACACTGGACGAACTCGTCGGAAAGATGAACGGGCTTTCGTCAAGGAAAGGAATGACAAGGGTTTATTTGCCGGACTCGCCGCTATCCGGTGTTCGCATTCAAAAAACAGGTTCCGGTTTTTGCCGGCTGGCAGCGACCGATCAAGTTCAGTTCGACCGCTACAGCGGGGAGGTGCTCAAGAGCGACCTGTTCGATGATTATTCGTTCGGCGAAAAGGTTTCGACATTGATTTTTCCACTTCACAACGGAGAAATTTTCGGAACGGCATCGAAAATTGTTTACTTCGTCACATGCTTGATTGCAACGACTCTCCCAATTACCGGCGTCGTGCTTTGGATTAGAAAACTTCGGACACGCCGCCGAACGCGTCTGGCAAAACAAACAGCCGAAATCATGCAAAAACGAACCGAGTCGACGGCCGAGAATCCGACCTTGGAACCCTCGTCATCTTTAAGGAGTTAACATGAATTCAATCGTCGTCAGTCCGTTTTGGCAGAGCGTCGACGAACAGTGGATCGGCGCCACGCTGGTTGCGATCAGCGTCATGATTCTCGTTTCGACCGCCCTGTTCGTCGTCCGGTCGCGCAGTTTCAGCATGTTTCTGATCGTCGCGGGATTCGTTTTTTTGGCGGCAATGCTCCTTGCACCCGTCGCGGATTCGCGATCGCCGAAGATGTTTCAACTTTGGCTCATGTCACCGGCCACGCTGTCGGGATTGTCGCTCGTCCAGATTCTTCTTTCCTCATTCACCGTCTTCGGTTCGATTCGGCAGGAAAGTTGTCCGGAGCGGGCCGGAAAATTATTGCACGAAATCCGTGGCTGGTTGATCGCTATCCTTGCCGTGCTACCGTCGCCGGTATTGATCGTCTTCATTTTCTGGATCGAACAGAACATGATGATCTCGACCCGCCAGACGATGCCGACCATGATCGGACTCCAGGTCGCCGCCGTGACGACCGTCGTTTTGGCCATGCTCGTGTTCGTCTTTTCCCAACTAGATCGGTTTCGATTGATTTCGTTTCACTTTTTCATCGGTCTGTTTCTAGTCCTGACCGGAGCCTTGCTCCCCTGTCTGACCGTCAAGTTGTCGTTTGCTTCCGCGACCGATGCATCGCTTTATATGCCGAATTCCTTCGGCGTCGTGCTGTTGCTTCTCGCAATGGTCGGTGTCGTCGGTTATGGAATACGCGCTGCGCGGCTAAAACGCAAGCGTTTGTTGTAGTCGGTTCCTTTTCAAAAGTAAATTTCACCAAGGATAATCCATGACAATGTTAACAAATCTCTTTTACGTAACATCCATCGCTTTGATGATCCCGGTTATGCTCGCGCTTTTGTTCGGGGTGACCTATTCGTTGTACCTCTCGGGCATTACGATTCACGAATTCGTTCGTCGAATGAAATCCGGTCCGGCACGGCGTGAATTCGCGGCGGCTGTCGAAGAAAAAACGTCCAA
>JAVBPI010000218.1:0-6680 GCA_031549705.1 Thermoguttaceae bacterium
TGACCAAATGCCGTTTTCCGATCCGAATGATTGCATAGGAGGCGGTTCGAATATCGTTTCGCATCGCCTCCCGTACCGCTATCGGAGTTCGCCTCATCCTGGCGAACCCTTTTCTTCCGGCTCACGTCGGTTCGACGCGAACCGTGTCGTTCTCAACCGGGAAAGCGTTGTTCTTGGCAGAGTTGGGCCTTCCCGGAACAAACCGGCTTGTTTTTATCGGACGATTGAATCCAACCCTATTCAATTGTAGGCGCTCGGATTCCGTTCGTCAAGAAAAAAACCGGCCTTGTCGTGTTCCGGTGAAATCAACGCAGTCCTTCTATTTCCAACACGCCGATGCGGTGACCGACGAAAGCTCCAGAGCCGTACCGTCGTAGGATCGCTTCTTTTTTTCGGCGTAAAGCCATGACGGTATCGGTGGGCGCTCGCGGTGCGCGCCGAGCGAAAATTGCCATGCCTGAACAATTTTTAGCAAACATCATCCAATCCTTCGAATTCCAAGAGTGTTTTCAAATTCTGATCCAGGAATTTACAGGGCGTGTCGTCGCCTTGTTGATTTCCCAAATCGCCGGACGTCTTCAAGAGATTTCCGTTACGGCGTCTTCCCAGACTGCACTGATCGAGACGACGATGGAATCGGCGACGACGTCCGTCCCCGTGATCGTTTCGACGCCGGATATTCAAACGGATAAATCCGTCGATCCGCCGAATGTGGATGTCCCGGCCTCTGAAATGTCTGTTCCTGTTTGTACGGAAATTCCGAAAATTCAAACTCTTGAAGAGGTGAAAGCCGAACCGCCGCCGCCCCGCCACGACTGGCGGTGACCTTATCGTCCGAACGGAATCAAACCTCGACGTCTGCAAACTCTCGAAACAGCAGCGAAAAGTGACCCAAGCGTTCGACAGTGCCGAAAACGGCGTTCTCGATTACACCGTCGCCGTCGAACTTCTCCGTCCGGCATCGGACAAAAGGAGATCGATCCCGTTGGAAATACTCGAAAAACGGCTCCGAACGGTTCTTTCCAAAATCAACCGCAAGCTCAAGGATCTGTCTCGCGGGACTCCGCTCTATTACTACAACAACTTGTCGGTCAAGAGGTTGTGACGTTTGGAAATATCCTGCAATCGATGGAAATACGACTGTCGAGGATATTTCCAAAATCGGAAACGTATTTCCAAAAACGGTAAGAGTCGAAGGGATACTCGGATGTCCGATCCCGGTGTAAGCTGTTCCGTGTCGTTCGAAAACACCTGCCTTTTCGAACGGGAAAACGATTGTGTCGATTTTAACGGACGTTTATCACCATGCCCCTGCACCGGAACATGCCCTTTTCGCTGCCGCTGACGATCGGCAGGAGTTATTTCCATTCCGACTCCTCCGCCGACGAAACGACGGATGTGCTGATCGGTTCAGCCTTTCCGTAACCCAAAGAAGCGTAGAACGCAGCGGGATCAAAGGTCGAGGGGTCGAAGCCGGGAGCGGCGGTGTTTGCCGTTCCGCTCGGCGTGGAGCAAGCGTCCGTCGATGCGGTGCTGGACTGGCAAGCATCCGGTTCCGGCAACGCCTTGGCGAAGAATCAGGTCCGTTTGATCGCAACCGGCCGTGAGGTCACCACGACGGTCGATACGATCAAGGACCTGGATCATCAGCAGATTTACAACTTCATTCTCGGACGGAGTTGACCGGCGTTTACCCTCGAAGAATGGCTCCCGCCGGGCATTCGAGGCGGTAGTCGTCCATGACGTAGCCGTTGCCGATGTCGATCACGATCTCTCCGGCGAGCGTGAAGCCCAGCTTTTCGTAGGCGGCAAGGGTATCGGCGTTGCCTTTGTGAACGGTCAGCCAGACGGTCGTCGCCGGGTTCACGTCGAAACAACCAACAGCATGCCGGAGCAGTTGCCGCCCAACGCCGCGACCGCGAGCGGATTTTCGTACATATATTTGCTCAGGAAAAGCCGATCCGATTCGGCGGTCATTTGAAGGGCGCCGTAGCCGAGAAAGTCGCCGTCTTCTTCCGCGACGAAATAGCGGTAACCTTCGTTTTCGATCTGGCGTGTGATCGCCTCGGCACTTTGGAAATTTTCGAGCATGTATTCGACCTGGCCCGCACCGATCATGTCGGTGTAATGCTCCCGCCAAATTTCGGCGGCAATCGCGGCGATCCGCTCGATGTCCGTCGGTTCGGTTGTTTCGTGAAACTGGATCATGGCAGCATTCCTGTGAAAACGGGCGGGAAAGCCTGATTATACCCGCTTTTCGTCCGGCGCCGAGACTGTGACAAGATAAACGGACGGCTACCTTTCCGCTTGGGGATCGGGTATAATCACCGCATCACTTTGAAACGATTTACCGTATTTGTGGTCAAATAGCGTTGCTTTCGGGAGCTGACAACCAATGGACTAAAGGAAAGCCGATGAGTCTTCATTACACTTCGTATGTTCCGAAGCAATTACAGTATCAAGGTGATCGTTTTGCCAAGGCAGAGGAAATCTTTCAATGGCTCTTGACGGAAAACGTCATCAAACCTGAAAAGAACAAAGAGGGATTGTCGGACGATGTCTATTATTTCTCCGACGGCATCCGGAATTTTCTCGATAAGCCGCCAGGAGATATGTTCTTCAATCTCTATTGTGCCGGTTTTGCCTGTACGACGAAGCGTGAGGTTTATTGTCCGATTGAAAACGGGGATAAAGGTCCAATTTGCCCTTCCTGTAACACGGATTTCGATCCTTACACGAACGATGGTGAAGGATGGAATCGTTTTTCGGAAGGGGTCGGGAAATGGATGGAAACAGGAAAAGCATCAATCATTTGCCCTGTCTGCAACAAGGCTGTATCCCTTGCCGATTATCGTTTCGACCCTGATTGGGGGTTCAGTGACCTAGGGTTTACATTCTATGGTTGTCCGAAGTTGAATCAGGGCTTCGTTGAAGAGTTGGAGCGGCGCTTGGGCTGTCATGTTTGGATTGTTCCGACATGGTCGTAAATGGAGATCCGGATTATGAGTTCCAACTTCATTGAGACGCAAAATCCAGGTGCCGAACCCGATTTTTGTTGCAAGTACATTGGCGAATATCCGCAAATATGCCGCAAGATAAAGGGGCAAGTTCGTCTGCGACTTCTTCTTGATCCGAGAGTATTGATTGCGTCGATACTCGGATTCATCTTGTGCGTTTATATGCCAATCAACTCCGTATTTCTTTTTTGCTGGTGGGTCTGGTACGAACCGGGCTGGTATAACATTCTTTTTCTTTGCCTGCAAATTTTATGGTTGCCATTCTTTACCGTTTATACCGGAATAATGAGCAGCGCATTTTTTCGATACGATTCACTTCACATCGACATCCTTCTGAAAGAAATGCTTCCTTTGCCAACCGAGGATGATAAAAACGATTACAACCAACGGGTCGAACCATTGAAAAGTTCCGGATCGCGAATTTGTGGCTATTGCAAAACACTGGATCGCATCGCTCGGCAACTCAATTGCACGACGATTTCTTCAATGGGTTTCGAGGGGAAAACATGGTTTCCACCTGAAGAGGGGTTGAAAACAACGAATGCCTTGATCGAGTATTTTGCAGCGAATTCAAAAGAAGACCCCGCTTGGCTCCAAAATAAACTCCACACTCTCAAAATAGCATTGGAATATGCCCGTGACCGTCAATCCGCATTCTGTTTTATCATTGTTCAATGAATACCTTTTTCTTCGCCGACCCGCACTTCGGGCATTGGAATATCGTGGAATACCAGCGTCGACCGTTTCAAACGACGGACGAGATGGACGCCGCGATGATCGAGAACTGGAATCGGGTCGTCGGCAAGCGGGATCACGTTTTCCTGCTCGGCGACGTGTCGCTCCATCCGCCGGACAAGACCCGCGAGATTCTCGACCGGCTCCACGGCAAGATCACGCTCGTGCTGGGCAATCACGACCGTCGCCGCCCGATGGAAAAGACCGGACGATTCGATCTCGTCAGTCTGTATCCGATCCTGTACGAGAACTTTTTCCTGCTGTCGCACGAGCCGGTCTTCGTCAACGAGCAGTGTCCCTTCTGCAACGTCCACGGCCACACGCACCTGAACCGCTTCGTGAACACGCTGCTCCACGTCAACGTCTGCGCCGAGTGCATTGACTATACGCCCATCGCCTTCGACGCCGTCAAAGAGATCGTCAAGGAACGGCTGGTGAAGTATAACGAAATGAAGAATCGGGTAGAAACAAGGAAGCCGCCTGCTCCGCTTGCTCAATAAACATCTTTTTGAATTGACGAAACTTCAACATGTTACAGGGAACCCTTTTTCTGGATTTTGTGCTTGTCACGCACGGAAACTGGTATCTTGCGGGTAATCCGTTATTGGATTTCTTCCCGCAGCATAGCGCCTTCCGGTTTGTTGAGTTCGCCAGATTTACGACATGGTCTGGACAGGTGTTCGCCGAAGATGTAAACGCGTGGTTTGAAAAGCTGAAAACCGCCTCCTGCCAAGGAATCCGTGTTCACTGGCTCCCTTCGGCCAATCCGCAGTTTTCAGATCGAATGACCGTCGGCTTGGTAGGCGGGGGTGGTCGGCGTCTCATCGAAACGATTTATCCGCATGGATCGGATCTTTGGGAGGCCGGATGGGAGGTAAGAGACCGAAATCACCCCGAACAAAAGATTTGGAATATTCATTATCGAAGGATGCAAAAGAACAGCCGACCGATGGTTTTTCATGACATCGATATCGAAAAAGCGTCGCGAGAACTCTGCGGAATACTCCAACGTGCAGTTGCCTTGACACGCAAACATGAATTGGACTTTTGGCGTCAGGCTTTCGAGACGGGATTGCAAAACCTTGAAGCAATGACGGAACCGGACTTGGAAGGAATTGCTTTGCAAAATCAACTCTCGCTTCCCGAAGCCAAGCTCCTTGCCGCCGCACAGAGTTCATGGGTTTTTGGCGGCATGGGTTCGTGGAACGATATCGGTTTCGATGGTCAGGATCAAAAAGAATATGAAAGCATTTCCAATGAATTGTTTCGATTACTTCGCGATGCCCTTCCATCCGTAGTCAATCGCTCATGTCCGAAGATAGAGAAGATGAAATCCCCCTGGTGGAAATTCTGGTGAATGAGAACATGCCGTCGCATCCATTTTTTCGGTAACGTTCAAGGTGTCGGGTTCCGTTACACGACCTGTTCCGTGGCTCGCGGTTTCGACGTGACAGGCTTTGTCCGTAATCGCCGCGATGGAGACGTCGAACTGATCGTCGAAGGAAAATCCAAGAAAATCGAACGGTTCCTTGATGCACTCCGCGACCGAATGGGCGGCTACATCGAACGGGAAGAAGCCTTCGACGAACCGGCGACGGGTGAGTTTGGCGGGTTTGGAATTCGATAGATAACATGTAACGTTTTACATTGGTATCGCGATCAACCATCCCACAACGGCGCAGGCGGCGACGACGGCTATGGGCGGCAGCTTCCAGAAGACGAGGGCGAGAAACGCGACCAGCGCCAACGCGAAATCCTGCGGGCCGAGAATCGCACTGGTCCAGACCGGCGTGTACAGGGCGGCGAGGAGCAGACCGACCACCGCCGCGTTCACGCCGTCCAGAGCCGAACGCATCCGGCCGTAATGCCGTAATCGTTCCCAAAACGGCAACACGCCGACGATCAACAGAAACGCCGGAGCGAAGATCGCGAACATGCAAATCGCACCGCCGAGAATACCCGTCGGTTCGCCCTTCATCGACGCGCCGAGAAAGGCGGCGAAGGTGAACAGCGGGCCGGGAACCGCCTGGGCCGCTCCATAACCGGACAGAAATGTCGCGTCGTCGATCCAGCCGGTCGGCACGACTTCCGAACGCAGCAGCGGCAAGACGACGTGACCGCCGCCGAACACGAGAGCCCCGCTGCGGTAAAACGCATCGACTTCCGCAATCGTTCGGTTCGACGACACCGATCTCAAGAGCGGCAGACCGAACAACAGCAGGAAGAACAGTGCAAGAAATGCAATTCCGTAACGACGGCTCAATTTCAGGCTTGCCGAATTTTGCTCTGCTGGCTCTTTCGGCTGAAAAAGGATCGCTCCCACGATGGCGGCAACGAGAATGGCAATGATTTGGTTCCAGGCATTTGGAAACCAGAGTACGAAACAGGTCACAGCTCCCATGATCGTCGCCCGCTTGGCGTCGGCGCACAGTTTTTCAGCCATGCCCCAAACCGCTTGAGCGACGACGGCGACCGCGACGATTTTCAATCCGTGCAGCACGCCGTCCGGCAACGGGATTCCGTGCGAAATGCCGAGGGCGAACAGGATCATCAGGATTGCCGAGGGAAGTGTGAAGCCGCACCAAGCGGCCAAGGCACCGGCAAAACCGGCGCGGGAGAGACCGAGAACCATGCCGAGTTGACTGCTGGCCGGGCCGGGCAGAAATTGGCAGAGGGCGACCCAATCGACGAAGGTCTTTTCATCGGTCCAACGGCGGCGGGTCACGAATTCGTCGCGAAAATAACCGATATGCGCGATCGGCCCGCCGAACGACGTGAGACCCAGTTTCAGGAAAACGAGAAACACCGACCATGCACTGTACGATTCGGTTGGAATATCGTTCAGTGTCGGTTTGTCTTCGTTTGAATGGCTCATCGTTTCTCCCAATTTTCCACGCCGCCGGGAACGATGACGAACATCGGATGCGG
>JAVBPI010000235.1:0-12683 GCA_031549705.1 Thermoguttaceae bacterium
ATCGTAGCCGATGGTCTTGAAGCCCGCCTTGATGAACGCCCGAATGAGCGGCAGGCCGACGTAACCGAGTCCGATGATTCCGATCTTCGCCGTCTTGTCGGCGATCCGCTGTGCAAGCTGTCTGTGCATGGTAGGACGTGAAAGTGTTGATCGACCAGATCGTTTTGGCCGATAGGAGAATTTACCTTTCGGTGAGAAGCTCTTTGAGCGACTCGACGACATAATCGAGCTGTGCCTCGCTCATTGTCGGAAAAATAGGAAGCGATATGTTCCCCTTCCACATTCGTTCGGCGTTGGGGAAGTCGTCCGGGTTCAACCGATACGTCTGGCGATAGTACGTCATGCGGTGCAATGGTTTGTAATGAACGGAAGTTCCGATTCCTTTCTCCGTCAGCGCCGTGATCGCACTGTTTCGTTCAATGTGACATCGGTCGTTCAAGACCACCGGATAGAGGTGCCATGAATGGTCGTCGCTCTTCGTACGATTGACAGGGAGGTCAATCGTGCGCAGGTCGGAAAGACGCTCGAAATAATACTCGGCGCATCGCTGTCGCTGAACACGGAATTCCTCGGCTCTTTCGAGTTGCGCCAGACCGATGGCGGCGTTGATGTCCGGCATGTTGTACTTGAATCCCGGAGCGATGACATCGTATTCCCACTTGCCCGATTTCGACGTGAAACGATCCCAAATGTCACGATTGATGCCATGCAACCGCATCGTTTTGACGCGTTGATAGATTGATTCCTGATCGGTAGTAAGCATTCCGCCTTCCCCGGTCGTGATTGTTTTATTGGCATAAAAACTGAAACAGGTAACGTCGCCGAAACTACCGACGTAGCGTCCGTTAAGTTTGGTTGGAAAAGCATGGGCGGCGTCTTCGATGATACGCAAGCCGTATTTTTGGCAAAGAGGAATGATTTCGTCCATGCGGGCCGCTTGTCCGCCGTAATGGACGAGCATAACCGCTTTGACGTCGGGATGCTTTTTGATTCCTTCTTCCAGGATTTCCGGCGAAAGGAGCGTTGTTCCGTATTCGACGTCCAGAAAAATAGGATCGGCTTCCAGGTAACGGAGAACTTCCGCCGAGGCGGTAAACGTCATTGTCGGAACGAATACTTTGTCTCCGCGTCCGATGCCAATCGCCTCCGCTGCAAGATGAAGCGCTGCCGTACAGGAATTGACGGCGCAGGCGAACTTGGCGCCGACGTGTTCGGCGAAGCGTTTTTCGAATTCGAAGCACATGCCGGCCGTCGTCAGCCAGCCGGAGTCGACGACCGTTCGAATGTATTCGAGTTCACGACCGTCACAGGATACTTTACAAAACGGAACTTGCATTGGGAGAACAATCTGGTTTATGAGAGTCGATTATCAGATGACGTCGCTTTCGTTTTGCACAAAACGACGCCGAGGGTTTGAGCGATAATGAAACAATCGCCGAGGAACGAACGGTTACGAAGATATTCTTCGCATAAATCAAGTTTTCGAGGAAGAATCGTTGATCGATAGGCCTGTTCCGGATTGGGGGATGCAGCCAATAATTCTTCCTCGTTGCGAAAAGCGATCGAGGCCGGATCCGTAATACCGGGACGGATCATGTGAACGACTTTCCAGCGTTCGGGATAAGCTTCAACCCATTTCCTCACTTCCGGACGAGGCCCAACGAAACTCATGTCGCCGACGAAAACATTCCAAAGCTGTGGCAGTTCGTCGATCTTGGTTTTGCGTAAAATTCGTCCCAGAGTGGTAACGCGACTGGCATTACCGGCATCAAAACTTCCGTTCATCGCTTCAGCGAGAACCGTCATGGAGCGAAATTTGTACAAAAAAAATTCTTTTCCGTAACGGCCTACCCGCTTTTGGCAAAAAAGGACAGGACCTTTTGAGGTCAGCTTGACTAAAATTGCCACGATCACCAACAAAGGTGAAAGCAGCAAAAGACCGATGGCAGCAAAAATGATATCGAAAAGTCTTTTCATGGAGTTGAAGATTGATTCGGCGGACGGCAATCTATTTAAGTTCGTAAATGTACTCGTTCATGTTCCGGCCGTTGGGGCGAGTCATCTCCCGACGTAGCGAGAAACCGATTCTTTGATAAAATCGATTAACGGTTTCATTGTCGTCACGGTCTGTCGTCAGCTGAACGGCTCGAGCGTTTGTCATTCGGGCCGCATCGAGAAAAGCAAGCGTCAATTCCTTGCCGATCCCTCTTCCCTGAACTCTCTTGGAAACGCCGATGGAGGTCAGTTCGATGATGGAATCGGAGACGTCGTCGGTTTTCGAAACGTTTTGCACACGACGTTTGCTCAGCAAAATATCGCGGAACAGGAACGGATTCTTCAAAAGGGCGATCAAGGTCGGCCAGAAAAGTTTCTTTTTCATTCTCGCGAAAATTTCATAAAAGACGGCGGGATCGCGGACACCGCAAACGAATCCGTTGATCTCTCCTTTGTCATCCTCGGAGACGAGAAAAATGCGCTTTTCGTACTCTAAAACGATTCCGTAATAGGCTCGCAGAAAAGCTTTTCCCATTTTCGTCATAAAAAATCCCGGAAATGCTTCCTGATGAACGGCGACGATTCCAACGATATCGCATGTTGAGACAACTCGAATCATTTCTGCACCCGTATTGCCGCGAAAACGGCATCATCTTGCTTCCCGAAGACCGTCTTGTTCGGCGGAAAATACGGAGAGTTCGGCTTCGGTCTTGTGAAAACATAAGTGTCGGCGATTGCGAACAGCACTGCCGGTGCCGGAACCATACGCTCGTTTTGCAGAGATTCCGCAACTGGTCCGTGCACGCAGCATATGACCGAGTCGGCGATTCCGAAATTGTAATTGAGACAATCTTCCATGCTTCGATATCATCACCGTCTATGACATTGCTGCATACTCACGACACATAACGCGAATGATGGGATGAGATTGCTTCCAACCCAAGTAATCGACTACATTGAAAAACAGTCACGTCATGTCGATCGTTTCAAAACAATATTGTTTCACTAATTGGCCACCGAAGATCAAGCGGCATTACTGCACCAAGCCATGTCCAACATGCGTAAAAACGTCAGACACTCCCAATGAGCAATGCCTGCGGATGTAATTCGGGGGGGGCGGCAATGCGGATTGTTTCAAGCGAGTGGATACTATCGACAGACGACAGCAAGCCTAAGGTCACGTCGGAAATACCGGCGTTGCCGCAATCGATGCGAATAGCGTCGAAGTCGGCCATACTTTTCATAAAGAACCGTATCGACGAACTTTCAATGTCTTTTTCGATGGTCACAAACGATTTTTGTTCGTTTTTCTATTTTGTAAATTGTTTCATCACCGTCATTGCCAATGTTCGCTTAAAGGATGCCGCTGCGGCGTATTTGTCCAGCATAAGCAGTATTTGTGCCCGCTTCATCCACCCCTTGGCAGATTGTTTTTCGTGCGGAATTTTTCCAGGGCGACGCGTTCCGTGGGCGTTAAACCTACCTTTTTTCGAACGACATTCGTCGTTTTTTATTTTTTGTTTCGGCGAAATGACGAGGTAGGAATCCATTCAAACCCCATTTTATATAACGCTTACAGACACCTGAAACCGTTGCCATGCCGACATCGGCGATCGCTGCGATTTCATCGTTGAATTTATTGGGGCCGTCTTCGTCGGCGTTCAAGAGAACAATTGCCCGTGATGCATCTGTTTTGTGGGTTTTTTGTCCAATAAATGCCGAAGCCCTGTTCATTCCTCCTCGTTCTGGCACGCGGAAAATGTTCGACGTGTTCTGCGCCGGTAAATCACCCGACCTCACAACGCCTCTTGGTATCCATACTGGGACAGCCGGTGCAAATACATTCACCATCTTTCCACTCTGCTCACCAAAGTCTGCGTAATCATAATACTTTTCCCTATGTGTTGCAAGATCAGTTTTGCGGAAAATGGTTTCGTTTCACCGGCTTGTGATGAATTCCTTATCTTCTTTCCTTTCATAGAGTTGCGTTATTCTTTCCGGATTCTTTTGATGACGATGTGAGCCGCCGCCAGGCATTTTTTATTCGTTTGGAAACCGCTGTCGTCGCTTTTTAGCGTAATTCACTTGTGATTCGCAACGGATTACACGGCAAATCCAATGTTATTGAGGCAAAATTTGGCTGTATCCAACATGCCGGAAGTCAGATTAGGCAAAATACGACATTTGCTTCCAACGTCGTTGCCAAACGGTTAAGAACTCCGATTTCTCAGCGTGTCCTGAAGTCGATACTTCTACCGTGCAAGTTATAGTCGTCGGTATTTACGTCTTGGAGCGAGGACCCCACGAGCTTTGTGATGATATAAATACGCCAGTTCTCGACGAAGGGGCTTTTGCTCGACGTTCCAGTCCGCCCAATCGTGACAAAGACGTGTTGCATGCCGACTGGATTTGTCGCAACGTAAATCGGTCGTGGAATGAGAGGGCACTCAACCTTCTGAAATCGATTGCCGATACCGACATGATTTGCATGTCCGCAGAAGAGGGAAGGGTCGAGGCATTGTATGCAATCGGCGCGTGTTATCATCGAGGTACGGGCGTTCCCCAAGATGACGCAGAGGCGGTGAAATGGTACCGCAAAGCCGCCGAACATGGAAACAGTATGGGACAGTGTCATCTTGGTGAATGTCTTTTCCGAGGTGAAGGAGTTCCCCAAAACAAAGAGGAAGCGATCGGATTGTACCGAAAATCAGCGGAATCGCCTTGAGCCAGCCGCGAAAGGTCTGCCCCGGTTCGTCTCATTGGAATTTTTGGATTCCTTTGCTTCCAGTTCATTTTCAGCCGTCTGGGTATCATTTCGTGTCACCGCATCCACTGTGCTAAGGTCCTACGGTGAAAACACGGGTCTCGCCGAGACGCAGATCGACGTTCAATTCCCGTCCTTTTTTCGACGTTTTGGCGTCGAGGAGATCGCGAAATACGACGGCTTGCGGCCAACGGATTTTCACGGGTCCGTCTTTCGTTCCATGGACGAAGATCATTTTTCCGTTCGAATAATAAACGACGTTGTCCTCAGTCGCAACAGGAACTTTGGCTCTTTCGGCGGCGAGTCGAATCAATTCCGGCGTCAAACATGGAACGCCGCAATACAGGTCTTTCCCTCGCAACACAACGGCGGCGTAACCGCCCGGCCAGACGGCCAGCGTTTCTTCCGGCTTTGCATTCGTTACGGAAAAGAGCGGCGAAATCGGCTCTTTACAGCCCCAAGAAGTTTTGAGACCTTTTTGCTTTCCGGCTTCGGCCGGATTCACCTTGGCCGGGCCGGTGGTTCTGTACGGCTCGAATCGAAATCCGGTCGTTTGGTGCATCGCATCGAGATCGAAGCCCCGTTCCGGATCGATCAGGCCGGGAGCGTAACACCAAATCCGGAGTTTGCCTGCCGTACTTGCCAACAATTTTTTCCGTTGCTCGGGAGTCAACGCCCAAGCATTGAGAAACACGAACATTTCGGCTTGAACCTTTTTGTCGATCACGTCGTCCAGCAAATACTGTCCGAACGGCACGCCGCTGCGGGAGAGCGAAGCCCGGCCGTCGTAAATCAACGGCTTGGTCGCCCTCGCTCCACCATGGGCGACGTACAGCGTGGAGCTTTCGTCGACGACGACGGCCATCGGCGGTCGATACGGCTTCGGATGTTTCAAGGCTTCGAGTTCGAACGGTTTCAACGCCTTCAGGTCGTCCCACATTTCCGGTGCGTCGAACCATCCGGCACCGCAGAGGTCCATACGCCAGGAAGCATAATTCCGAACAGCAACTTCGGCGCTGGTCCGAAGCAGCAGTTGACGGCTCTCCCAGGAATTTTTTGCGTGATGAAACTGCCCAACGATGTTGGCGCGATTCAGGTGGGTTCGCGTGTCGTCTTCGACGAGCCAGAGTTTACCGGCCCCCATGACGCTTTCGGTCGGTCCCATCATCGAAGCGCCGCCGCCGAGATTCCGGTCGAAATAAGAAATCGGCGCCGCGACGATATCGACGTCCGGACTGTCGAGAATCCGTCTCAAGGCGTAATGTCCCGAGGCCGCCGGTCCCCGAGGCATCGACATGAACTCGAACGAATATCCGTAGAAGAAAATGGAAAGTCTTTTTCCGTGCGTTTTTTCCCGGACGACCCGGGCCATGGCGAGCATTCCGTCGACCATGATATCCTGAAGGGCGGCGTTGTGGTCGATGATGTCCCGATCCGTCGCCGGATCAAGCAAAACGCCTTTCTTTTCCATGGCACGGCGGCGCTCCGGAGACGGCGGCTCCGCTTCCGAACGGGAAACGTCCGAACGCTTCCAAGCGGTTCGAAACGTTTCGTCGGTCGGATACTTTTTTCGCAACCAAGCTCGAAACGCTTCCTTCGGAACTGCCGCGTGTCCGTGATAACGGCTACCCCAACCATTCTCGTAAAACCATTCGCCGGAACACTGGCCGGTCAGATGATAACCGGCCATCCGGTCGCCGAATTCCGCTTCCAGACGTTCGATGAGCAGACCGAGCCGCTCGCTGGCGTCTTTCTTCCATTTTTCCGACGCGACTTCAAAAGAATCCGACATTTTCCCGTCTTCAAAAACCATCATTTCGCTCGGATTGGCGTGCTTCCACCACGGCAGAACGCCGACGGAGACTCGTGGAATGAGCCGCGCCCGAGGATTGGCGTCGAGTGCGGTACGACAATCGAGGAGAATTTTTTTGATCGGCATTGTCGAATCCACCCCCGGTTGAGACCAAGGAAGACCGATTGCAACGCTGACGAAGTCGATTTCCGCTTCCGCCGCGAGTTTGATTTGCGATGTGAGTATTTCGGGAAAGTGCGCCGCTTTCCCGAATCCGGCCGAAGGTCGGAAGAGACCGAGAAACACGGTGGTTTTCTTTTCCGCCCAAACCCAAACGCTGAGACGATAACGGTGTCCTTGGCGAATAGCGAGTCGCGGTTGGTGATAAACATGAAAATCCGGCCATTCTCCAATCTTGGGATGATTCAGGCTGATTTCCATCGCCTTGCCGCTTCCGTCCTTTCGTGGAACGATGTCGACGTTGCCGACCGTGTTTTTTTCACCTTGCGGCCAAACGTTCCAATCTTTTCGAAACGATTCCATGCCGTTTTCGAAATCGCAACGGGAAATCATCTCCTCTCCGGAATCGAGGTCGACGACTCGGAGCTCGCCGATTCGGATCGTATTAGCTTCCCTCTGAAAACGGATGTGTAACGACGCCCCATTCGGATCGTCGATGAGTCCGGTGAATTTGCATTCGGCAAGTCGAGGTTCCGTTTCGACGTCGAGGACGCCGTAGCCGGAGTATCCGTAGAACATGCGACCGCGAACCGGTTTACCGTCGATTTCAATGCGTGGAACTCCCCCACTGGACCGAACCCGCACCTCGTCCGAGGAAGCAACGATGACGAAAAGACAAACCAGAAGCGGCGTTAACAGAACGGCAGTTGTTTTCATCTCACGGAGTCGGAACCTGCGGTTTGGGAGTTTGAAAATCATTGATTACAGTCTGCGTGACACACTATACCCCGTTCTTCACTCGCCTGCAAGAGAACGAATGGACTGTACGATGTCCCGACGGTAACGACAGGTGCGGCGAGTTTTGTGGACGCGCAAAGCTGGCGTGAATTATTCACCTTCCGGTCCACTGGTTTTCGGCGTCTTTTTCCTATAAAATAGCGGAAACTTGTCTTGGTTGATGTCTCGAATCGCTTCTTCTCTCGTCTATGTCTTCTCCTCAACCTACGGAACAACACGACGCCCGGAACGATCCCGATACGACGATCGTTCGGGCCGACCTCAATCCGAACGCGACGGCACTGCACAACGGTTCCGCCTTTGGTGGTTCCGTACCGCTCCAGACCAGCGGATTCGTTCCCGGAAGCCGACTGAACGGCATTTTTCGTCTTGAAAAACAGCTCGGACGCGGCGGAATGGGCGAAGCGTGGAAAGCATACGACGAAACCGCCGACCGGTATGTCGTTCTCAAGTTCATTCCCAAGGAAGTCCAGCACATTCAGGCCGCCGTCGACTCCGTTCGGGACTCTTTCCGCAAAGTCCACGAATTGCAGCACCAGCATATCTGTCCGGTTTATGGGCTGTTCACCGACCCCGATCACGGTCTGTATCTTGCGATGAAGTTCATCGACGGTATGCCGTTGGACGAATACAAGCAGCATCGCATTGAAAAGAGCGGCAAAATGTCGTTTTCCGACGCCGTGCAGATTCTCTGGGGAATCGCCAAGGGACTCGACTACGCTCACGAAAAGCGGGTCGTCCACCGCGACATCAAGCCGCAGAACGTGATGATCAGCAAGAAAGACGGCGTGCAGATCATTGACTTCGGCCTGGCGGAGGAAATTCGGACCAGTATGGCCAAGTTCAGCGAAGTGGTCATGGAGGTCTCCGGGACCCGGCCTTACATGGCTCCGGAACAGTGGCAGGGGCGGATGCAGGATGCTCGAACGGACCAATATGCTTTGGCCGTAACGGCTTATGAACTCTTTGCGGGCCATCCGCCGTTCCAAGGAAACGATATCGGTATTCTGCGGGAATGCGTGCTGAACGATCCGCCGGAGCCGATCCCGATGTTGCCGGAACACGTCAACGCGGCGCTGACCAAAGCGTTGGCCAAGAAACGGGACGACCGATTTCCCGATTGCAAGGCTTTCGTCAAGGCGTTGGCCGAAAAGCCCAAAGCGGAGACTGCCGACGCCGAGATGCCAATGAGCGTTGTGCCGAGTCTGCCGTCGGATCGAACGTCGGGAGCCACGGCGCCGCCGATGTGGGTGCCCCCCGTTTCGACGATGAATTCGTCGACGAAAAAGTCCGTGCCGGTTCGTCGTAACGACAATCGGTTGCTCGTCTTCGGTGTCGTCGCCGTGTGCGCCGTGCTTCTTGGGCTCGGCGGCTTGTTTCTCGGTAAGTCGCCGTCGACCAAAGTCGACACGGCGAAAAAGACCAAACCCGTCGATACGGAGAAACCGGAAAAGAAAGTGAGTCCGCCGCAACCGCCGTCGGCGGATTTAACGAAACTTTCCGACGACGAAAAGAATTTGTTGCAACAAAAATACAACGAGATCGATTGGAAGGACACCAACGTGATCGTGCTGCCGAAGCCGACGAAGGACGACTTGGAGAAAGCTCTTAAGCAAGCGTCGGAAACCAAGGCGAACGATATCGTCGTCGTGAGAACGACAAAGGAGAACCATCGACTCGTTTTGGGCGGCGATCCGTTCACGGTTCAACACAAGGCGGTGGAAGCGGGAAGTGTCACGTTGATCGCTCTCGGTCCGGAACGGCTGGTCTTGAATGGCGACAAAAAAGGCCGGTTGTTCGTCGTCAAGGACGGCGCCGAGTGTAACTTCGGCGGAATCGTCTTCACCAACGGGCAAGTCGTCGACGGCTACGGCGGCGCGGTTTGCGTCAACGACGATTCGACGGCCCGGTTTTTCCAATGCGATTTCGTCGAAAATGCTTGCCTGCCTGACAAAGAGAGCCAATGGTGGAAAGGTTTCGGCGGCGGCGGATTGGCGGGTACCAATCACAGTACCATTATCTTGCGTAATGTTCTTTTCGAAAAGAATCGAAATTGCGATTACGACGATATTCATGAGCCGAAAAAACCGGACGTAAAGATTTGCTATGAAACTTCGGCGGGGCTGCTGATGTTGAGAGACAGTTCGCTCGTTGCGACCGATGTTGTTTTTCGCGACAACATCGGTGGCGGGATGCAATTGATCGACGCGAAAGCTGATTTGCGAAACATGTTGCTGGTCGGTAACAAAGTATGGGGAAACGGTGGCGGAATGGGGTTTTATGGGATGAAAGCCGTCGAGGTGCGAAACATATCGCTTATCGATAACAAGTCGCGGGGTGGGGGCGGCGGAATGTACTTGGAAGGCGCGGACAGCGGACAAACTTATAGAATCGTCAATCTTTTCGCCTCCGGCAATACCTGTGGACAATTCGGCGGGGGGGTCCAAATTGCCGGCAAAGGACGTTTCCTGTTAGAACATTTGACTCTGGTCGGCAATCATGGAGACAACGGCGGCGGTCTGTGTTTCGGCGGGACGCCTCCAATTGCCGCAACGGAAGTCACGGTATCAAATTCCATTATCGCGGGCAATCAGGGCAAGTGGGTCAACAATTTTGACACAAATAACGGCAACATAGAAAAGCTGAACGTTCACGATTGCATTTTTACCGAGCAACTTCTCCGGCGTACAATGTTATCTTCCGAGCATGGCAACCGTATGTTACCCCTTGAGGACATCAAACTCGGCGAACTCAAGGACTTCGGCAACGGAACTCCCGTGATGCCGCTGCTTGCGGGAAGTCCGGCGATCGACGCGGGAATCGTCACGGAAACGACGCCGAAAACGGACATCACGGGTCGACCGCGCAACGTCGGCAAGGCTCCGGACATCGGAGCATTCGAATGGCAATCGGAAACGACGCAAATTGCAGTCGCCGAAAAAAAATCGCAACACGACATTGACGTCGAAGTCGCCGATCTGGTCGTCAACAAACTCCGTGGAATCGTCAGTCTCAAGCTCCCGGACGACAAGAGCAAATCGTATATCGCAACCAGAAAAAACACCTTCGGCAGCATACCGGGCGTGGTTGCTCCTTTGCCTTCCGATTTCAAGCGAATCGATGAAATCAACCTCACGCCGCTTGTCGTTTCCTACGTCGGCGATTCATGGAAGATGGGTGATTACACGCCGTTTCCGTGCAAGATCGCCGGATTCCAGCACCACAACGCCCCCTGTGCTTGCACCATCACACCGGATGAAGTCCGGACACTCGCAAGTATTAACGACTACATCCACATCTTGGATTTGAACAACCGCCACTGGACGCCGGAGGATTGGACCCAACTGTTCAAGGGGAAGAGTCTCGGATACCTGAACATCAGCGCGACACCGCCCATGCCGGACTGGAAGTCGCTCGAATCGCTCAAAAGCATTTACTCCTTGGACGCGAAGAGCAACCTCATCGCGGCGGTTCACATGGAGTCCGTCGCCAAAATGCCGAGTCTTCGTCTCTTGATCCTCCATGCTTCCGAGCTAAGCCCGGGAACGCTGAAACCGCTCGAAGGCAACGACCAATTGGAAATGATCAGTCTTTCCTATTGCGGCGGTTTGACGGATGTTGAATTCCAATCGCTTGCCGCCTTGAAAGCCCTTCAAAGAATCGAGCTCGTCCAAACCGTGATGAACGATCGGCAACTGCTCTTCCTCGCCGACGTGAAAAAGTTGAAAAAAATCGCCCTGAAAAACAACGGCGTTACAAAAAAAGGACTGGAGGCGTTCCAGGCGAAACGTCCGGACGTCGAGGTCGACCTGAAAGGACAAACGAGTTTTCCGGTTCGTTCGGAAGATATTCCGGACTCGACCCGGGAAGTTTTTCTCGGCGATGTCCTTTGGAAGTCGGCGAAGACACGATTCGATTGTCCGGGACCGAAAGCGATTCCCTGGCTCGACGGAGTGAAGCCGACGGCCCTTTGGACGCCTGCCCCGTCGAATTTGACCTACGAACTCAAGGGACGCTGGAAAACCTTTGAAAGCATGATCGGCGTGCAGACCCATTGGGCGACCCTTTTTCCGCTCAACTATATTCACATGCCCGGCGGCGACCAGCCGTCGGTCAAGTTCATCGTGAAGGGAGACGGTAAGGTTCTCTACGAATCGGATGTTTTACGAACCGGCGGCAAAAAGCCGATTTTCGTCGACGTTTCCGGCGTCGACGTGTTGGAATTGATCACCGACGATTGCGGCGACGGCGCCCGTTTCGACGCCTCGGCGTGGTTTGAGCCGACATTAAAACGGGACGCCTCCGCCACGAAGGAAAGTCCTTCCCCGGTACGGGCGCCGCGATACGCAACCATCTTTGAAGCGGCGCAAAAAGAAAGCGTTCAGAATGTCGAAAATTACTGATTATTTCACATTTTGAGGGGCGATTTTTTTGTTCCGCCGAGTGACGCGGCGACGAGGAGATTGGTGAGCCGGCAATTGCTGTAACGCTTGCCGTTCAATCGCTCCGCCGGACAACCCGCTCCGTCGTTCTCCGCCGGCGTCGACGGAGACCAAGGCCCGTAATTGTGCAAAATCGCCCACGACGACTTCGCAAATTCGACGACTCCAAACCGCCATGAAAATGTTGACCGCGATCAAAATAATCGTTCTGACGACGCATCAGACGATCCAGCATGTTGCTCGTCGTGTACGCATCTTCATGATCGTACCACAAAGCCCACTCCTCTTTTTTGTCGCACAAATCCAACAGTTTTTCCAGGACCACGCCGCTCAGGTTTTTCGTTGCCCAATCACGCAAGCGGCGAATTCGTGGACTCATCATCGTTCGCGTTTCGGAATAATAAACCTCCCAGAAACTCCTGGACGGCAGGTCCTCGAACTGGGCGTAGTCCGGCAGCCCGAACTCCGTCCAATGCTCGATCATCTTTCGCACCGTGTTTTCAGCGGTCGTCCGGCTCATCGGCCGGGAGCCGACCAAGCCGCCATGCAACGATACACAATTAAGAACGTTAATATCGTTCCTCCTTGGATACACAAATCCTCCACGAAATCGAACTGGTCAAGCTCGGCATTTTTCTTTGCGAGCGGTTTCAAATACCATCCCGCCGGGGAGCTTTTCGGCGTTTTCGTACTCGCCCGTCGAAAGCTCCGT
>JAVBPI010000053.1:0-4036 GCA_031549705.1 Thermoguttaceae bacterium
TGTGGAGGCTTTGAAATCGCCGGGCTTCTGCTGATTTATGTCATTGGCGTGAATCTGGGCTTGTGTCCCTGGATGGGATTGATCATGTGCATTATCGCCGGGGTGTCGCTGTTCGCTAACGACGACCACTTCACCCGCTGAACGGGACGGACAATCCTACAATTCGATACATTTCGTTTGGGCTCCCTTCCCTTGGGGTTGGGAGTCCTTTTTTTACCATCCGCATAAACAATCCTTCTGACAATTATCACATGTGCTATCGCAAGTGTTACTGCAATAATAAAGACATCCGCACAAGCAGACGTAAGGAACCCATTTGTTTTGCTGATACTCTTCATATCCGATAGGATCATGAATTGCAGAAGGTGGCGCACAGCAAGACGCCAGAACAATGCCTTGCGAATTCTTTTCTTTCATACTTTCCAATGATGAACACTCCCGGAGCGGTACGAGATATTTTTCGTATCGTTTGTCCAATTCGGTTTGCCGATAAATCCGGTCATGCACGCCGAGCAGGATTTGTTCCGTGACGCAATCTTCGCCGAACGTTTGTCTTGCCGCCTCGACGCCCTCCCGGAGAGCCGCCTGCGACGCCGCGATCGCATGAGCCGATTCCTCCAGCGTTCGCACCGGATTGTATAAACCCTTTTTCCGGTCCTCGCTCCAATCGCGACCGCAGTCGGCGCAAATGATCGCTTCTCCGACCTGTCTGCCGATGTTTTCGTACACCGTTCTGCGCTCCATATCCTCGATTGCAACGCCGAGCAAGCCGAACACATAGCCGAAAGCGTCCGCCGTCGGTTTTGCGTACTCGGACAGGGATTCCACCGTACCGGACAATTCCATTTCGCGATGCCTGTCGAGAAAACCTTGCATGGTTCGTTCGAAGTCGGGATCAAGACCGGAGAAATAGTGTACGGCTCGGGCAAATCTCTTTTCATGAAACCACGTTGCGAGCTGTGCCCGACGAGAACCATCGTCAAGAATATCGTCTTCCAGCTTCGTCTTGACCAGCAGGAGCGTCAGGGCGGCAGAAAACTCGCCGATGCGTTGATGAACTTCCGATGTCGTTTTTGGCCGTTTGGAAATGGGAATCCATCGGCAGGGCGACACGGTGTCTTCTTCGTGGATCAGCCCGGCGTCGAAGGTCATCGCATGGACGAGAACGGATTCATAGCTCAAAAAGGGCGTCGCCCCGCGTCCGTAATTCTGCCGCAGGTGGGAGCACGAATCGCAATAGAACTTTCGATATTTTTCGCTACGGCAAAGGGGTTTCAAGAATCCGAACATGGGAGCCTCCCAGATAGGAAATGATGAATGTTGATTGGAATATGGTATTACCCGGAAACGTCGGTGTCGGCGAAAAGTTGTTGGTCCAGGACCATCATGGCGGCCATGTCGGTGTAAAACTCCCGGCGCCAGTGGGGAATATCCGATGCCGGAACCTGTTGGCCTGATTCAAGTGTAACGAAATCATCCCGGAGCGACTGGAGTTCGTTCCGCTGGTCGTCGAGGCGGCAGAGAAAAGTGAAACGCCGCATCAGCCCGGCGATTTTTTTACCCGCCGCTCCGGCGTGAGGCGGCTGGGACGGCAAAGCCTGCGAATCATCCGGCGTAAAATCCGTTGGTCTGTGGCCGTCCGGGACTCTTGAGAGGCGATCAGACGGTCGAGGGCTTCCAAGGCATGGGAAATATGCAGAACGACATCGTTCAAAGACGACGTGTCGTGATGATCCGAGGGTTCGGTCATGGCGGTCGGCGGTGAGAATAATACTGCCAACCTCCAAAGAAAATAAAAGCGGAGACCGGCCCGAATACACACCGTACCCAGACCCTCCGCAAAAAGGGGATAGTCCCGATGGTATCGAAACCGGCCCCCGTGTAGGCGCAAAACAATCGCGTACCGGTAAACCGGATCGATACCAACTGGACCGATTGATTATTGCCAATCGGTCAATACTTTGCGGATATTCTGGGTACGTTGGCAGAAGACCAGCCGTTGTCGACCGACCTTCAACGCCGGAAAACCTTCGATTGGAACCAAAGAATCTTCCAACGCATCGTGCCGTCAAGTCTATCAGGATGCGCCGGGAAAGTCAATCAATGCAAAAAAATCTCGACGTGAACGCTGATCTTTTCGAGTGTCCAAGGAACCGACGCCTACGCCGTTCGGCGAATGAGGGCGCCGGGCTGCCCCTTCGTTCCCTCTTGACATCACCCGCATATTTGGCTAAAATGCTAAATGATATTGATGAACGTCCCAGTGTCGGTCGGTATAGTCTGTGAAAGGAACCTGCCGTGAAACGCACCACGACGCCGAACAAGTTGTCCGTCAAGCGGAAGTCGGAGATATTCAAAGCTCTCGGCCATCCGACGCGACTCCAGATCGTCGAAAAGCTCGCCGAAGGGGAACAGTGCGTCTGCGTGGTACTCGAAATGTTCGATATCGACATGTCCACCCTGTCCCGACACCTTTCCGTTCTGAAGAACGCCGGAATCGTGACGGACGAACGACGCGGGAAGAACATCTTCTACAGTCTGAAATGCCCCTGCATCCTCGACATGTTCCAGTGCTTGGAAGACGTTCTCGGCGACCGTTGACCGCCCGGAGCATGACTCCATTTTTTTTGAGACAACACTTGCGTTTTTAGCCAATCGTGCAATTTTATGAGTAGAGAGAAATGGATATTTACCGGACTTGTCGGCGTCTTCCTCGTCGCCTACTTCCTTCCCATCGGCAGCCCGAAGGTGCAGGACGCCTTCATCGACGCCTTTCGGATGCTCCAGTGGTACGCGATGTTCCATACACTCGCCTGCGTCGTTCCCGCGATGTTCATTGCCGGGGCGATTGCGACCTTTTTGTCAAAAGAATCGATCCTCAAGCATCTTGGACCGAAGGCGAACCCTGTTGAAGCCTATGGTGTCGCATCGGTTTCCGGGACGATTTTAGCCGTCTGTTCGTGCAGCGTTCTTCCGATGTTCGCCGGAATCTATCGCATCGGGGCGGGACTCGGTCCGGCGGCGACCTTTCTCGTGGCGGGACCGGCTCTCAATGTCATGGCGATTTTTCTGACGGCTCGCGTCCTCGGCTTCGAACTCGGCGTCGCCCGAACCGTAACGGCAATCGGCATGAGCATCGTGATCGGCCTGTTGATGGCGTTGATCTTCCGCAAGAGCGAAGAAGAACGAATCGCCGCGACGATGCAACTGCCCGACCCGCCGCCGTCGAAACGGAAACTCTGGCAGACTGCCGCGTTCCTCGCCGTGATGATCGCCTTTCTCGTGTTCAGCGACTGGGTCAATCCCGGCACGAAAATTCTCTCCCTCCCGCAAGGAACGACGCTCACACATCTTGATAACCTTGCCGGAAAAAAGACACTGACGATCACGACGCCGGTCGAACTTGATTCTTCGATCACGCAACAAACAAGCGGCGACATGACGTTCCAGATTCAAAATGCCGTGAGCGGCTTCGACCAGTTGACGCCCAACGAACAAAGATTCTTCGAGCCGGGCAACCGCTTTCTCATTGTCTTGAAGAGCATCGAGAAGATCACGGACAACGTGCCGGAGAATTATCGTTTCGCGGCGACGATCTTCGTGTATCGCTGGTATCTTTGCCTCGCCTGTGCCGCTTTGCTTGCCGTGATGATCGTCCGGTGGTTCGAGCGGGATGAACTCGCGGAATGGATGGATCAAACGTGGTCGTTCGCCAAGAGCATCGTACCGCTCCTGTTCGGCGGCGTATTTGTGACGGGTTTCGTCGCCTCGCTGCTCCCCGCCGAGATCGTCGCCCAATGGGTCGGCGGCAACAGTTTTCAAGCCAACATGGTCGCGTCGGTGATCGGTTCGCTCTGGTACTTCGCCACGCTGACGGAAATCCCGCTCATGCAGGCGTTGATGGGACTCGGCATGGGCAAAGGCCCGGCATTGACGCTGCTTCGGGGGGGGCCAACGCTCTCGCGCCCGAGCATGATCGTAATCGGAAAATATCTCGGTGCTAAAAAAGCGACCGTGTTCGTCCTGCTTGTCGTTT
>JAVBPI010000137.1:0-4868 GCA_031549705.1 Thermoguttaceae bacterium
GCTTGTTTTTCTTCTTCGGAACATGCGTGGCGGAGCATGGCAACGTCCTTGTCGAAAAAGGGATGAGGCAAAACCGACAAGGATATTTTAACCGATTTCACAAATTATGAAAAGTGCAGTTTGTTGACTGCGGATGGTATAGAACAAGCAGTAATAGAACCGGCAGGATGCCCAAATGCAGACGACGAGAAAAACGATTTCACGCCAATTGTTGTCGTCGTAGACGGTCAGCGTCCCGGACATGATCGCCAACAGGAGGAACAAGCCGCCTTTCAATTTGAGCAACAACGGCGATTTGATATCGTCGAAAAGGTGCGTGATACTTTGTGCAAATGTAATTTTGTGCTTCATTCCGCTCCGAGGTCTTTGATGATTCTGGCTTCCGGTTTGATCTCTTCCGGCTTGACCGCCAACGCTTCGATCAAGGCTTCGGCGACGGCTTGCTCGATTTCCGCTCTGCTGTACGAAATACCGTCGGCACGAACGGAATGGTCCGGACGCAGCTTGACAAGTTCTTGAATGAGTTCGTCGACAGTTATTCGCGGCGGTCGCCGACTGCGAAATCGATTGATCACAAAGCGACGCTCGAAAAACAAAACGATCGGCAGACTCCACACCGCGATGGCGAGCAGTCCGACCAACTCCCGGCTGAGCAAGAACGATCCGAAAAGCAAGAGCAATACATAAAGAATAATGGGCACGGTAATGGATTGCCAAAGAGCTTTCCCGGAAGAGATCAGTTCGCGTGAACTAACCTGCATTTTGATCAGCTTCAATGTCGGAGTGTCGCTTTTTCGAATGCGGTAAAGTTGAGACCAGCGTGGTGAAGGTATTTTGGCTTTTTCACATAATGCAGCCAAAGTATCATCACCTTCGATCAATGACGGATTGGTGATGTCGAAAAACTCTGCCAACGCTCCATGAACCGACTTCTTTGTTTCCGCCAGAAAATCAGGAAAAGTATCGATCCCCTCGTTTTTCTCCCGAATTCGTCGCTCCACGAGATCGCACAGGAATTTTACCGTCAGACGGTCGCTGTACTTGTCAAAAAGTTGCTGTTGCGTTTTTTGCCCGGAACGAAGAGCTTCGTCCCATTCCGACATCGGACCGAAAAAACCTTCCCGGTCAATGCGAATGGAAAACGTCTTTTCGAGACGATAAACGATGTCGAGAAGGTCGACGCCCATAACGATCACCTATGCAATTCGATTCTCTTGAATTCCCAATCGATTCAGTTTACAATAAATTCGTTGGTCGGGCAATTCGGGCAGATCGATTATCATTGACAGCGAGACGGAGAACCTTCCATGTCGGTATCGGACCTTCATGCTGTGACCGGAGCATTCGGCTATTCCGGCAAGTATATTGCCCGGCGGTTGCTCCAATCGGGAAAGACGGTGCGTACCCTGACCAACTCACCGGATCGAACCGGTGAGTTTCAAGACCGAATCGAAGTGTTTCCGTTCTCATTCGACGATCCGGATCGTTTGGCGGAATCGCTTCGCGGCGTCGACGTGCTGTACAATACCTATTGGGTCCGGTTCAACCACCGGAATTTAAAGCATTCCGTCGCGGTCGAGAATACGAAAAAACTGTTCGAGGCTGCGAAGAAAGCCGGTGTCCGACGCATCGTTCACACGAGCATCACGAATCCGTCGCCCGACTCACCGCTCGAATACTTTTCCGGGAAAGCGGTGTTGGAGCAGGCTCTCATCGACTCCGGGATTTCCTGTGCAATCCTCCGTCCGACCGTGCTTTTTGGCGAGGAAGACATTTTGATCAATAATATCGCGTGGATGTTGCGGCGGTTCCCGGTGTTCGGCGTCTTTGGCGACGGTCAGTACAAATTGCAGCCGATTTTCGTTGACGACTTCGCCGCTCTTGCCGTCGAAAAGGGAGCAGGAACGGAAAACGAAATCGTCGAAGCCATCGGACCGGAAACGTTTGCGTATCGGGAATTGATCGAAACGATGTCGGAAATTATCCTCGGCAAAAAACGTCCGATCCTGTCGATTCCCGATGGGGTCGGTTTATTGGTCGGCAAATTGATCGGTCTCTTGACCGGCGACGTGGTGATTACGAAGGAGGAAATCGAGGGGCTCAAGGCGAATCTGCTCTGCGTCGACGCCCCGCCTGCCGGGACGAGGCGATTGACTGATTGGCTACGAGAACACCGGGAAACCGTGGGCAGACGCTATGCGAGCGAGTTGGTGCGGAGGAAATGACGAGGGTCTTATGTTTTGAAATGAGGTGTTTCTATGGCGGCGATCCCGACGAAACTTTACGAAGGGTTCGAAAAAATTCGACTTGGTCGGGTTGACGAAGGCGTTCGCCTGTTCGACCGGATCGAAGGGTTCGAAGAGATCAAAGCGATCCCGCTTGCCGAACTGCGTTATTTTCGACACGACTGGAAGCGAGGGATTCAATTCTCGCTTGATTTTCTGGCGTCCGGTACCGACTGGGAAACAGTTCGGTACCATATCGACGGCTACAAAAGAGAGCACCTTGAATTGATTCTCGTGGCGACCTGTCAACTCGGATGTTGGAAGGAAAGCCGGGCTGCTTTGGAAGGACTGAAAAAGAATACGCCGCCGAATCCCAACATACGCAAGAATTACGAAAAATACCAAGTTGCTTTGTCGCTCATCTCCGATCCGGAAAACACGACACGTCGGTTGACGGAATCCAAGCCGAAATTGAAAACGGAAGGGGAGATCAATCTGGAATATCTAGAGCGGTATGTCAAACGAGTCTCACCGGAACATTGCCGACGCAGGAGCTTTCGGAAGCGGCCCTTATCCTACGACGGATTGGCAAGCCATGCTTTCTCAAAAGCGTCGACGGAAGATCACGTCACATTTTATGAACGCTATCTCGACCGCTTGGAAGACGCCGAGCCGCATTCCGAAGCGGCGAAATCATACATTGCGTTGGAGAACTTGGCGGAAGCCAAGGAAGCAATTCGGCACTACATGAGATGCTGGAAGTTCAAGGAACCGTTTCAAATCGCTCCCATCATCTTGTTCACGGATTGCGAAATCTGGCCGATCATGTCCGACCGCCGTTTCACCGAATCGCTTCTTACGATTCCGCACCACCGGGAGTCATAATATGGCTTTCAGAGAACTGCGGCAATGGACATTCATCCTGATTTTCCTGATCGCTTGTTGGTTCGGCATGGAAGCGGTTCACGAACTCGGCCATGTTCTCGCGGCGTGGTGCAGCGGGGCGACGGTCGAACGGGTCGTCCTCCTGCCGATCTCCCGAACCGATGCCGTCGGCGTCGAGCATCCATTGTTCGTCTATGGAGCCGGAGCCGTCTTCGGGGCGGTGTTTCCCGTACTCTTGTGGTTGACAGTCCGTCTGTTTCGCTTGAGGACCGCGTATCTTTTCCGCTTCTTCGCCGGATTCTGCCCGATTGTCAACGGAGCGTATATCGGCTGCGACTTTTCGACCGTCGGCCCGACCGATGCGGGATTACTTATCGAGCATGGAGCGAACCGCTTTGTCCTTGTCCTGTTCGGGCTGATCTGCGTGTCCGGCGGCCTGTTCCTCTGGCACGGGCTGTCGCGGTTCTTCTTCCCGAAGCGAGAAGATGATCCAGTGTGAATTCGCATCGGACCGTGCGAGTTGCGGAGGGGTGGCCCACTTTTACTCTTGAATCCGTTTCAAGCGTTGGTAAAATGCGTAGCTGAACCTTGAATTGCCGTTTTCGTCGCACCCCCATGCAGCCCGATCTCTTTTCCAATCCGACAGATACCGCCTACACGTCCCGCCGCGTCGCTTATTTCGAGCCGTCGCGGATCGTGCTGGCTCGCGGGTGGGATCGGACGGCAACCGGTCGGAATTTGACCGAAAAGATTTTGGCCCTGTACCCGGACATTCTGCCAGAAGATCGGTCGGACACGGCCCATCCGAAGGTTCCGATTGACGGGCCGACGCCGTTCGAGCAGCACATAGCCGGGAAGCGGACGTTGGTGATCGGGGAGCACCGAAGTGCCGTGCGGTTGAGTTCCGAAGAAGGGAACACCTGCCCGAATTACTGGCACTTTTCCTTGTACGGGTTCTGCCCCTTCGGTTGCTCCTACTGCTATCTATCCGGTACTCCGGGCGTCAAATTCTCTCCCTCGGTCAAAATCTTCACGAACCTCGACGATATTCTGGACGAAATCGACAAGAACGCCCGGAGAATCGGTGGGACGAAGGCGTTCTATCACGGAAAGTTGCAAGACGGCCTCGCCCTTGATCCGCTCACCGGCTATTC
Source organism: Thermoguttaceae bacterium (assembly GCA_031549705.1). Lineage (GTDB taxonomy): Bacteria > Planctomycetota > Planctomycetia > Pirellulales > Thermoguttaceae > WRKP01. Next base: position 4,265 of record JAVBPI010000137.1, read on the forward strand.
GCGGCGATTGGTCCCGTTCTTCGCGGAACACGAATTCGCCCGGCAGGTCGTGTTGACGAAATCCGCCGACGTAGACAATCTGCTCGACCTCGACCACGCCGGACACACGATTCTATCTTGGACGTTGCATCCGCCGGAGGTTTCGGGACAATTCGAGCCGAATACGCCGACGGTCGTGGAACGAATCCGGGCGATGAAGCGATGTTCCGACGTCGGGTATCCGGTTCGGGCCGTCCTGATGCCACTTGTTCCCGTCGAGGGCTGGATCGATTTGTACGCCGACTTTTTGAAACGACTGCTCGAAGACATTCCACTCCAACGGTTGACGATCGGGGCGATCTGTTCGTATCAAGGAGCCCATCAGTTGATGAATCGCAAACTTGGTCCGCAGAACGCGATTGCCGATCAGATGCGGCAAGCAAAATCGGAGGACGGACGAATGCGTTACCCGGAAGAACTGCGTGAGAGAGGTTATCGGCACTTGATCCAAACGGCGAAACGTGTAAGCCCCGATCTTGAAATCGGCCTCTGCCTCGAAACCCACGGCATGTTCGAAACACTTGGAATACAAGACGCCCTCGGCCGGTGCAACTGCGTGCTGTAA
>JAVBPI010000189.1:0-7379 GCA_031549705.1 Thermoguttaceae bacterium
CGTGCTGATCGCCAATTGGCTGTAAAACCAACCGCGAGTCTGGTCGAGCGCCTCGCTGATGAAGTCCGCCGGGAAATGTTTTCGGAATCGCGTGATCGAACCTTTTTTGTATGGAAATCCCCATTGAGCGAACGGCATCGCGCCGGAGTCGTACCAGCAGTCGATCACTTCGGGAACCCGCCGCATTTTCTTGCCGTGAGCGAACGGCGAATCGTAGGTGATCGCGTCGATGTACGGCTTGTGAACCTTCAAGTCGTCGTTGAGATCGGGATTGGCGTCTTTCGCTTTCGACCAAACTTCCATGCCGGAAACACCGGGCTTTTGAAGCAGGTCGTTGTAAGAACCGATCGCCTCGAACTTGCCGGTCTCCTCGCAGCACCAGATCGGCAACGGGGTTCCCCAATACCGTTCCCGGGAAAGGGCCCAATCAACATTCGTTTCGAGGAAGTTGCCGAATCGACCGTTCTTGATATGCTCCGGCATCCAGTTGATCTTCTGGTTGTTTTCAAGCATTTGCTCCTTGAACTGCGTCGTTTTGACGAACCAACTCCGGCGCGGATATTGGATGAGCGGATCTTCGTCGGCCCGCCAACAGAACGGGTATTCGTGCAAATACTGCTCCTGGTGGAACAGCAGGCTTTTCGAACGGATATCCTTGACGATTTCCTTGTCGGCGTCCTTGACCCATTTCCCTTCGTAGGGGAGCGCCTCGGCGGTGAACTTGCCGTCCGGTCCGACGCAACAGATCAATTCGGGCTCCTCGCCGTCGACGAATCGAGCTTGTTCCGCTTGCAGAACGTCGAAGTCGACTTCGCCGAACGCCGGCGCTTGGTGGACGATACCGGTTCCGGCGTCGAGGGAGACGAAATCGGCGGAAACGATGCGCCAAGCCTTCGGGATTTTCTTGCCGCCGTCCTTGAGCGTTCCCGTCTCCTTGCCCATTTTGTCGTGGTAAAAGGGAAACGGTGGAACGTACCGCAAGCCGATGAGATCGCTCCCCTTATAGGTTTCGAGAACTTTCGCCTTCAATTTCTCCTTGGCGGCGACCGTTTCGACCAAATCCTTGGCGATGATGGAAATTCGGCCTTCGGCTTTTCCTTTTTCGTCGAACAATTGGACAAGGGCGTATTCCAAATCAGGGTTGACCGCCGCAAATTGGTTGCTCGGCAACGTCCACGGCGTCGTGGTCCAAACGATCAGGTCGACGACTCCCGTGAAGCCGATCTTCGAATTGACGGCGAAGCAGAGATCCTCGTTGAACATCTTCCAGTCGGCTCCCGGAAGCGGATCGACCAGCGGAAACCGAACGAAGACGCTCGGATCGGCAACTTGGCGGTATCCCTGACCGACTTCACCGGACGACAGCGCGGTTCCCCCTTGCGCCCACCACCAGACGATTTTATGCCCTTGGTAGAGCAAACCGCGGTCGAAAAGCTGTTTCAGCGACCACCAAACCGACTCGACGTAACTTCGGTGATACGTAACATAAGCGTCGTTCAGATCGACCCAAAAACCGAGCCGTTCGGTGAGTTCCTCCCATTGTTTCGTGTACCGGAAGACGCTTTCCAAACAGCGATGAATGAACGGCTCGATCCCGAACTGTTCGATTTCCTCCTTCGAATGAATGCCGAGTTCCTTGCAGACCTCGACCTCGACGGGGAGACCGTGGGTGTCCCAACCCCCTTTGCGTTCGCAAAGGAAGCCGCGCATCGTCTTGTATCGGGGATAGAGGTCTTTGATCGCCCGGGTCAGGCAGTGTCCCGGATGCGGCAGCCCGTTGGCGGTCGGCGGGCCTTCGTAGAAGACGAACCGCTTGGCGTCTTTGCGCTGTTCAAGCGACTTCTCGTAAATTCGGTGTTCGTTCCAGAATCGGATGGTCGCAAGTTCTTGCTCAGGTAGGGGGAGGGACCCGACGTCGTTGGCTTCACTCATGGACAAATGAATTTAATTGCGTTATTCATAAAATAGACAACAATATTGTAATTATACCTTTTTGCATGTCTTGGCGTAGAGGGGGCGAGCCGCAGTGCCGAACGGGCGGGGCAACTCATCGCCGTTGTTCGCTTCGGCGGCTCAGTGCTCCAAGAATACGGCACGCTGCGCGGCTAAAACGCAAGCGATCATCGATTCGGGCAGGAAACTTTCGTGGGAAATCCATATGCCTAATGCAAATGCTGTTCGGCGGGGACCTTGTCACCGTGTTCGCTTTCGGGGACATCAGGTTCGGGGACATCGGGTTCGGGGAGCACAAACCGGATCGCGGCAGGCAGAATTCGAACCTTGAACGTATCACTTTTCAGGTAAACCGCGCTGTCCAGCGCAGCGAATACCGGTTGCGGAACACTGATATCCAACGAAAGGCAACGCCGATAAGTGATCATTCCATGGACATAATCGTCGGACAAAATATCGCCGCGGCGGTAAATTTTCGCCACACGAGGCATTTTTCGGATCGGCATCCGTTTACCGTGGAGGAATTCGATCAGACCGTCGTCGGAGCGAGCCAGAGGGGCACAAATGTACCCGGCGCCGTACTGTTTCGTGTTGGCAAAGTGGACAAGCGTGTACGAGTCGACGATTTTTTCATAGCCGTTGATCAGGATCGTGATTTTCTCTTCCGGCGCATCCATGATGAACGCGCCGTACTTCGCCAAACCGTACAGGTACTCTTCGGCGATACGTAACCAGGGGCAGTACAGCAACAGCTTCTGCAATCGCAAGCGGAGTTTGGTGACATTGGCGTCCAAACCGATGTTCCCGACGTTAATGCAATATCGGTCGTTGACTTGAAGGAGGTCCATGTCGGTCGGACAGCCGTGAATCATCCGATCGACGTCGCCGAGATGAGCGCGGGGAACGCCGGGAACCGTACTGAAAACATCGAACACGTTGTCCAAGGGAACATATCCCAGTTCGACGTTCGGGAAGCCGAACAATCCGTTGAGAGCGAAATGGAGCGTCGCGTTTTCACCGCAAACGATCACCCGAACGGGCTCGCCGTTCAGCGTTCGCAATTTCGTGCGAAGCCTTTCTTCTTCTTCCCCGAACTCCCGGGTCGTGAAAACATCGTAATCGAGCCCGCTGCCGAGCTGCTCGATGCGGCTGAGCGTCGCCTTCCACGGCGTTCGTTCGCTTTCCTTGACGATGAATTGGTATTTCATGTTCGTGAGGTTTTCATGAACACCGGAACCTTCGGTTCGCGGGCTATTGAGCAGGTGATAAAACTTGACCCGTTGTTTGACCGACTGCTATGTAGGGCCCGCCGCGTTTTGAACTCCGCTACGCTCCGTACAAAACACGACTCCGTTCATTTTTCTTGCCATCACCGTAAACGTTCGAGTTCAACCGTCCAGATCAAGGGTTTGGCCCCTTTGGCCGGACAAGTCGCGTGGTTTGTGCTCCTCGTCTTGTTGCTTGCCACGCGATTGATTCCATCGCCAAGCCTGACGTCCATCGGCGTCCCGATCTCCGGAAGACGCTTCGCTTTCCTTGTCGTCGCCGCCGATTCCTTGAGCTTCGGCTGCCTTGGTGTCGCCGGCGACTTTGCGTTCGTGCGCTTTCGCATCGGCTTGCCGCTCCGCTTGTCCGGCGGTTCGTTCCGCCGACTGCGTCCCCGCCAAACTCGCCGCGATGGGATTAAAATTTCCAATGCTCATAAATCCCCCGATCAAAAACGGTTTCAGGATATTTGCACTCGCATTGATTATACCCGATTTTTCCGCCGATTGCCAGCGTTTGTTTTCACTTTTCGCCGAATCGTGGTCCATTGCAAAACAGCGGGTGAAAGTCTATACTCACCTTTTCTCCCGATATCGGATGGACGAGGAATTTTATGAGCAATGCGTCAATTGGTTACATCGGACCGTACCGGCTTTTGAACGTCGTGAACACCGGCCAGTCGAGCCGTCTTTGGCAGGCGTACGACGATGAAAAACGGGAATTCGTCGGTGTCAAGACGCTCTTGCCGCAATTCGTGAAGCAAAACGACCAGATTCAACTGCTCAAGCGGGAGTTCGAAGTTGCCGCAAAGCTCTCGCATCCGCTGTTGATCAGCATTCACAGCTTCGGATGGTACCAAAAGGCGCCGTACCTGGCGATGGAGTGGTTCTCGGCGCCGAACCTGAAAATGTGGGTCAATCGCGGTTACGACCAGTATTGCGCCCACCTGCCGAAACTGCTCCCCGCCATGGTCGAGTCGTTGGCGTACCTCCACAGCCAGGGATGGGTTCACCGCGACGTGAAACCGGACAACTTCTTGATGAACGACGAAGGAAAGATGAAACTGATCGACTTCGGTTTGGCGAAAAAGACCGTCGGCGGCATCGGGAAACTGTTGGCGATGAAGTCGAAACCGCAGGGAACGGCGAGTTATATGTCGCCGGAACAGATCCGCGGACTCCCTCCGGAGCCCCAAGCGGACATGTACAGTCTCGGCTGCACGTTTTTCGAAATGCTGACGATGAAGCTGCCGTTCGCCGGAGATACGATGAACGACTTATTGAACAAACACCTCTCGACGCCGCCGCCGCAGATCACAAGCCGGAACAAGAATCTGACGCCGGAATTCACCGAATTCCTGAAAATGCTCCTCGCCAAGAATCCGAATGATCGTCCCAAGACGTCCAATGAATTCCTGAAGATGATCCAGGCAATCCGCATCTTCCGACGGCCGCCGAGCAAGGACGACGTCGTTTAGGACGTTGAGCACAAAAGCGCGGAGTACCGGCTAAATGGGGGAGGGGAATCATGATTCATGGGTTTCATGTTACGATCAGCGTGTATGGACATTGGTTGCCGAACGATCCCCGTGGAAGCGGCAGTCGGTTCGTTGGCTCCGAAAAGCTGTTCCAAGACGGCGGTCGGGCGACGAAAACGGAATCAAAAGTCTCGGTTGCCCACGAACCACACGACGTCTGTCTACGTCTTCGAACAAAAAGCGGGCTGAAACACCCGCCGATCCTGTTCAATATCGCTCAAATCGATACAATTACATCAGTCCTCCATTTAGCCGGTACTCCGCGCCTTTTACCCGGTGTCCGGTTGATTACCTGCGCCGTCGTTCCGGACCACGTCCATTTTTTGATCGGTCCAACACGAACCGACATCGAGGAAGTCGTCCTAAGGATCAAAGAGGAAACCGTGAAAGCTCTCCTCGAAAAGGGGATTCACCCTCGCCATTTAGCCGCTACTCCGCGCTATCCGGATCCGTTGGATGTCCCCGCGTCGGTCTGGTCGGTCGGCTGCTGGAAGGTTTACGCCAATTCGTCCGAACATCTCGAACAAACGAAACGGTATATCGAAAGACATTTAGCCGGTACTCCGCGTCCCCTCAAAGCGCGGAGTACCGGTTAAATAAATCCTTTAACAATTCTCGAATCATGGAAATGGACCAACTGGTCGCCCTGTGCAAGCGTCGTGGATTTTTGTTTCAATCGTCCGAAATCTACGGCGGACTCAACGGATTCTGGGACTACGGCCCGCTCGGCGTGCTGCTCAAGAAGAACGTCAAGGACGCCTGGTGGAACGATATGGTCATGGCGCATAACGAAATGATCGTCCCCCAAGGCGCACCGCAGACCTACGAAATGACCGGGCTCGACTGCACGATCATCATGCACCCGCAAGTCTGGAAATGCAGCGGACATTACGACCTGTTCCACGACTACATGGTCGACTGCCGCGAGTCGAAAAAGCGTTACCGTTACGATCACGTTCGCGGTCGCTGGGTGACGGGAACCAAACGCGGCGAAGGGGGAGCACCGAGCCAACAAATGAAGGTTTTCGTCACAACGATGGAAACCGAGAACACGCAACAGTTTCTCGATGAAGTCGCTTTGAAATTCTTCGGACTCCGCAAGAAGGAAGCCGACACGCTCCAATGGGAAGGGGAGATTTTCCCGATTTCCCAACTCGGCGATTTCAGCGACGTCTTGGGCCCCGACGCCAAGCATGTCGGTACGCTGACCGCTCCGCGCGAGTTCAACCTGATGTTCAAGACCGTCATCGGGGCGCTCGGAAGCGACGATGACGCGGCGTTTTTGCGTCCGGAGACCGCTCAGGGAATTTTCATGAATTTCAAGAACGTCTGCGACTCGACCCGGGTCCGGGTTCCGTTCGGGATCGCCCAGATCGGCAAAAGCTTTCGGAACGAAATCACGCCGCGCAACTTCACCTTCCGGAGCCGGGAATTCGAACAGATGGAAATCGAGTTCTTCTGCCATCCGAGCCAATCGGCGGACTGGTACCGGTATTGGCGCGACCGCCGGTTCTCGTGGTACACCGAAATGGGGCTCGCCGGGGAGCGATTGCGGTTGCGTGAACACGATGCCGACGAGTTGTCCCATTATTCCTGTGGTACGGCGGACATTGAATACCAGTTTCCGTTCCTGCCCCCCGGGGAGTTTGGCGAACTCGAAGGGATTGCGCACCGTGGGGACTTCGACCTGCGGTCCCACATGGAAGGGAAGCTCGTCAAGGACGGCGACAATCTTGTTCTGGAAAAGAACGAACACGGCCAACCGAAACATCGCGGTTCCGGCAAAGATTTAACGTACTACGACGATCTGACGAAAGAACGGTTCACGCCGCATGTTGTCGAACCATCGGCCGGAGCGGATCGCGCAACCTTGGCGTTTCTCTGCGAAGCGTACAACGTCGACACGGCCCCGGACGAAAACGGCAAGCCGCAGGAACGCGTCTTCCTGAAGCTCAATCCGCGCATCGCTCCGATCAAGGCGGCGATTTTTCCGCTCGTCAAGAAGGACGGCATGCCGGAAATTGCGTGTGAAATTTACGGCGCACTGAAAAAGTCGATGTCGGTCTTCTATGACGACAAAGGGGCGGTTGGACGCCGCTACCGTCGCCAGGACGAAGTCGGCACGCCGTACTGCATCACGGTCGACGGCCAAACGGTTCAAGATGGTACTGTCACGATCCGGGACCGCGACACGCTGAAACAGGAACGAGTGAAAAAAGACGAACTCGTCGCACTCCTGAACGAGCGTCTCGGCCGTTAACTGTCAGCCGCACCGCCTTGCGCCGGCAACCAACTTGTAATTCATTGAAAAGGTTTTCGCATGGGCATCATCGGCGGACGGCTCGGCTTGGCGATTTTGAATCGCTTTGCGCCGTCGAAAGAAATGCAAACGGGAAATTGGAAGTCGCCGCTGACCGAAACCGAGTTTCCGTTCCGGTTGCAGGGGTTCTTCGGTGAACGGTTTTTCGAGGAAATTCGCGGTAAAACCGTCGTCGACTTCGGCTGCGGGACCGGACGCGATGTTGTCGAAATGGTGTTGCGCCGCGCCCCGGAAGGAATCGGGCTCGAAATCCAAACCACGGCGCACGAAACCGCCCGCAAACTTGCCGAAACGTACGACGTC
>JAVBPI010000181.1:0-3375 GCA_031549705.1 Thermoguttaceae bacterium
TAATGTGTTGGCAATAAAAAATGAACGGAGTCGTGTTTTGTACGGAGCGTAGCGGAGTTCAAAACGCGGCGGACCCTACACGGCAGTCGGTCAAACAACGGACCCAATTTTATCACCTGCTCAATAATACCCCATGAAACATTCCAGCCTCGTTTTTCTGTTTTCGTGTTTTATTTTCGTTTCGAGTCGTCTTGTCGCTCAGGAATTTCCCGAAGCTTTGGCGCCGGCGATGATCTTGAAGCCCGTCCCTGTCGAGTACGGGAACGACAAGCGGCAATTCCAGGGAATTCCCAGCATGGCGTTGTCGCCGGGCGGACGTCTCTGGGCCGACTGGTACGCCGGCGGAAGCGGTGAAGGTGACGATAATTATGTGCTCGTCGCAACCAGCGGCGACGCCGGCGGTTCGTGGAGCAAGCCGCTTCTCGCGATCGACATTCCGGGACCGGTTCGGGCCTACGATCCGGCGCTGTGGACCGATCCGAACGGCAAACTCTGGGTATTTTGGGCTCAGAGCGAACATTGGTGGGACGGTCGCAGCGGCGTCTGGTGCATCACAACCGACACGCCGGAATCCGAGGACGCCGTTTGGAGCGTCCCGAGACGACTCTGTGACGGCATCATGATGTGCAAGCCGATCGTCGATTCGAACGGACGCTGGCTGTTGCCGGTCTCGCTCTGGTCGCTCGATCCGGTGCATCCCGAAAGAAAGCTGGCGATCGGTGCTCACGTCGTCGCTTCGGAGGATCAGGGAAAAACGTGGAACGATCTCGGACACATCGCGGTTCCGAAAAAAGACGCGATCTTCGACGAACACATGGTGGTCGAACGGAAGGACGGTTCCCTTTGGATGCTGATCCGTACGAAATATGGCATTGGGGAGTCGACGTCGACCGACGGCGGCAAAACCTGGTCGGAATCGCAACCTTCGACGCTACCGCACACATCGTCTCGTTTCTTCATCCGCCGCATGCAATCGGGGAATCTTTTGCTCGTCAAGCACGGCGGACTCACGGAAAGAACGGGCCGCAGCCATTTGACGGCGTATCTCTCGAAAGACGACGGTAAAACCTGGATCGGCGGCCTGATGCTGGACGAACGCAATGGCGTCTCCTATCCGGATGGCGATCAGGCGAAAGATGGAACGATTTACATCATTTACGATTACGATCGGATGGGAGCGAAAGAAATTCTCACGGCCCGATTCAGCGAGGAAGACCTCGAAGCCGGAAAAATCGTTTCGAAAAACGGAGCCTTGCGACTCTTGGTCAACAAGGCGACCGCACAGCATTCGGAAGCGAAACCGCTGCAATTCGACGCGAATCCGAACGCCGACGGCAAACTGATCCGTTTCGGCGACTCTCCCGAACTGAAATTGCGAGACGGTGACGAACAGGGACTCTTCAAGGCGGGTGAAAAACTGTTCACGAATCGCGATTACACGTTGCTCCAATATCCCAAGGAGTTGGAAGGCAGGAAATTTCTCCGAAGCAAGCTGGAAGCCACTGAAACGATTTGCCGCAAACCCGGCATGGTGTACGTTTTCACGCCGCTCAAAGCGAGAAACAAGGACAGCGTCGTCGAAGAACTCTTGAAAAACGATTTCGAAAAAGTCTCATCGCCGGAAGTCCTTCTTTTCGGTAACATTATCGGCAACATTACGACGCTCTACCAGAAAGAAGTCAAAGCCGACGAAACGATCAAGTTCGGCAAATGGGGCGTTTTGGTTTGGTAGGCCGTTTCAACCGAGAAAAGGGGCGTGGGTGGAGTCAGGCTGCGCGACGGTGTACAAATTTTTGGAACTACAGTGCCATTCATTTCACGGATCAATTGATTCGGCTTGCTCATGGAACCGCTTCTCTTTTTTATTGATGCAACATTTATTTCGATTGATGTTTGGGAATTCCGGAAAGTCATCGAACCGCCATGACTCGTTGCAAAACATCTTCAATGACGGAGCGTGGATAGGCCAGGTTGAACCGTTCGAACGCTTGGCCTTCCTCGCCGAAGATGTGACCGCTTTCAAAATAGACCTTCGCTTGTTCTCGAAACCGCTTTTCGCGTTCGAGATGATCCCATTTCCAAGCGGAAAAATCAATCCTTTGGAGATAGGTTCCCTCAAGTGGTGTCACGGATAATTCCGGCATGTGTCGTCCAATGAAATTTCGAACGGATGACTCGCTCCGCTCCGTCCTCGTAGGACAACAGCGTCCCTTCCATTTTGCGATACCAGACCTTGCCGTCCGCCGTTCCTTTGCCGAAAATCCCTTCCGCCCCCGACGTGACATGATCCAATACGTGATGCCGTATTGGAATTTCGGCCACGATCTTTCCGAAGCCGTCGTAAAGCGGCTCCGCGTCGGCATGCGTCCAGAGGTTCGTACCGCCGTCGTTGAGTAGGATCTTCACCACGTCCGGCGGCAGACGCTTCAGGGGCGAACGGATTTCCGTTTCTAATTTTTCGCGGAATGTCGGGAACTTGTCCTCCGGCATTCTCGCGGCGACATACCCCGCCAGACGTTTCGGCCCTTGACGATTCGCGGCGTCTTTCACGCTTGTTTTTCCGGACTTTTCGGGCGGCACTTCGCCGTAAAAACTCATGACGCCGACCATCGTGTTTTTGTGAGCGGCAACAGTACGGTTAGGAGGGATTTCGACGACGGGACCGGGAACTACGAACGGTGGCTCGGGGAGGTTCGGTTCAATGGCGTTACGACAACCACGATACGCGATTCCGTCGAGAACGTCGCTTCCACGGAACGAAGCGGCTCCGTTCATGTCAAGGCCCAGGAGGAAAATCGTTACAACGGTCATCTCCATACCGCGACCTCCGAGTCCGACCTGAATCATCCCGATCCCGGGACCACTCACATCACCATCGACGGCGGCTGCTTTTTCGTACACGCCGAACTGCAGCCCGACGGCTGTCATTGGAATTACATCTATACCGACCACTGCGAGTATACCGTCAACGCCTTTCCCGATCTTACCAACAACGGCCTCGCGTCCAAAGGTTATCCCGTCGTCGATGCTCTTCGCGAAAGAATGTCGACATCGTAATGTTGTTGTTGAAAATAGAGTTCAAATGCCATCGCAACCTTTTTTTGACGACAGCCTTGTCTCCCTCGGTAGCGGCTAAGTTTTCAAGAGGATATTTTTTGTTTAATAATATTTTTTGCTCTACAAGATGTTCGGAGAAAAGGTTGACGCAATTTTCCGGAAACGATTCGGCTTCAATCGTTTTCAACGGAGTTTGTACGAAAGACACCTTATGTTCTTTTCCGTTCAAAAACTTTGAAAGTTTTGGCGGAAATTCTTCCGCCTTGGCGCTTCCAACGAGTAACTGTAAATCGTATTTTGGAAGTCGAAATAATTCCT
>JAVBPI010000042.1:0-4058 GCA_031549705.1 Thermoguttaceae bacterium
GCAGCTCGTATTGTTCGAGTTTCAGCGGCGGCACCCAGTACGGATCGTCCTTGTAAATCGACCACGGGAACGAAACGAACCGCTTCAAATCCTTCGACGAGATGACTTCCTGTATTTGCACGAAACAGTGGAGGGGAGGGGAGGGGCCGCGAAACTCGAATCGACGCACGTTTCAGAATTCTACACGTTGAAACGAACCCCGGAAAGGCGCCGCCGAAAATTTCGCGACAAAACAACAGCCGGAATGGAGGCGTACCCGCCGTAATGACGGACGACGACGTATTGAAACCACGGGAACTTTCAACCCCAACGGGGTTCAACAATGTAGCCGGGGGTAAGCGGTACTCCGCGCAACCCCCGGTCGGCGTCTCTCTCATGAACCGCACCCCAACGGGGTGCAACAACCGGGCGTCTTGTTCGACCCCGTTGGGGTCGGTTGTGTTGGTCGTTCCGTGACCGGGGGTTGCGGCGAGTACGCCTTACCCCCGGCTACCTTGTTTCACCCCGTTGGGGTTGAAATCGAAACGCCGGACGGCTTTTTCGCAAACACTCTCTTTGTGAAAAACGGTTCGGTATGGCGAACACAACACACCGTCATTACGGCGAGTACGCCTCCATTCCGGCTGTTGTTATTTGGTTTTGTTTTTTACTCCAGCGTCGGTGGGACGACTTCGCCGGCGCGTTGGCGTTCGAGGTTTTCGTACGAACCGTAGAAGTCGCTGTTGTTGTCGAGCCAGACGGCGATCCGATGCTTTTCCTCCGGCGACAATTTCACGTCGTAATGTTCCTTCTCCAAAATCGTCCATAATTTCGACGCCCTCGCACCGAACTTGCCGGGGAACGTCTTCGACTCCGTGAACGTCGCGTTGTCGTAAAAGAAAGCGTACGGCCGCAAGTTTTTGTACGACTCGTAAAAATGGTCGTTCGGCTTGCCGCGTCCCAATCGGAACGTCTTGCCGGCGGTCGCTTCTTTTTCGTGACAGTCGGCACAGTGCTTGTCCAAAACCGGCTGGACGAGCAGCGGATAACTGATCGGATGCGTTCCCTCCACGTCCCGTTTGATGTCGGACGGATCACGTCGAAACGCCGTCGGAACCGAACTCGGCTTCGGCGTGTTGTACCGCTGATCGTGACAGCCGACGCAGAACAATTCCTCTCCCGGCTTAATATACGTTGCGCTGCGCATCGACTGCACGACGAGACCGTCCTCGTCGATCGCTTGCAGATACACCGGAATGTCGACCGGCAGATTGAAATACGCGCTGCCGTCCGCATCGACCGGAACCGTGCCGAGAATCTGGCGGGCTCCCTTTTGGTCGCCGTAACCGATCGCCGGATTGTGAGCGAACGGTGTCGTCTTCGGGAGAAGCTGCACGACCCGCAGTTCCTTGATCTTCGTCCCTTCCGGGAACGGATGGCGGCTCGAATAAACGTTCGTCAACCCGACGATTCCCGTTTTCGGTAACGAATTCTTGTCGACCGGCTTGAATTCCTGTCCCTTTTGCAAAGGAACACCGATCAGCGTTTGATGAGGCAGGGCAGGGGGCGTTTTTCGTGCACAAAGAGGAATCGGACATTGCGACGAAATTTCCGTGTCCCGATAAAGCAGCACCTTGTTGCCGAACGAGTCGAGCAGATACACGCCGTAATTGTTCGCCGTGCCGTTTCCCTGACCGCTGAACGGATCGTAAACGCACAGATAATAATCTTCGCTGAGCGGGAACGGCTGTCCGTAGTTCGCCGGATCACGATGGGCGGCGTTCTCGACTTCCGGGAAAAGCTGTTCCGGCGTGACCCGTTTCACCGGACTCATCGCGTCGTCGTCGAAAACGTTCGGATCGACGAGAATAATCGAACCGAAATACTGGGCGTGGTGTCCCGTCGCAATCGCAACGAGTTTCTGCGAATTCGGAATCGGTCGGATCGTCGCCTCGAAGTGGGGCCGCGACTTCATGTCCGGTGAAAAATTGCCGTGAATGGACCGCGAATCCCGACCGTCCGGCGTCGTAATCCACGGATGATGCGCCTGGCTGTGTCCCCGATCGACGTAATCCCAACGTGTATACACAATCATTCCGTTGTTGTCCACGGCGGGCTTCCATTCGTTCGTTTCATGGGGCGACAGCATGGTAATATCGCTGCCGTCGGCGTTCATCGAGTGGAGTGTGTAACTCGGAACCGGCCTGCCGTGGCAACGACCGTATCCACCGCGTCTTTCCGAAATAAACATGATGCGTCCATTCGGTAGCCAACACGGGTCGATTTCGTTGTACGGACCGTCCGTGAGTTGCCGTAGTCCGCTGCCGTCGACGTTCACGACGAAAATGTGATAACAGTTATCCTCCGTCCATTGATAATTATGTCGCGGCGACTTCGTGTCGGCGGCGGCGAACAGAATTTGATGGGCGTCGAACGACAACTCCGGAGCAAGGAACGCCCACGTCGCATCAAGTTTCGTTCCCTTGAGCCGACCGTTTTCGACGACGCTGTTTTCCAACACGTTGCGGAGTGTCGGCTTGTCGGAGAAAGCGTTCTCCATCACAAAAAGTCCGCCGCCGGGGCGACCGTGAAAACCGAAGAACTGGTCGCACATATGGTTTCCCTGCGTTTCCGGCTCCGGATTGAAATGCCGCTTGATGAACAACACGTCACGGAAATTCAGCAGCGGATTCTTCAGGGCGATCTCTTTTCGTAACGCGGTTGCTACGGCGAAAAGCGTTTTTCTCATTTCGATGTCGGAGACGGGAACTTCCTTGTTCTTGGCGTCGAGGGCGTCGAGTTTTTTCGACTCGTCGTCGAGACGCGGAGTACCGGCTAAATGGGGGAGATTTTGTAACAGCGCTCTCGTACGGCGGAGAACGATGTCGACGGGATCACGGTCCGTCGGCAGGAACGTCGCTTCGGGGCGGAGAGCTTGAGCCGCTTTCTTCGGATCAAGTCCTTTTTTCAGTTCCCGGCTCAGGGCGAGGAATTCGCAGGCGTTCTCGTCGGCGCGGTCGATCAGGTTTCCGGCGTCGTCGAGAATTTCGCCGGCGGTTTTCGCAACGGTTTTGACTCCTTGCGTGAGCACTTCTCGCTGACCGTTCAGCTCGATCTTCGCGTCGGCCCAATCGGTGTGGTCGTGTCCAAAGCCTTCCGGTCCGGTGTCGACGGTCAGCACGACCCGTTTCGCTTTGTCGAGCGGCACCTCGCAGAGTTTGGCGTCGTCCTTACCGGTCATGAAGCCGCTGCGCCAAGCGAGTTTGCCGTCGACGTGGACCAGAAATTCGGCGTGTCCGTTGTCGCCGACTTCGTCGTCGATTCCGACCCACGCCGAGAACCTGGCGGGGACTGGCGGTACGGAGAGAATGATCGTACCGGGAGCGTGATGGCCGACGCCGCGGTCGAATTTCCGACCGTTGATCGTCAGCGGATTTCCCTCGACGGATTTTTTGGATTGTGTTTTCTTCCAGCCGCATTCCGTGACGGAAAGGTTCAGTTGGTCGATGTACAGCGTTTGGAGTGGCTCCTCGGCAAGGAGTGTGGAAACCGCGAGCAAACAGAGTAGAGCGGGAACGATGAATTTTGGCATGGTAAACGAATGGACGAGCCGGGACCTGTGGTCCCGGAGGGTTGAGAGTCAAACGGTTCTCCCATTGTCGCAAATCCGTTCGTCGCCGTCAACAAGACAACAGCCGGAATGGAGTCGGTACTCCGCCGTAATGACGGTATATTGATTTTATTTCACCCGTTCGGCGAAGGTCGCGGCGGACGCCGTCAGCGGGCGAGACGCTCCTCCGTACTTGTACTGTCCAAGTTGGCGTCTTTCCCCCTCTCCCTCGGGAGAGGGCCGGGGTGAGGGGCGTTCGTCGTCATTGGGGGGGGAAATCGGCGTTGTCTCGCTTCAAACTCGCCCCTTTTTCGAAAACGCTCCCCCGCACAATAGACTTGTTCGGAAACCTTAAAATAGTGAAGTGAGGTGAATTGACATTGCCTTGTTGGGACGATTTGTGGTAATTTACGGCGTTTGCATCTCCCAACAAGGAACGAGGACGCCGTCATGGAACGCTGGCACAAGG
>JAVBPI010000105.1:0-15432 GCA_031549705.1 Thermoguttaceae bacterium
CCTTGTGCCAGCGTTCCATGACGGCGTCCTCGTTCCTTGTTGGGAGATGCAAACGCCGTAAATTACCACAAATCGTCCCAACAAGGCAATGTCAATTCACCTCACTTCACTATTTTAAGGTTTCCGAACAAGTCTATTGTGACAACGCAACGTTCCCTCCCCTCTCCCTCGGGAGAGGGGACGGTAATCTCAGCCTTTCACAAAACACGGCAATCCTGTTCCCACCAAACCTCCATGGACCCCGGAAGACGTTTTTTCAGCCGACTTTCGCCGCTCGACAAACCGGAGCCTGTTCCGGAAACGGTCGAAACGGTGGAGGAACGTCCCGAAATTCCGCAGGAACAACCGCTTCAAGAGTCGACACCGAAGGAACCCGCCAAGCCGCTGCTGCAAGTCGAAAACCTGAGCATGGATTTCGGCGACCAAACAGTATTGCGGAAAATCAATTTCACGGTTCACCGGGGGGAATCGGTTGCGATCATCGGCGAGAGCGGATGCGGTAAAACGGTCCTGTTGAAAACCTTAAACCGTTTGCTGGTCCCGATCATCGGTCGGGTGCTGTTCGACGGATACGACCTGGCGACGTTGTCGTATGTCGACCTGGCACAGATTCAAACCCGCTACGGATTCGTTTTTCAACAAGCAGCGTTGTTCGACAGCATGTCGATCGGCGAAAACATCGCGTTTCCGTTACAGCAGCACACGACGAAGAGTTTCGAGGAAATCAGTGAAATCGTTGTGAGGCTGCTCCGCGAAGTCGGCCTTTCGTCGGATACCGTCGACAAGAAGCCGGGCGAACTGTCCGGCGGCATGAGAAAACGGGTCGGATTCGCCCGGGCGCTCGCCATGGAGCCGGAATTGATGCTCTATGACGAACCGACGACCGGCTTGGACCCGATCATGAGCGACGTGATCAACGAATTGATGATCGACACGCATCGGCATCATGACGTTACAAGCATTATGGTCACGCACGACATGAAGTCCGCCTGCAAGGTCGCGGAGCGGATCATCATGCTGTTCCCGGCGAAGAAATTGCGGGACGGCGAATCGCACATCATTTTCGACGGCACACCGGACGAGATGCAACACGCAACCGATCCCCGTGTCGCGCAATTTTTGAAATAGGTGTAAACAGTTGATAGTTGATCGCGGAGCGTGGAGAGTGAAGACGCAAGCGTGCTTCAAATCCTCTGCTCTCCTCTACCCACTCTCCACTGTGAACTATCCACTCTCCACTACCCATGCAAACCCATCGAATCGAGGAAATCCGGATCGGCGTCATGGTCCTGGCGGCGCTGGCGACGCTGGTCGTGTTGACGTTGATTTTCGGTAAACAGTCGATCATCAACTTCGGCGAGTACACGCTTCAGGTCCGTTTTCAGGAGACGCCGGGAGTCAAGATCAACACGCCGGTCATCAAGAACGGCGTCCAGATCGGTCGTGTTTCAAAAATCGAATTGGTCGATGAGGATCGCTCCGTCGAAGTTTCGATTCTGCTCCCGACCGACCGGAAAATTTATTCGAACGAAGAGTGTCGCGTCCGCAAGACGATGCTCATGGGGGACTCGACGCTCGAATTCGTGAAACGGAAAAAATACGTCGGCGAAATCACGGTGATCCCGCCGAGCACGCCGCTCGTTGGGGCTCCGACGCTCGATTTGGTCAGCGGATTTTCGAGCATGGAAGGGGACATCCAGAAAGCGGTGCACGGCGTCTCGGAAACCGCCGAGAAAATGTCGACGTTCATGGACCGCGCCAATACGTTTATCGGTTCACCCGAAGAAATGAAAGTCCGGCAACAGGAGCTCCAGGAAACGATGCGGGTGATGACGCAAACGATGAGAAACATGAACAAGTTCGCCGAGGGAGCCGGAAACCTGTTGAATGATCCGGCGTTCCAAGCGGACTCCAAGCGAATCGCCCATGAATTGCCGGACATGCTCCAACATTCCCGGAAGCTCCTCACCGATTCCGGCGATCTCATCAAGGAATTCCGAGCGGCAATCGCCCGCGGCATGACGACCATGGATCGGGTCGACGAGGGGCTCGGAAAGATCGACAAGGGGCTCGGAATGATGGACACCGCCGTTCAAAAGTTCGGCGACGGCATGGACAAATTCGCCGGCGGAATCGATGGTGTGACGAAATTCACCGACCGGCTCGGCGACGACGGAACCGAACTGATGCAATCGCTCCGACGTAGCGGAAAGAAGCTCGAATCGATTTTCGACGACGTTTCGACGATTATTTCGGCGATCAACAACGCCGACGGAACGTTCAAGCGGGTCATGCGGAGTCCGGAACTGTACGAAAACCTGATGAAGACGCTCGGTAACATCGAAAAAATCACGGACGAAGTCAACACGGTGCTCCGAACCGACGTGAAACCGATCACGAACAACGTTCGAATCATCACCGACAAGGCCGCGCGGGATCCGTCGATTTTCATCCGGAACCTGCTCAAAAAGCAGCCGCCGGTCAAAGGGGGGCTCCCGATGTGGGGGGATGGTCTCGGCAGCGACGTGTTCAGCGTCGAAACGTTCGATATCAAACAGTTCAAGGAAGCGGAAATAATCCTCGACGACCCTTCGGAATTCGAGCCGACACTGTACACACAACCATACACGACGCCGAAACCGACGTTCTGCCAACGGGTTGCGTCGCTCTTCTCGTCGGGTAAGTCGACCTGTTCGGCGGGGAAGTGTTCGACGGAAACGATCTCGGAAGGGACCGAGCCGATGATGCCGCCGCTGACGTTGCCGAACTTCGAATCGCCGCAGAATTCGGAAGAAATTCCGCTTGCGTTGAATGCACCGAAACAAGAACCGGCCGCGCTCCCCTTGCCAAATGGAACGGGAACCAATACAGTAATCGGAAAGGCGGACGAAATTCCCGCCGAAGGACGCATCGTTTGCGTCGATCCGCGGTACGCCGCCGTCGGAAAAGCGACCACGGTGCAACAAATGTCGCACCAAGTCGACGAAACCGACCCGCCGCCGAAATTGGTCTTTACAAGATAATCAGAGCCGCCCCGTCCGGAAGCGGTTCCCCGGAGAAAATCCATGTCCCGCTTCTGTTCCCTTGCATTGCTCTTGTCGTTGTTCTGCTTACCGCTCATCGCCGGAGAACCGTCGTTGACCTCCGACGGCATCAAGGTGTCGCTCCAGGGAATGGACGACTTCCTGTTCAAGTTTCCCCAATTGCAGGATGAAAGCCAAAAGGGACTCGGCAAAGTTATCGAGCAAAAACTCCTCGACGGCGGCAAGGAGGCGATCGCGAAATATGACAACGACGCCGAATTCCGTCTCGTCCGCCCATCGAACGGCGTGATCGAGTTCAGCGTCGTGAACCCGCCGGCCGGACTCTCGAAACTCCGCTTCGAAACGCTTGTTCCGTTTGCGATGAGCGAAGGAGGCGGTTACAAAATCGACGGCGGCGCATTCAAAAAGTTTCCGCCCGAAAAGCCGGAAAAACCGCACGTTTTCCAAGGAAACGCCTCCGCCTTCGAACTGACCGCTCCGACCGGCGACTCGTTCGGGATCAAGGAGTTGCCCCCCGGTTCGTTCGTGCAGGTCCAGGATAATCGGGCTTGGAATTGGCCGATCTTCCACTTGATGGTGCTCGTTCCGTACAATAAAGACCACGCCGCCGTTCCGTTGTCGTTTACGTCCGGTAAGTCGACCGACGTCGACGCGAAAAAAATGGTCGACAAGTTCGGGCAGGATTTTGCGCAACCGTTCCCCGACAAAATCGATTCCGAAGACGACCTGAAAAAGGACGCCGCAACCGAACAAAAATATTACGATTCTTTTTCGAAACAGAAACGGGACGTTTTCGGCGGCTTTCCCGGCACGCAACAATCGCTCGGGTTGAAGAAGACGGGATTCTTCCACGTCGAAAAAAGCGGCAAGCGTTGGTTCCTCGTCGATCCGGACGGCAACGCCTTCTTCCACGTCGGGATCTGCGGTTTCAATCCGAGCGACGACTTTACCTACACCGAAGGACGTGAAGCGATCTTCGAATGGTTGCCCCCGCGCACCGGCGAATTTTCGACGGCATGGCATGCGAATCCGTGGTGGAACGAACGCGCTTTTTCGTTTTACGTCGCCAATCTCGTTCGAAAATACGGCAAGCCGTACGATGCCGACGTTTGGGCGTCCCGGATGATCGATCGGGTGCGGGCTTTCGGGTTCACCTCGGCGGGAGCGTTCGGCGGCGTTCCGAAAGCGTTCGCCGAAAAGGATTTTCCGTACATTCGAATGTTCGACTTCTGGGGGCTCGGCTTCGACATTCCCGGCGCCCGTGGATTCTTCGATCCGTTCAACCCGGAGCTTGCGAAAAAGGTCGACGATGTCTTCTCGAAAACGGTTGCCGGGCACGCCGACGAGAAAGGGGTGATCGGATATTATCTCGCCAACGAGCAGGCCGCCGAAGACCTTCCCAAAGCGCTCGCCGCTCTGGACGGTTCCTTCGCCGTGAAAAAGGAACTCGTCGCTTTCCTCAAGAAAAAGTACGGCAATAAAATCCAATCGTTCAACACCGCGTGGAAAATGGACGTTAAGTCGTTCGACGACTTGACCGGCCGGGGACTGCCGCTGACGACGGACACCGCGAAAACGGATATCAAGGCGTTCACCGGACTTTTTCTCGACAAATACTATTCGCTGCTCCGCGACACGTTTCGAAAATACGACAAGAACCATCTCCTGCTCGGGAGCCGTTGGCAGCCGCAATCCATCGACGAGCAACTCGTGAAAACGTGCGAAAAATACTGCGACGTGATCAGCGTGAACTATTACACGGATAAAATCGACAAGGCATACCTCGATAAACTACGCGGTTGGGCCGGCGACAAACCGTTTTTGCTCAGCGAATGGCATTACACCTGTCCGGCGGAATCGGGTCTTCCCGGCGGACACGGCAACCGGAACACTCAGAAAGAACGCGGCTTGGCGTACCGGAATTACGTCGAAACAGCGGCGTCGCTCCCTTACGTCGTCGGCGTCGAATGGTTCACGCTGGTCGATCAAGCGAGAGCGGGACGGTTCTTCGAGAAAAACACCGGCGAACGGTCGAACACCGGACTTTTTTCCGTAACGGATCGCCCTTGGAAGGATTTCGTCACCGAAGCCGCAAAAACGAACGCCGCGATCGAAAAGATCGTCCTTCCTTGAAAAACGTCTCCATGAAGCGTTGAAGGGGCGCCAACCCTTGACAAAACGTACCGTTGTGGAAAAATTGGGGAAGTTTGACGATTCTTCCCCTCTTTCGCGAGGTTTTGCGATGAGTTCCCCTGTCGGCCCGAGCACGGAACGCTGGGCCGGTACCTTCTTGATTATCCTGTCGACCTCGTTTTATACGATGTCGAATGCCGTTTTGCGGTTGCTGACCGACATGAAAGTCGATCTCGATTGGTTCCTCTTTTTCAAAGAATCGATCGGGTTGGTGCTGTTGTTGCCGTGGATTCTGTTCCGGCTGTTTCAAGGGCGATACCGTTGGGTTTCCAAGCGTCTGCTCTTCGGCGTGGCGATTGCCGCGGTGATTTGCGAACTGATCGGCGCTCGGCTCCACATGGTCGGATTCGCCGTGCTCGGTTTGGTGATCGCCGTTCCCATCGTCCAGTCGTCGACAATGCTTGGCACCGCCCTGCTTGGGCAACGGTTTCTCGGCGACAAAATTTCCCATCGCCGAAAAACCGCCATGGGAATCCTGATCGTTTCCGTAATCGTTTTGAGCGTCGGCAAGGAAATCGCCGAATTGACCGTCGAACAGTCGGAAAAGCATTCCGTGACATCGGTTGGAGTATTCCTCTGGGGCGCGGCGGGAACCATCGTCGCCGGAATCGCGTATTCAGTCTATATTGTCATTTTGAGGTCCATCGGTCGCCGATTTTGGAAGTCGGATGACAGCGTTTGGCTCTCGTTCCAGTTTTCGCAATGGGTCGGATACGATTTTCCGCAAGATCCGCCGAAACGGCTCTATTCGCCGACGCCGGTGACGTTGATGATGTCGATCGTCCTCGTCGTCGGGATGATCGTGTTCGGGAGTTTCCTGATGCTGAAAAAAGGAGTTGCCGGGTTTACCGACACCCCTCCACTGGCGTGGAAACTGATCCTGATTCCCGGCGTTTGCAACATGATCGGGTTCTTTTTTCAGGTTCAGGGACTGCGGCTGACCTCGGCGGTCCAGGCGTCGTTGATTGCCGTCAGCCAGATTGTCGTGTTGTCGCTGATCGGAATTTATTTCTTCGGCGAACAGACGAATTGGCTCGTTTGGCTCGGTCTGACGCTGACCGCCTACGGCGTGATTCTTTCGGCGAAACCGGAATCTTGATTCGGAGCCGCAAACCGTCTATAATTGCGACAGTTTAATCAACCCCGTTTTCAACCCAGGAGCACAGCGATGGCGAAGCACATTATTCTCGGCGTGAACGTTACCAGTTTCGCAAAAAATTCCGGCGAAGTTCAGAAAGTATTCTGCGAATATGGTTGCAGCATTCGGACCCGGCTCGGTCTGCACAACGTCGCCGATGGCGTCTGCGCTCCGAACGGCTTGATTGTCGTCGAATTCATCGGCGACGAAGCGAAGGCGGACGAACTGTCCCAAAAGCTGACCGCCCTTCCCGGAATCGAAGTCAAGAAAATGGTTTTCTAACAGAAGCCCCAACGAACCGGGAGCGACGCTCCCGACTCGTTCGGAGAACGATTACCCCACCTTGCCGAGCGCCTGCATCACCCGATCGGTGATCGCCCGAATGATCATTTCCTGATCGGAATTCGCTGCCGGTTGTTGCACGCAGCCGCCGGTTCCGGCGTTTGCGCATGGTTGCGAACCTGCGCAACAGGAACCCGATTCGGCACATTTTCTGCACAGCCCGCTCGGCGAACAACTCGAACCCGTTGCTGGTGCGTCGACGCCTCGTTTGAACGTCGGCGGTTGGAACGCTCGATGTCCGACGCCGGTTTCTTTCCAGCTTTCGCGGAAAACGTCGTTCGCACACAGTTCGCAGTTGGCGAGATCGGCACGGTTATCTTTCATCCCCCATTGCGTTTTCAGGGCGATGAGATCTTCCGCTTCCGACTTGTTGAAGTACTCGACCTTGCCGAGATCTCGCGAGATAAGCAGGATGCGGCAATAAGCATCCAGTAATTCGGTCATCCAGTACGCTTTTTCGATCGTCGGCCCGACGCTGACGGTTCCGTGGTTCGCCTGGACGATAATGTCGCTTTTGGCAATAAACGGAAGGATCGCGTCGGCGAACGCCTGACCGCCGGGAATCGTGTACTTCGCAATCGGAACGTCTCCCATGTAAATGTCGACTTCCGGGAGCACGCATTGCGGAATCGCTTCCCGGGCGATGCCGAAGGCGGTTGCATGCGGCGGATGACAGTGAACGACCGACTTGACGTCTTCACGATGTTTCATGATCGTGATGTGCTGCCGGATTTCGCTGGTCATCTTGCGATTGCCGCCGATCTGGTTGCCGTTCATGTCGACGATGCAGAGATCGTCGGGTTTCATGAACCCCTTGCATATCTGCGTCGGCGTGCAGACGATGCGGTTCTCGTCGATTCGGTACGAAATATTACCGTCGTTCGCCGCCGCGAATCCTTTGGCGTAAATCCGGCGACCGATGTCGCAAATTTCTTCCTTGACCTGTTGCATGTTCATCATGATTCGGTTCCTTCCATGGAATTTAACGAGCCGGGATCTGTGATCCCGATTACGGGACAATCTCTATTTCATCAAGTATCGCCGCGCAATAAGCGTCGACGGGTTTGACATTCGGATAAAACGGCATCACGGCCTCGGCTCCTTCACTGAACGCGATCCATTCGCCGACCCCTGCCGAGAGCGGATCGTAAACGACGAGTTCTTCGGAGGCCGGTTCGACATCGGGCCGTTGCAGATCGTCGAGGTTCATCGGCACGACGAGCTTCCACTGCGTTCCCGTTACGGAAGCGTGCATCCGTGAAAGCGTGACGTTGCCGATGATTTTACCGATTCGCATGTCAACAAAAATAATTTTTAATAATTTCCATCACACGAAAATCGCCGACACGTCCCGGATCGACGACGAGCAAATTGGCGGCGAGTTCCGCCGTGTCCGCTTGCGTTTGTTTCGGATCATAACCGAGCACGGCACGGATTTTTTCGCGGCGGTTCGCCAATCGCAATGCCGTTGCGCTTTTGTTCGACAAGGCGATTCCCCGAGCCGTTTCGACTTGTCGTTCCGCTTCGTCGATCAGTTCAAGCAGCGTGTCGAAGGTCGCGGCGGTCAAACCGTAATTCTTTTTCAATTGTTCCGACAGGCGAAGCGATACCGAAATCGATGAATGAACGCCGAGCCAAAGCGTCGAATTCTTTTTCGCTACGGAAAAATTCCCGGGCAATTTCGTTGCGATTTCGATATTTCGTTTTCGCAACATGTCCTTGACGGACGGCGTGATCACGGTTTTCGGCGACACGGTGATTTTCCGTATCGAATCGATTCGGCCGTTCAGTTCGGACAGTGATAATACTCGACTTTCGACGACCAGTTCCTTTTCGTCGACGACAATCGGCTCCGGCAGCGCAATCGGTTTGATGACCGTTTCGGCTTTGGCGGTCAAATCAACGAGGATTCGTTTGACGATGTCGTCAATGTCGAAATTACTGGTATTCAATTTCTGTTCGCGCCTTTGGCGGCTAAAACGCAAGCGTTATTTCGTGTTGTCAATGATACCGACGACGCTCCAGCGTGCGGGGGTCGTCTTGGTTCCGATAATTTCGCCGGTATATTTTCCGTCGCTGGTAATCATCACGTCGTCGCCGATACCGGCGCCGAGTTTGTCGAACGCAATCGTCACGCCGCCGTCCGCATGGACGAGCAGCATTTTAAAACCGTTCAGCGACGAGTGCTTCAACGTCGCCGTCGCCGTGCCGATCACCTTACCCTTGAGCATGTTTTTTCGCCCGCAGTTTGTAAATGATCGTTAAATACAAATCGAGAACGACCATCAACAGGTTAAAAACGTACAAATAAATGACGGCGTCGTAATTATAGAACACCTTGTGCAAGATGCCACAAATGTAACCGATAATTACGATTGTCAGGAACGATCGGCTTTTGCCTTCGCTTCGCCGTGTTCTCAACATTTTCCAGATCGACAACGGCCAACTGGCACCGAAGCAGACCAGCATCCCGATTTCATACGGCGACATATTAACGTCCTAAAATATGCAGGCTGTCGATCAACGCGCAACGCCGTTGGCGGGTGAACGTCAACGGCGTGGTGATTCCCTCGCCCGTCGGCCCCGCGATGGAGAACGACGAATACCCTTCGCCGCCGCCGCCGTTGCCCGCCATGCTCGGGCCGTTCTTCACGAAAATCGTCGTATCAAGGGCCTTCCCCATTTTCGTCATGTTAATGACGTTGTTCGAATGGATGATCGCCGTGTGACGAAAACCATGCTCGTATTTCTTCGACAGGGCGATTCCTTCGTCGGCGTCGCGGACACGGACAAACGGGAGGAACGGCATCATTTGCTCCACGGGAACGAACGGATTCGATTCGTCGGTTTCGCCGAACACCAATTCGACGCTCTCCGGGATCGATTTTCCGATTCCGGCGGCGAGGACGTTGGCGTCTTTGCCGAGAAAATCGCGACACGGCACGTCGTGCGCGGCGGCTCCTTCACCGGTCGTAACGATCGCCTTCTTTGTGAAGGCGTCCACTTCGGCGGCGTTGAATCGAACGGCACCGGCTCGTTCCATCGCTTTCATCATCGGCTCGAAAACCGAATCGACGACGAAAACTTCCTTCTCGGCGAGGCAGAGAAGATTGTTATCGTACGCCGCGCCCAGGATGATGCATTTCGCGGCACGGTCCAAGTCGGCGGTTTCGTCGACGAGTACCGGAGGATTACCCGGTCCGGCGACGATTGCGCGTTTCGATTGGGAAAGAGCGGCTTTCGCAACTCCGGGACCACCTGTTACGACAATCAGGTTGACATCGGGGTGTTTGAAAATCACGTCGGCGGTCTGCATGGTCGGTTCGACCATGACACAGATCAGGTTGTCGATTCCATGCGCACGATAAATCGCTTCGTTGAACCGGCGGACCCCTTCGGCGGCGATTCGCTTGCCGCTCGGATGCGGGTTGACGACGACCGTATTGCCTGACGCAATCATGTTGATCGCATTGTTGGCAATGGTCGGCAACGAATGCGTGACCGGCGAAACGGCTCCGATGACGCCGAACGGCGAGTACTCGATGACCGTCAACCCGTGGTCGCCGCTGAATGCTTCGCTTCGGAGAAATTCGACACCAGGAGCGTTTTTGCCGAGACCGACGAGTTTGTCGATCTTGTGTTCGAGGCGGCCGATTTTCGTTTCGTTCATCTCCAACGTACCGAGTTCGACACTCTGTTCGACCACGATGCGGCGAATAATGGACAGAATCTCTTTGCGTTCGGCAATCGTTCGATATTGTAACTCTTCAAACGCCGCCCGAGACGCCGCGACGGCATCGTTCGGGTCCGCAAAAAGGCCG
The DNA here is from genome assembly GCA_031549705.1 of Thermoguttaceae bacterium. GTDB lineage: Bacteria > Planctomycetota > Planctomycetia > Pirellulales > Thermoguttaceae > WRKP01. Next base: position 10,539 of record JAVBPI010000105.1, read on the forward strand.
AAATAGCCGCGGAAACTTTTGGTGACGTTCGGAAAGTTCAAGTGAGGTCCGTTGCCCGGGCAGCCGACCGCCTGGCCGCGGCCGATACGGTTGATGACCTCTTCGACGATGTTACGAATTTGCGGTTCGCTGATGGCTTGCACAATACCTCCTCCTTGAGTGATCGCGCTGCGCGGCTAAAACGCAGGCGAATAAATTTCGTTACAGTGTGATTTTCTGCTTGCCGACATGGACCGCGTCGACGATGCCGATGATCGTGGCGTCGACGGGGAGCGGTTTCGTCGCTTCGGTCATGCGGGCGCTGGAGCCTTGCACGACAAGCACGAATTCATTTTCGCCGGCTCCAACAGTATCGACGGCAACCAGGGAGCGGCCCGTCGTCTTCATTGTCGTGCGCGAATCATCCAGCCGGTACGGCTCGATCACGAGCAGTTTCTGCCCGACCATCGAGGCGTCCTTTTGCGTGGCAACCAGACTTCCGACAACCTTTGCTATGAACATAAGGATTCTTTCGTTTGCCGCGCGACGATCAGTTCTTCGTTCGTGGGAACGACCCAGATTTGGGTTGCGCTGTCGTCGGCATGGAGCGGGGATTCCGTCCCTTTGACTTCAGCGTTTTTTTTCCAGTCGAGTACGATGCCAAGTTTCTCCAGGCCGCTGCACACGTTTTCACGTACGATTGCTTGATACTCGCCGATGCCGCCGGTAAAGACCAATATGTCGGCGCCGCCGAGTTCGACAAGGTAAGCCCCCAGGTATTTCCGGATATCGCCGATCAAGACTTCGACGGCGAGCTTGGCTTGACGATTTCCGTCCTTGGCGGCTTTCATGACGTCACGCAAATCGCCACTGAGACCACTCAAGCCAAGCAGGCCGCTTTTCGTTGCGAGAATCGTCAGGATTTCGTCCTGCGACTTGCCCGTTTTACGCATCAAATACGGCACGACGAATGGATCGAAGTCGCCGACGCGGTTGTTGTGAAACAAACCCGTCTGAGCGCTGGCTCCCATGCTGGCGGCGACGCTCTTTCCGGCGTTGATCGCGCAGAGCGAACTCGAACCGCCAAGGTGCATCGAAACGACTTTCAAGTCTTTTCGTCCGAGAATCTCCGCCGTTCGTTCGGCGATGTATCTGTGGGAAGCACCGTGAAAGCCCCAACGCTTGATTCCGTACTTTTCCGCCCATTCGAACGGGACGCCGTAATAGCGGTTACGATCCGGAATCGTTTGGTGGAAACCCGTCTCGAAAGCGGCGATCAACGGAATTCCCGGTAGCCGTTCCGCCAAATTCCGCATGGCTCGGACATACGGCGGATTGTGGGCCGGCATCATGTCGTTGATCTCTTCCATCGCATCGAGCAGCTTGGCGTCGACTTTCTGTACGCCGGAGATCCCCGCTGCGTGGACCGCCTTGAAACCGATTGCGGAAACTTCCGAAGCGTCCTTGAGACAACCGAAGCCGGGTTCCGTTAGTTGTGCAAGGCACTGTTTTACCGCGACGGCGTGGTCCGGCACCGGAACATTCTGTTCCATTTTGGAACCGCCGATTTCGACGCTGCACGGACTGACCGCGTCGCCGATCCGCTCCACCTTACCACGTGCGAGCACCTTTTCGCCGTCCATGTCGTACAGCGAATACTTGAAACTGGTCGAACCGAGATTGGCGACGAGAATTTTCATCGGAGGAAAATGGTAGGTTGCCGCCCGGCGGTCGGTCTCCTACCTTAATCGTTTACGCCAAGTACGCCGCGACCAAGCCGTCGGCGGGTCTGGCGATGACATGTTGGGCGACCAGTTCACCGACGCTTTGCGCGGCGGCGGCTCCAGCTTCCACGGCGGCGCGGACACTACCAACGTCCCCTTTAACGACGGTCGTGACGAGACCGCCGCCGATCTGGACCCGTTTCACAATAACGACGTTGGCCGCCTTGGCCATGGCGTCCGTCGCTTCGATCAAAGCGATCAAACCCTTCGTTTCGATAAGTCCGATTGCGTCTTGCATGATAATTGAGAGTTGAGAGTTGAGAATGGAGAGTTGAGAAAGAAGTCGAGAACGGGAAATTGGGAATTGCCTTAAATTGCCTTAACTCTCAATTCACCATTCTCAATTCTCAACTAATTCACCCCGCTGTTTTCTTTTGGACGGAGCCTGGAAGCACTTTGGCAATGTCGGAATGGGGACGCGGGATCACTTGGACGCTGACGACTTCGCCGATCCGACCGGCAGCTGCGGCTCCGGCGTCGGTCGCCGCTTTCACGGCCGCGACGTCTCCCGTGATGAACACGCTGACCAAGCCGCTGCCGACGTTGTCCCAACCGAGAAACTCGACGTTCGCCGCCTTGACCATCGCGTCGGTCGCTTCCACCAACGGAATGAACCCTTTCGTTTCGATCATTCCGAGCGCTTCAATGTTTTTTGCCATGATAATTCGTGGTTCGTGGTTATTACGTCGTTCCGCGCGTCGGAGGCCGACGCGGTTAACGGATCAATTCGACTTTTGTTGCGTGTTCCAAATCGGCGGCGTTTCCCTCGTCGGTGTCGAGGTGGACTTCGAGTTTAATGCCATTGCCGACGCGGACCAGAATCTGGTCGAAAATCGTCGTGCAACCGTTCGACTCAACGAGCAGTTTCATCCGTTCTTTGTCTTTGACGCCGTAATACGCCGCTTCCGTCGGACTCATGTGAGCGTGCCTCTCGGCGCGAATCACCCCTTGTTTCAGGTCGACAACCCCTTTCGGACCGACAAGCACGCAGCCCGAGGAACCCGCCAAGGAGCCGCTTTCCCGAACCGGCGGGTCAATGCCGAGCGAAATCGCGTCGGTGAACGCCAACTCGACCTGCGACGCGGAACGTGTCGGACCGAGGATTCGAACCGTCGGCAGCATCCGTTTTTTTGGACCAACCACCATAAGCGTTTCATTTGCCGCAAAGAATCCGTCCTGATACAGGTCCTTCATCTTCGTCAGCCTCGCGCCCGGGCCGAAAAGTATTTCGACATGTTCGTCCGTCAAATGGATGTGCCTCGCCGAAATACTGACGACCAACTCCGGTTTCAAAATCGGTGCCGAATTGCGCGGAGTACCGGCTAAATGGGTGGCGCGTCCGAGAACGACGTCCCGAACGATGGCCTCGACGGTCTGGCGATTCAAATTGAGCTGCGGAACCATTGCGGAAATCCTTTCCGGGCAAAAACGGTGTATCTTGATTGGTTATCGATCCGGACGAGGGTGTTTGTTGAGAAAAAATGAAAAACGCCGACGTCATGCGCTGTTCGGCTTAACAGAGAAGAAAACCGATCTTGTGGAAAATTCGTGTTTTGGATATTGTTCCTCGATGGAAGCTCCGAAACCTTCGAAATTTTGTGCGGCGACCCAACGGGTATTCGAGCCCGGCGAAACCTTTTTCTCGGTTGTTTTTGACGATCCGGGCAAAGAGGGGGAAATGCGCCGTGTTGACTACGGAGCCGAATCGTGGGCCGGACCACCGGCGGATGCTGTCGGATGGTGGAAGTCGACCGTCCCCATTATCAACGAAAAGAAGGTCAAACTTGCACCGAACGACATTTTGCTCGACCTGTTCGAGCAATTGAGCGGCCAACCGGACAAGGCAGACATCCGATACATTCTCACGCTGCTGTTGATTCGGCGCCGGCTGTTCCGCTACGAACGGGAAGAGGAAACCGAAACCGGCGAAAAAACGGTACTCGTCTATTCGCTGAAACAGAACACAAACTACGAAATTCCCGTCGCCATGCCGAACGCCACTCGGCTCAAGGAAGTTCAGGATTATTTGAATTCGCTGCTGTACACATAATTGGGGTGATATTTCCCAAAAACGTTGGTCAACCTCCCCTCTCCCTCGGGAGAGGGCTAGGGTGAGGGGCGTTCGACGTTGATTTATACAAACGAATAAGCAAAACAGAAAAGAGGAATGTTGACTTTCTTGAACTTTTCCTGGATTCCAACCACAGAGCCCCTCCCCCTAACCCTCTCCCGGGGGGAAGAGGGGACGGTAATCATTCGCTTTCCCATGTATAAGCCTTTATTTCTCGTCCTGCTACTTCTCACCGCTTCCGGTTGCGAGGCATTGAAAAACGTGTTCAAACCGAAACACAGCGGTCAGGCGCCGTCGCTGTTAACGGCGAACACGCCGCCGACGCTGGAGCAACTCACGTCGGTGACGAATCGGAACAGCTTGATGATCAAGAACATGCAGACGGACGACGCATCAATCCGGGTTCCCGGCGTGCTGATGCAGATTCGGGCGAACATCGTGTTCGAACGACCGAAACGGCTCCGACTGCGGGGATACGCCTCGTCGCTGACGGGTCAGGAAATCGATTTCGGGAGCAACGACACGCTTTTTTGGCTCTGGGTACGCCGGCTCGAATCGAAGGAAATGTATTATTGTCGGCATGATCAATTCGCGACGTGTCCGATGCGGCAAGCGGTCCCGATCGAGCCGGATTGGATCCTCGAAGCGCTCGGAATCGTCGAATTTCGAGCCGACGAACAGCACGAAGGGCCGTATCCGGTCGGGGACGGCAACTACCAGATCGTAACGCGGCGGCAGACGCCGTCCGGCCAGTTCACGAAAAAAACAACGTTCAACGACAAAGGCTGGATCGTCCGACAGGAAATGTTCTCGCCGCAAAATGTGCTGACGGCTCTGGCAATTTCGAGCGATCACCGGTATGATAAACTGACTGGCGTGTTGTACGCCCAAAAGGTTGAAGTCCAGTGCCAAGGGGCCGAAGGAAGTTTGTCGATTGATCTCGGCAATCCGACGTTTAATTCGCCGACGCCGATCTCGTCCGGCCTGTTCACGATGCCGAGTTTCGATGGGTATCGGTCGGTCGACATTTGCGGTCCGGAGGTTCTGCAGCGAGGCGGAG